>NZ_JBJIEP010000018.1:0-139948 GCF_046557955.1 Shinella agrisoli | reverse complement strand
ATGCGGCGCGTGGCATCGCCGAACACGGCGATGGAGTCCCCCTCGTAGCGGAAACCGGTATAGTAGTCGCGAACCGTGCGCTGCTCGATCGGCAGGCACATGTGCTCGCGGCAGAGGCCGATGAAGGGAATGCCGTTGCGCTTTGCGCCAAGTCTTGCCCCTTCGGCCTGCCAGTAGTCGATATGCGACGTCATGAAGGCATCGACCGGCGTGCGGGTGCGCAGTTCGCGCACGAGATGGTCGCCAAAGGCCTCGAGCCGGTTCCAGGCACGCGCATAGCGGGCGTCGCGGAATTTCTGGTACTTCGTCTGAAAGCGCATCTCCGGCGGGCACCAGGCCTTCTGCACGTGACCGAGGAATTCGTTGTTGATGCATACGAAGTTCAGGTCGGTTCTTTTCCGCAGCTCCGCGAGATCCTTGCTGAAGAGGGGCCGGGTGAGCGCGACCACCGTGGGCCGCCCCGGCACGTAGCCGGCGAAATCGGCCCTGCCGACGATGAACCGGGCGGCAAAGCGCGGGCCGGCGATGCGGCACGCCGTCACCAGCGCGGCAATCTTCAGCTTCTCGACGGAACGACGCACGCGGGCGTCCCAAGGCAGATCCTGCATTCGTTCTTCCTGGCGTACGGTGCCTGCCGGCAACCCATTATCGCAGCCGGCTGAGGTTTCGCTTCAAAAACTCCTCGTTCGCCCGGCGCAGATCCGCCGGCACGGCGAAAAGATAAACTCCGGATCCCACGACGAGCGCGACGAAAAGCCCCTGCGCGACGAGCATGACCAGCCCGTCAACCGGAGCGATAGACCGAATCCCGATGCTCAACAAGCAGGCAAATACCACGACGAGCACCGATCTGACGGCGAAAGCAGCCCAGACGGCAAGGTCCACCTCGTATTCCCGGGCTTGCAGGCGCCAGTAGGCGGGCACCGTCAAGGCCTGGGAAACGACCAGCGCCAGAACGAAGGCCCGCCAGGTCAGCCAGGGATAGAGCCCGATTGCGAGCGCGAAATAACCGAGGGTCGTCACCATGGACAGCCTGTTGATCGAGGCTGCCGCAGACGGCCGGGACAGGAGCATGGTCGAGCCGATGCCGATCGTGGCAACCAGGACGGGCCACAGCAGCGCGACCTGGAGATAGAGGGAAAGCTCCGGATCGGTGATGCCGAGCCAATAGCGCAGCACCTCGGCGCCGAAGACCATGACAGGGACGGACATGGCCACCACGAAACCGACGACCACCGTCGTTCCCTGCTCGACGACGCGCCTCGCGGAGGCCCGGTCGCCGAGCGCATCGGACCGCGCCGCAAACGGCAGGAGGGCGCCGTTGAACATGCCGCTCACCGTCTTCAGCACCCTCGGGATGCGCATGACGATCTCGTAGCTGCCGACCGTCGCCACGTTGGAGAATATGCCGAGAACGATGGAGGGGCCGAAATTGAGCAGCATGGAAAAGAACTTGCCGGAGAAAAGCTGGAAGGCGTGCGCCAGGAACGCCGCCGTGCCGGACCAGATCCGGCGCGTTGCGAACGAAACGCCCCCGCCGCGGCCGAAAAGCACGATGGCGATATAAAGCACGCTCCTCGCATTCCAGATCCAGACATAGGCGAGCGCGGCATCGACGCTCGTCGTCTCGTAGGCAAGCATGCCGGTGACGACGGCGAGATAGCCGAGATTGCTCAGCACCTCCACGGAGCGCACGAGGGCGAAGCGCTCGCTGCCCTCGAAAGCACCCCGGAGGACGCTGCCGACCAGTTGCAGCGGCAGCGAGAGCGCGCTTATCACGACCAGGTGCAGCAAGGCCGCACGGCCCGTTTCCGCGGAGTGGAAAACGAGGTCCACGATCGCATCGGCGAGAAGCCACAGCACCAGCGCGGCGGCCGCGCCGATGCCGGCAGCCATCAGGCTGGCAGCCGAAACCCGCCGGCCGACCTGCTCCAGATCGCCGACCGCGCGTGCGGCCGCAACGGAACGGGACGTCACTTCCGGGAACCCCGCTTCGAGCAGGCCCATGACGCCGCTCGGCAAAAGCAGCCGCGCAAGGATGACGAGGCCGTAGCCGTCGAGGCCGTAGCCGCGCACCAGCACGGTGACGGTGGCGAGCGACAGGATCGTGTTTATGCCGAACGCGGATATGTTGTAGTAGGTGTTCCGCGCGAGCGAACCCATCAGAACCACGTCTCGAGGCGGTCGAGGGCGATCCAGAACCCTTCGCCGTCGTTCTTGTGGCCCTGCCAGATCTCCGGAATGAAGGAGGCCTTCGGCGCCTTGCGCCTGAGGACATCGGCGACCATGCCGAAATCCATGGTGCCCTCCCCGATCTGCAGGCCTTCCCCGTCCACGCCTTCCGCGTCGACGACATGGAGATGGGCCGAATAGCCCGCGACCTGCTCGAGAAACGCCTTGAAGGACAGGCCGAGATGGCTGCAGGACAGTTGGGAGTGGGAGAGGTCGAGGCAGATGCGGTAGCCGTGCCGCTCGCAGAAAGCCTCGATGTCGTCCGCGGTCACGAAAAGGTTGTGATAGCGCTGGCCGCCGAAATGCCAGGGAAAGGGCGGCATCGTCTGCGGGATGATCTCCACGCCGGCGCTGTCGACCTTCGAAAGGCTGTCGGCGATCAACTCGTAGAGCGCGCCGTGCCGCTCCCTGGGAATGAACCCGTCCAGGCTGAAGCCGCCGGCATTGATGATGATGAGGGGCCGCGTCGCCTTGCGGAAATAGGGAACGAGGCGACGGGTGACGTCCACCACCCGCTGGAGCTCCCCGATCGAATGCTCGCGATAGGCAGGGTCCGGCGAGCACAGGTCCATGATGTGGTCACCGGCAAAAAGCTCCGGGCTGTGCACGACGAAATCAAGGTCGTAGCTCCCGGAAAAATACTTCTCCAGAGGTTCGTCCAGATCCTTGTAGCTGAGGTGGAACTCGAGCAGGTCGAAATTCGAGGCACCGGCCATCTTCGCCATGTCGTGATAGCGGACGGGAATGCCGAACGGCCGGCCGAACCGGTAGTTCCGGACCGAGACCGCGGCCTCCTCCACGTCGGAGGGGAAGAAGAAATCCCCCTCCTTGAAGTCGCGCGGCGCGGCGCGGCCGATCAGTTCGCGCTTGCGGTAGGGCGCCAGCCCCTTGCCCGGGCTCCGCGTCTCGATCATCGATTCGGTGATGGTCTCGCCGCGCTTGAGATCCTGGTTGATGACGAGGCTCTTTCCCAGGACCTCGCGGTTCATCATCTCGCCCTGGGTGACCCGGCGGGTTTCCTTGGCGCCCAGCGCCTCCTCGACCTCGCGGATGCCCTGCACCATCGCCCTGAACTCGTCCGGCAGAAGGCTCACGCGATGGTCGTTGCCCTCCATATTGCGGTCGAGCGTGAAATGTTTCTCGATGACCCGCGCGCCCTTCGCAACCGCGGCGATGGCGACGGCGATGCCGCGCTCGTGTCCCGAATATCCGACCGGGCAATCGCCGATGCGCTTCAGGCGGTCGATGTAGTTGAGGTGGATATCCTTGAACGGCGCCGGATAGGTCGAGTTGCAATGCAGGAGAACGTATTTCGCGTTCATGCGGCGCAGGATGCGCACGGCTTCGACGATCTCGCCCTCGTTCGACATGCCCGTCGAGCAGATGAGCGGCTTGCCGGTGCGCGCCATCGCCTCCAGCAGCTCGTGGTTGGTGAGGTCCGCCGAGGCGAGCTTGAACGCCGGCATGCCATAGCGGTCGAGGCGCTCCAGGCTCTCCTTGTCCCAGGGCGTGCACAGAGGCATGATCCCCTTCTGCGTGCAGTAGTCGAAGACCTTGAACATGTCGTCCGAATCGAGCTGGAAGCGGGAGAGCAGGTCCAGCGTATATTGCGCGCCGAGGTCTTCGCTGGAATCCGTCGGGTTTCCCTGGTTTCTATAGAGCGACGCCATGTCGCGCAGCTGGAACTTCGCGCAATCCGCGCCCGTCCCGATCGCTTCGTCCACCAGCCGATACGCAAGGTCGATGCTGCCGTTGTGGTTGTTGCCGATCTCGGCGATGACAAAGGCGGGCCGGTCGTCCGCGATCACGAACTCGCCGATCCTGAGCTCGGCCGGCTCCCGCTTGGCGATGGCGACGAGGTGCTGGTGCTTGTCGAGAAGCGGGATGGCCTGGATCCGCTCGTTGAACGTCGCCTCGATCTCCTCGTGCGAGGCGTCGAACGGCAGGCTCGTGTACTGCTTGTTGCTGACGAGGCTGACCGCGACGTCCAGGTCCACCTGATGGGCGTCGGTCAGCCAGCGCCGGACGTCGCCGTCCGTCAGCACGCCTTCCAGCTTGCCGGTCTCGGAGACGGAAAAGACGACGCGGCTCTTGTTCTCGTTGATGCGCCGCAGGGCGCTTACGAGGGGATCTTCGCAATAGACAATGTATTTCGAAAGTTTTCTTTCGATAATCATGAAGCGCCAGCTCCTGACATCAAGGCGGAAACAATCTGGAAGTCTGCCAGGCTGTCGATCTCCCAGCTTTCCTCCTCGGTCATCACAAACATGGCAATTTTGCCGCCGAGACGATTCTTTTCCTTCCGGAAGAGGTCGGTTTTCGTGATGTAGATCGAGCCGGTCTCGCGGTACCAGCGGTCCTCGGGGCGGATGTCCTGCCGGCGGGGCCTGTTGCGGAAATCATAGAGCGCCTCGGGCCCGGCGGGATTGCGCCAGAAGAAGTGGTGGTTCTCGCAGACGGAGAGCAGGCTGTCCGCCCCTTCCGCCTCGAAGGCCGAAATCGCCGCCTTCACCGCACCCGGCTTGCGGAAGGGCGAGGTCGGCTGCAGGAGGATGATCGCATCGAAGCGCTGTCCCTTCGCCTCGTAGTGATCGAGCGCGTGCAGCAGCACCGGCTCGGTCGCCATCGTGTCGGTGGCAAGCTCGGCCGGCCGCAGGAAGGGCACCTCGGCCCCGTGCGCCGCCGCGACCGCGGCGATCTCCTCGCTGTCGGTGGAAACGACGACCGTCACGCCTTCAATCCCGAGGGCCGCCGCGATGCTCCAGGCGATCAGCGGCCTGCCGGCAATGTCGCGGATGTTCTTGCCAGGCACGCCCTTCGATCCGCCGCGCGCCGGAATGATCGTAAGATAGGTCATGCAAGCGTCCTGAAATAATCGATCGTTCTCGCCAGGCCGTCGCGCAGGGCGACCTTCGGATGCCAGCCGAGCAGCGCGCGCGCCTTGTCGATATCGGGCCGCCGCTGGGCCGGATCGTCGGAGGGAAGCGGAAGCGAGCACACGGTCGAGGCGGAGCCGGACATGTCCGCGACCAGATCCGCCAGCTCGCGGATCGTGAATTCCTCCGGATTGCCGAGGTTGACCGGGCCGGTGACGTCGTCCGCGGAATCCATGAGCCGCACGAAGCCCTCGATCAGGTCGTCGACGTAGCAGAACGACCGCGTCTGGCTGCCTTCGCCATAGATGGTCAGCGCCTCCCCGCGCAGGGCTTGCACGATGAAGTTCGAGACGACGCGGCCGTCGTTGGGATGCATGCGCGGCCCGTAGGTATTGAAGATGCGCGCGACCTTGATCCGCACCCCGTGCATGCGCTGGTAGTCGAAGAACAGGGTCTCGGCTGAGCGCTTGCCCTCGTCGTAACAGGAGCGGAGGCCGATGGGGTTGACGTGGCCCCAGTAGCTCTCGATCTGCGGGTGGACTTCCGGATCGCCGTAGACTTCGCTCGTGGAGGCCTGAAAGATCCTGGCGCCGGTCCGCTTCGCCAGGCCCAGCATGTTCAGGGCTCCCAGAACGCTGGTCTTCATCGTGTAGATGGGATCGCGCTGGTAATGGATCGGCGAGGCAGGGCAGGCAAGGTTGTATATTTCGTCGACCTCCACCATCAAAGGCTCGGTCACGTCGTGACGAAGCACCTCGAAATTGGGATGGGCAAGCAGATGCCGGACGTTGTCGCGCGTGCCGGAATAGAAGCTGTCGACGCACAGGACCTCCGCGCCGTCCGCAAGGAGCCGCTCGCAAAGGTGGGAGCCGAGGAAGCCCGCGCCCCCCGTGACGAGAACTCTCTTGCGATTTGCAACGCGATTTCGGCTCATTGGATCCTGCTCACCCGGGCACGTTAGGGAATACAGGCCGCACGCATCCGGATCCCGTTGCACGGGCGGAAATGAGTATCAGGGCGAACGACCAGATCCCGCTGATAAGCGGAGCCCGCCCGTTTGTCCACAAGCGACGAGGCGAACGGGGGATTTTCCCGCGGCGCACCCCGTTTCCCGGCCGAGGGCTTCATGTGGTCGGACCGGCTTTCCGCGACGCTCGATTCCTTCTAAGAGCATCCGGGGCGAGGAATGGGCGGCAAGCACCGGAAAGAGGGCCCGCGAGATCCCTTCAGCGGGCCCTGAAGGGCGGAAGAGGAAAGACATGCTGATCGTGACAGGCGCCTCGGGCTTCATCGGATCGCATCTGGCCGAGGCTCTTGCGCGCACCGGCAGGCCCTTCACGCTCTCGAGCAGGAGCCCGGGGGCCTCTGTCCGCCCCCACCGTTTCATTCCGGCGGACCGGCTCGCCGATGCCCGGATGGAGGCCGACTGCATCATCCATCTCGCCGGCCGCGCGCATGTCCTGCGGGAGACGAGCCTCGATCCGGCAGCGCAGTTCCGCAGCGCCAACACCGCTTACACGCTGTCCGTCGCTCGCGCCTTCGCGGACAGGGGAACGCGCCGCTTCATCTTCCTCTCCTCCATCGGCGTGCTGGGCAACGAGACCGCACCCGGCCGGCCCTTCACCCAGGAGAGCCCGCCCGCCCCGCACAACGACTATGCCCTGTCCAAGCTCGAAGCGGAGGAAGGGCTGCGGGCGATCGCTGCCGAAACCGGAATGGACGTAGTGATCATCCGTCCGCCGCTCGTCTACGGCGCCGGCGCCAAGGGAAATTTCGCCAGCATGGTCGGCTGGCTGAGGAAAGGCGTCCCCCTCCCCCTCGGCTCGGTTCACAACCGGCGCAGCCTCGTCGGCATCGACAATCTCGTCGACCTGATCCTGACCGCCATCGACCATGCGGCCGCCGCCAACCGGACCTTCCTCGTCTCCGACGGGGAGGATCTTTCGACGACCGACCTCCTGCGCCGCACAGCCGCCGCCATGGGCCGGCCGGCACGGCTCCTTCCGGTCCCCACGCCGCTCCTGCGCCGCACGGCACGGCTCCTCGGCAGGGCCACGCTCGCCCAGCGCCTGCTCGGCTCCCTGGAACTCGACATCGCCTTCACCCGCGAAACCCTGGACTGGCAGCCACCGATATCGGTCGACGAGGGCTTGGCACGCGCAGTCCACCCGGGCGCGACGGCCTGAGAAAAATACGGCTCGATGCATGGGAACGATTGGCGGAGAGGGGGGGATTCGAACCCCCGATAGAGTTGCCCCTATGCCGCATTTCGAGTGCGGTGCATTCAACCGCTCTGCCACCTCTCCGCATACGGTTGGCGCCTTTCAAGCGCGGGCGGTACATAGCGGGTGTCGGGCGGGCTTGCAAGAGGGCGCGGTTTCGGAATGTGCATCTATTTGTAACGGTGACGCGAATCCGCCTTGACAGTTTCCAGGCCCTCGCCTATTGCGCAAGGTGCAGTGGCATAGGTTCGTCCCGTGCCGCAAGAATGGTTCTTTGTGCCGCACGTGGCTGCATCCAGCAAGATCGTGTTTGACGAGGAGCCGCCGAACCGGCGATGCCAGAGCATCGCCATCCGTAGCGACTGACAAAAAGACGGCCGTGCCTCCAAAGGCAAAGAGCCGGCACGAACATGAAAGGATAAAATATGTTCGCAGTCATCAAGACCGGCGGTAAGCAGTACCGCGTGGCCGCCAACGACGTCCTGACGGTTGAAAAGCTGTCCGGCGAGGCTGGCGCGAAGATCGAATTCACCGAAGTGCTGATGGTCGGCGTCGGCGCCGATGCCACGATCGGCGCGCCCTTCGTCGAAGGCGCCGTCGTGACCGCCGAGGTCGTCGAGCATGGCCGGGCCAAGAAGGTCATCGCCTTCAAGAAGCGCCGCCGCCAGAACTCGAAGCGCTCGCGCGGCCATCGCCAGCACAACACGACTGTCCGCATCCTCGACATCGCGGCAGCCGGCGGCAAGGCCAAGAAGGCTTCCAAGAAGTCTGAAGCCGAAACCGTTGCAGCAGCCGAATAACCCGGACAGGTAAAGGAGAACTCCCATGGCACACAAGAAAGCTGGCGGTTCCTCGCGCAACGGCCGCGATTCCCAGTCCAAGCGCCTTGGCGTGAAGAAGTTTGGCGGCGAAGCCGTCCTCGCAGGCAACATTATCGTGCGCCAGCGCGGCACGCAGTGGCATCCCGGTGCCAATGTCGGCCTCGGCAAGGATCACACGATCTTCGCCCTCACGGCTGGCAATGTGAATTTCCGTACGAAGGCCAACGGTCGCGTCTACGTGTCCGTAATGCCGAAAGCGGAAGCAGCGGAATAAGCCGGTAGCGCTCTAAAACAGCCGGCGTCTCATCGACCCGGCTGACGCCACAGGTTCAGACCTGCCGAAAAAAGGGGAGATGAGGCAAGACCTTATCTCCCCTTTTGCTCTGGAGGACTGAGCCATGCAGACCGAATTGTTGCGGGAAGACCAATCACGGTCTCCCAAGGAAAGGCTGAGGCCTGAACGGTCGAGGACCGATTGCCCGATCTTGCTGTCGCCGCGGCTCGTCATGAGAGCCCCGCACGAAGACGACATCGACGCCCTTGCCCATCTCGCCAACAACGCCAACATCGCCAACATGGTCGCCCGCATGCCGCACCCCTACACGGTCGCGGATGCCGCCGATTTCGTGCGACGCACACGCGCCGGCGCGATTGGCAAGTGCGTCTATGCCATTACGAAAGCCGACAACGGCGCCTTCCTCGGCTGCTGCGGTATCGAACCGCACGAGGACGAGCGCACGGTCGAGCTCGGCTACTGGCTGGGCGAACCGTACTGGAACCAGGGCTATGCCACCGAGGCGGCCCATGCGCTGATCGACATGGTCTTCCGCACGCGCGACGTCGAGCAGATCGACGCGCGGTGCCGGGTCATGAACATCCCGTCGCGGCGGGTCATCCAGAAGTGCGGCTTCCAGTTCCAGGCGACCGGCATGGTGCAGAGCCTTGCCGTCGGCGGAATGGTTCCGGTCGAATGGTATAGGCTCGACCGCAAGACCTGGGTCTCGCTGAAGAGCTGGGGAGGCATGCGATGAACGCCATGCAGACCCCGATGGAGCGCGAGCGCGTCATCGGCCCCGGGCGCTGCCCGACCGTCACGACGGCCCGCCTGGTCCTGCGTCCGCACCGCATGCCGGACGCCGACGCCATCGCCCAGTCGCTCGCCGACTTCCAGGTCTCGCGCATGCTCGCGCGGGTGCCCGCGCCCTATGACAGGCAGGATGCCGCCGAGTGGCTTTCGGTCGCGGCCAGCGATCTCAGCGAAGGCTGGGCCTTCGCCATCACGGCCGGCGATGACGTGCATATCGGCTGCGTCGCCTTCGAGTGGCGCGGCGGCGAATGGCACCTCGGCTACTGGCTGAACCGCTTCTACTGGGGGCGCGGCTACATGAGCGAGGCCGTGCATGCGGCAATAGCCCGTTTCCTGATGCGCATGCCGGGCACGCAGATCCATTCCGGCATCTTCGCCGACAACCCCGCCTCGCTGCGGGTGCAGGAAAAGGCGGGCTTCCGCATCACCGGATGCAGCGAGCTGTTCTGCGTTGCCCGCGGTGCAATGGTCCCGCATATCGAGACGCGGCTGGAGCCGGGCGATTTCCGCCCGGCGGCACCGCGGCGGTGAGAACGGGCGGGGCGGAGCGATCCGTCCCGCCCGCCATCGGGTCCGCCTTGCCGACGGTGGATTATCCGCGGGCAGGACCCGGGTTCCGGGGAGACGTATTCGCCATCCTTCAGGAAAGCTCGAACCAGACCGGCATGTGATCGGAACCGAAGGCGGTTTCGTCGACCCAGGCGTCCTTCAGCCGCTCCACGAGGCCGTGGCTGAGGAAACAGTAATCGAGGAAAAGGCGATCGGAATGATCCTTCGGGTTGATCCAGCTGAAGCTTGCGGCATGGCGCTTGCCGAGCCCGGCGAGCGCATCCACCGGATTGGTGGCGCGAATCTGCCGGCCGTAGAGCGCATCGACCCCGCCGGCCATTTCGCAGTATTCCGGCGATTCCGGCACCATGTTGAAATCGCCCATCAGCACGTAGTCCTCCGGCACCGGCGGCTCGGCAAGGCCGAATTCGTGCGCGCCGGAAATCGCCCCGCCCTCGAAGCCGTAGAGCCGGGCACGCTCCTTGAGGAAGCGGATCTGCGCGATGCGCTCGTCGCGGTGGACGTGGTCGAGATGCACGGAATAGACGCGGATCGGGCCGCTGGGCGTTGCGATCACCGCCTCGGTCGCGCCGCGCTGCAGGTTCAGCTTGTCGAGCGTGCGCGTGCGCGGCAACGGGATGAGGCGGCTCGACAGGATCGGCCAGCGGGAAAACACCATGTTGCCGAACTGGAAGCGGCGGTTGACCACGCGGCCCTTTTCGATCGCCGAGCCGGCATCGAGATCGCAAGCCGGCCAGAAGACGGAATAGTGGTTGGCGAGCAGGATGCGCAGTTCGTCGACCATGTCGACATGGCCGTTGCGGTGAAAATTGCGGGTCACCTCCTGCAGCGCGATGATGTCCGCGCCGTGGATGCTGGAGACGATGCGCGGCAGGTCGAAGCGATCATCGAGACCGATGCCGTACTGGACGTTGTAGCTGACGAATTTCACGATAGTCTTTGACCTCTGCGGGAAGCGGCTATATCGAAGACGGCAAAATGACCATGACGATAAAAGCAAAGCGAACGGCGAGCCGATGAAGTTCCTGGACGAAGCAAAAGTCTATATCCGCTCCGGCGACGGCGGGGCAGGGGCTGTCTCGTTCCGCCGTGAAAAATTCATCGAATTCGGCGGCCCCGACGGCGGCGACGGCGGGCGCGGCGGCGACGTGTGGATCGAGGCCGTCAACGGCCTCAACACGCTGATCGACTTCCGCTACCAGCAGCATTTCAAGGCCTCGATCGGCATGCACGGCATGGGCCGCAACCGCACCGGCGCGAACGGCGCGAGCGTGACGCTGAAGGTGCCGGTCGGCACCCAGGTCTTCGAGGAGGACAACGAGACGCTGATCGTCGACCTCGTGACGGAGGGCCAGCGCTTCAAGCTCGCCGCCGGCGGCAATGGCGGTTTCGGCAATGCGCATTTCAAGTCCTCGACCAACCAGGCGCCGAACTGGGCCAATCCGGGCCTCGAGGGCGAGGAGAAGACGATCTGGCTCAGGCTGAAGCTGATCGCCGACGCCGGCCTCGTCGGCCTGCCGAATGCCGGCAAGTCGACCTTCCTTGCCACCTGCACGCGCGCGCGGCCAAAGATCGCCAACTATCCCTTCACGACGCTGCATCCGAACCTCGGCGTCGCGACGATCGATGGGGCGGAATTCATCCTCGCGGACATTCCCGGCCTCATCGAGGGCGCCCACGACGGCATCGGCCTCGGCGATCGATTCCTCGGCCATGTCGAGCGCACCCGCGTGCTCCTCCATCTCGTCTCCGCGCAGGAAGAGGACGTCGCCAAGGCCTACCGGACGGTGAAGCACGAGCTCGAAGCCTATGGCGGCGGCATCACCGACAAGCCGGAAATCGTCGCCCTGTCGCAGATCGACGTGCTGGACGAGGACGAACTGAAGAAGAAATCCAAGGCCCTGGCCAAGGCCTGCGGAAAGACGCCGCTGCAGCTCTCCGCCGTTGCGGGCGTCGGCATGACGAGCACGCTGAGGGCCTTGCGCGACATCATCGTCGAGGCGAAGACTTCCGGATCCGACGACTGAGATGACGAAGCACCGCAAACCGCTCGGGAAATACCGCCGGATTGTGATCAAGATCGGCTCGGCCCTGCTCGTCGACCGGGCGACGGGCCTGAAGAAGGCGTGGCTCGATGCGATGTGCAGCGACATCGCGGCGCTGCGGGCCGGGGGTACGGACGTGCTCGTCGTCTCATCGGGCGCCATCGCTCTCGGCCGCTCGGTGCTCAAGGTGCCGTCGGGCGTGCTGAAGCTGGAGGAAAGCCAGGCCGCCGCCGCCGTCGGGCAGATCGCGCTCGCCCGCGCCTGGTCGGAAAGCCTTTCGGCGGACGGCATCGTCGCGGGCCAGGTCCTGCTGACGCTGGGCGACACGGAGGAGCGCCGCCGCTATCTCAACGCGCGTGCCACGATCAACCAGCTGCTGAAGCTCGGCGCCGTGCCGATCATCAACGAGAACGACACGGTCGCGACCACCGAAATCCGCTACGGCGACAACGACCGGCTCGCCGCGCGCGTCGCCACGATGACGCGCGCCGACCTGCTCGTGCTGCTTTCCGATATCGACGGGCTCTATACGGCCCCGCCGCATCTCGATCCTTCCGCCCGCTTCCTCGAAACGATCGACGCGATCACCCCGCAGATCGAGGCGATGGCCGGCGGGGCGGCTTCCGAGCTGTCGCGGGGCGGCATGCGCACGAAGATCGATGCCGGCAAGATCGCGACGGGCGCCGGTTGCGCCATGATCATCGCCTCCGGCAAGGTCGACCATCCGCTGCGTTCCATCGAGGAGGGCGCGCGTTCCTCCTGGTTCGCGCCTTCGGGCTCGCCCGTCACCGCGCGCAAGACCTGGATCGCCGGGCAATTGCAGCCGGCCGGCCGGCTTGAGATCGATTCGGGCGCGGAGGCGGCGCTCACCTCGGGAAAGAGCCTGTTGCCCGCCGGCGTGCGCGGCGTCTGGGGTACCTTCTCGCGCGGCGACACGGTGGCGATCCACGGCACGAACGGACGGGAGATCGCCCGCGGGCTCGCCGGCTACGACGCGGACGAGGCACGGCTGATCGTGGGAAAGAAATCGGCGGAGATCGCCGCCATTCTCGGCTATGCCGGCCGCGCCGCCATGGTGCACAGGGATGACCTCGTGGTGACCGGCCATGCCGCGCCGGGCGCCGCGCAGGCGGGAAAGGATATGAGCCATGCTTGATCAGGCCGCGAAGGCCGGCATCGACAGCCTGATGGCCGAGATCGGCCGCAACGCGCGCGCCGCCGCCCGCCCGCTCGCCATCGCCACGGCGGAGCAGAAGAACCGCGCGCTCGAAGCCATGGCGGCGGAAATCCTCGCCAACCGCGAGGCGATCCTTGCCGCCAACGCCGTCGATCTCGCCAATGCCAAGGAAAGCGGCGTCGCCGCCGCCTTCATCGATCGGCTGACGCTGACGCCCGAGCGTATCGAAGGCATCGCCGCGGCGATCCGCGACATCGCGGGCCTGAAGGACCCGGTCGGCGACGTCATCGCCGAATGGGACCGGCCGAACGGCCTGCATATCGAGCGCGTGCGCACGCCGCTCGGTGTCATCGGCGTCATCTATGAAAGCCGGCCGAACGTGACGGCGGATGCCGGCGCGCTGTGCCTCAAGGCCGGCAATGCGGTGATCCTGCGCGGCGGGTCCGACAGCGTGAATTCATCGCAGGCTATCCATTCCTGCCTTGCCGCCGGCCTCAAGGCTGCCGGCCTGCCGGAACATGCGATCCAGTACGTTCCGGTGACGGACCGCGCCGCCGTCGGCGCCATGCTATCCGGCCTTGGCGGGGCGATCGACGTCATCGTGCCGCGCGGCGGCAAGAGCCTCGTCGCCCGCGTGCAGAGCGAGGCGCGCGTGCCGGTCTTCGCCCATCTCGAGGGCCTCTGCCACATCTATATCGACAAGTCCGCCGATCCCGACATGGCGAAAAGGATCGTCGTCAACGCCAAGATGCGCCGCACGGGCATCTGCGGCGCGATGGAAACCCTGCTGATCGACCGCGCCGCCGCCGGCACGCACCTGAAGCCGCTCGTCGAAGCGCTTCGCGCCGCCAGCTGCGAGGTGCGCGCGACGGAAGAGATCCGCGCCCGCATTCCAGGCCTCGCCGCGGCCACCGAAACAGACTGGTCGACCGAATATCTCGACGCCATCCTTTCCGTCTGCCTCGTCGACGGCATCTCGGGTGCGATCGAGCACATCAACCGCTGGTCTTCCGCCCATACGGAGGCGGTGATCGCCGAGGATCCGGCCGTCGTCGAACGCTTCTTCACGGAGATCGACTCGGCGATCCTGCTGCACAACGCCTCCACGCAGTTCGCCGATGGCGGCGAGTTCGGCATGGGCGGCGAGATCGGCATCGCGACGGGCAAGATGCATGCGCGCGGCCCCGTCGGCGTCGAGCAGCTCACCTCCTTCAAATACCGGGTGCGCGGCACCGGACAGGTGCGGCCCTGAGGTGACGGCGGACGCGGTTGCAGAGCGCTATCTGAGGATGCCGCATGTCGAAAAGGGCATGGCGGTCGGCCTGTTCGGCGGTTCCTTCAATCCGCCGCACCAGGGCCATGCGCTCGTTGCGGAAACCGCCCTTCGCCGCCTCGGCCTCGACCAGCTCTGGTGGATGGTGACGCCCGGCAATCCGCTGAAGGACCACCGCCAGCTCGCCCCGCTTGCAGAACGCATCCGCCTCAGCGAGGCAGTCGCTCCCGGCCCGCGCGTCAAGGTGACCGCCTTCGAGAAGCGGCTCGGCCAGAGCTACACGGCCAAGACCCTGGAACGCGTGCAGGCGCTGAACCGCGGCGTCGACTTCGTCTGGATCATGGGTGCGGACAACCTCGGCACCTTCCACCACTGGCAGAACTGGCAGAAGATCGCCTGCACCTTCCCGATCGCCGTCATCGACCGGCCGGGCTCGACGCTCTCCTACCTCTCCTCCCGCATGGCGAAGACCTTCGACTATGCCCGCATCGACGAGGAGGACGCCATGTCGCTGCCGGGCCGTCCGGCACCGGCCTGGACCTTCATCCACGGGCCGCGTTCGGCGCTCAGCTCCACGGCGCTGCGCAGCCAGGCGGCATCGAAGCAGTCGTAACAATGCCAGGGGTATTGTTCCGGCGACCGCGGATCAGGCGGTAGAGAAAACCATCCCTCAGAAGTGACGTCTTGAAACCGGCACATATTGATGCCTACATTTGGTAGGTATCGGCGGTTTGCCGATACGAGACGTGCTGTTTTGTTATGCAGAAAGGAACGAACCTGACAACAGTGCACGCAAAGGGAAACGTCACCGGCGTTTTCTCCAGGAGCACGGGACGCAGCGACGATGCCGCCGACCGGGCCCTTCAACTGGTCCTCGCAAGCCTTGAGGACTCGAAGGCAGAAGATATCGTCACCATCAACATTACAGGAAAATCGGCGCTGGGCGACTACATGGTGGTCGTGTCCGGACGCTCGAACCGTCATGTCATGGCGATTGCCGATCACCTCATTTCCGACCTCAAGGACGAAGGCCTGGGCAATGCCCGCGTCGAAGGCCTGGAGGCGGGCGACTGGGTGCTGATCGACACGGGCGACATCATCATCCATGTATTCCGGCCGGAAGTCCGGGAGTTCTACAACATCGAACGGATGTGGGCGGCTCCCGAGATCGAGGACGGCACCGTACATTGACAATGACGCCGGGCGCCTGTCCGGCGAGGAAAGACGATGGCGCGGCTTGAGCGTCATCGCGAACGGACAGGGCCACGGACGATGCGGGTTGGACTTTTCGCGGTTGGACGGCTCAAAGCCGGCCCTGAGAAGGATCTTGCGGCCCGCTACCTGGACCGTTTCGCGAAGGCCGGCCCCGCCGTCGGCCTCGAACTCGGCAGGATTGCCGAAGTCGGGGAAAGCCGTGCCGGCAATGCCGAAACGCGAAAGCGCGAGGAGGCGGCGATGCTGGAAAAGGCATTGCCAGGCGGCGCCGTGCTGGTCCTGCTCGACGAGCGCGGCAAATCGCTCGATTCCCCCGCCTTTGCCGAGCTTCTTGCCGGCTTCCGCGATTGCGGCAAGCGCGACCTTCTGATCGCTGTCGGCGGTGCCGACGGGCTCGACCCCGCGCTGTACGGCCGCGCCGACGCCACGCTCTGCCTCGGCAAGATGACCTGGCCGCACCAGCTCGTGCGCATCCTCCTGGCCGAACAGCTCTACCGCGCCGTCACCATCCTTTCCGGCCACCCCTACCATCGCAGCTGACGAGCACACCATGGCCGCGCAAGGATCGACGTCCAGGATCGCGGAAGCCGTATTTTTGGCGCTGTTTCTTGGCGAAATCGCCAAATCAGCATAGAGCGGAAAGAACGGACGTTCGGGGAGCGATGAGGAAGACCGGCGCAGCCATTTCGGGTGAGAGAGCGAGCCGCCTGCCGCGGGCGGCATTGCTTTGCGCCGCCCTGACGCTGGTCCCTCTTCCCCATCCCGTCGCCGCCGAACCGAACGACGCCGGCGTCGCGCTCGAAAAGACCGGTTCGCTGCCGAAGGTCGAGCCCGATCCCGCCGCAGCCCTGGCGCTTCGCCGCGACAGCACGCGCCGGGAACTGGAAGCGCTCTCCCGGTCGATCACCGTCTCCGACGAGAAGGCGAAGCAGCTCGAGGCGGAGATCGCCAATCTCGAAAAGACGCGGCAGAGCCTGCGCGAGGAGATCGTCAGATCGGCCGCCATGCGCAAGGAGATGGAGCAGAAGATCCTCGCCGGCGAAAAGCGGCTCGAGGGCATGCGCGAGCGCGAATCCGGCGTGCGCGCGTCCCTCAACGAACGCCGCGGGCTGCTGGCGGAAGTTCTCGCCGCGCTCCAGCGCATGGGCCGCAACCCGCCGCCCGCCCTGCTGGTGACGCCGGAGGACGCGCTTTCCTCCGTGCGCAGCGCCATTCTCCTCGGCGCGGTCGTGCCGGGCATCCGCAAGGAAACGGACGAGCTCGTCGCCGATCTCAAAGAATTGATGGACGTGAAGGTTGAGATCGACCGCGAGAAGGCCGATCTTGCCGAAGCGATGCAGCTGCGCGTCGAAGCGGAAAAGCGCTCCGAGCTGCTGATCGCCGAGAACGAGGCGCTCACGGAAACCAACAGCCGCACGCTCGCGGCCGAACGCCGGCGCGCCGAAGAACTCGCAGCCCGCGCGACGAGCCTCGAAGGCTTGATCGGCAGCCTGGAGCGCGAGATCGGGTCGGTGCGCGACGCCGCCGCGCTCGCCCGCGCCAAGGAAGAGGAGCGGCGCAACCAGACGGAGGCCGAACGGGAGAAGGCAAGGGCGCTCGCCCGCAACTCGGTGCCCGACAAAAACCGCATTGCTCCGGCATACGAATTTTCGGAGCTGCAGGCAAAACTCGACTATCCCGTGGCGGGCGACGTCCTGCGCCAGTTCGGCGAGGCAGACGGGACCGGCCACGATTCGCAAGGGCTGACCCTGGCCGCCAATCCGGGCGCGCTCGTGACGGCCCCGTCGGATGGATGGATCGTCTTTGCCGGGTCGTTCCGCAGTTACGGCCGCATGATCATCCTCAATGCGGGGGAGGGCTACCATCTCGTCCTTGCCGGCATGGACAAGGTGAGCGTGCGGGAAGGGCAATTCGTCGTGGCGGGAGAGCCGCTCGCCGTGATGGGTGAAAAAAGGGTCGCGAGTGTCAACGCTTTGACGCTGGAAACGGACAAGCCGACACTTTACATTGAATTCCGAAAGAACGGAAAACCGGTTGATTCCCGGCCGTGGTGGTCCGCAAAAGATTCTGGAAAGGCACGCAATGATACGTAGGGCTTCACTTGTTCTCGTCGGTGCACTCATGGGTGCCACGGCCATGAGCGTCATCAACACGGTAACGCTGCCCGCCGAAGCCGCCGGCTCGTCGACCTATCGCGAGCTTTCCATCTTCGGCGATGTCTTCGAGCGCGTGCGCGCGCAATACGTGACGCCGCCGAAGGAAGACCAGCTCATCGAGAATGCCATCAACGGCATGCTCACATCGCTCGATCCGCATTCCTCCTACATGAATGCGAAGGACGCCGAGGACATGCGCACCCAGACGCGCGGCGAGTTCGGCGGCCTCGGCATCGAGGTCACGATGGAAGACGAGCTCGTCAAGGTCATCACCCCGATCGACGACACGCCCGCCGCCCGCGCGGGCGTTCTCGCCGGCGACTTCATCGCCAAGATCGACGGCCAGGACGTGCGCGGCCTGAAGCTGGAAGAAGCGGTCGAGAAGATGCGCGGCGCCGTCAACACGCCGATCAAGCTGACCTTGATCCGCAAGGGCGCCGACAAGCCGATCGAACTGACCATCATGCGCGACATCATCGCCGTGAAGGCCGTGAAGTTCCGCGTCGAGAACGATGTGGGGTATCTCCGCGTCATCTCCTTCACGGAGAAGACCTATGACGACCTCGAAGCCGCGATCACCAAGATCAAGGAAGAGGTTCCGGCCGACAAGCTGAAGGGCTACGTGCTCGACCTTCGCCTCAACCCGGGCGGCCTGCTCGACCAGGCGATCAACGTCTCCGACGCCTTCCTGGAACGCGGCGAGGTCGTCTCGACCCGCGGCCGCAACGAGGACGAAACCCGCCGCTTCAACGCGACGCCGGGCGACATCGTCGACGGCAAGCCGGTGGTGGTGATGATCAACGGCGGCTCGGCCTCCGCATCGGAAATCGTCGCCGGCGCGCTGCAGGATCTGCGCCGCGCCACCGTTCTCGGTACACGCTCCTTCGGCAAGGGGTCGGTCCAGACCATCATCCCGATGGGCGATGCCGGTGCGCTGCGCCTGACGACGGCGCTCTATTACACGCCGTCCGGCAAATCGATCCAGGGTACCGGCATCACGCCGGACATCACGGTCGAGCAGCCGCTGCCGGCGGAACTTCAGGGCAAGCTGGAAGCGGCCGGCGAATCGAACCTGCGCGGCCACATCCCGGGCCAGAGCGAGACGGAGGAAGGCTCCGGTTCCTCGGCCTACGTGCCGCCGGAAGCCAAGGACGACGTCCAGCTTCAATACGCGCTGGAACTGCTGCGCGGCCAGAAGACCGACCCGTCCTTCCCGGCCAATCCGGAAAAGGCCGAACTGAAGAAGTAAGACGCCTGCACAGGGCCCGCCACCACGCGGGCCCTGTTTCCCCACGCACCTTCCGGCCAGCGCGGACTGACCTTGGGCACAGACATTCACGCACCTCTCGGCCAGGACCGCAAGGCAAGGCCCGGACCGGCGGGACCGTCACGGTTCTCGGCCGGCAACGTCGTTTTTGCCGCGGCCGTCGCCGGCCTCCTCGGCTTTTCCGGCTGGACTGCGACCGCGCCGAGCGGTCTGCGCACCACGCCGCTTGTCACGGCGACGGACGATGCTTCCTCCCTGCCGTCAGCCGAAGCGGAGGCGGATCAACGGACAGTCGAGGCCAGGGATGGCGTGCGCAGGGCCAACGGCCTTTCCGGCGCGCGCGTCGACGAGACATTGACCGACGACGGCAATGTCGTGCGCAAATATTCGCCCGGCGCCCGCGACGGCACCGGCCCGCTGATCATCGAGGCCAACCGCGTCGGACAGGACGCGCGCACGGCGGCCTTCCCGAACGAAGACCTCCTTGAAGAGACCCCGGACGGCAAGATCCCGGTGATCGGCCTCGACGGCACGCGGCCGATGGACCAATATGCGCGTCCCTGGTCCGGTGCGCGCGGCACGCGCATCGCCATCGTCGTCGGCGGGCTCGGCCTCAGCCAGACGGGAACGCAGCGCGCGATCCGCGAACTGCCGGGCGAGGTGACGCTCGCCTTTGCCGCCAGCGGCAACAGCTTGCCGCGCTGGATGCAGGAAGCGCGGCGCGACGGCCACGAGATCCTGCTGCAGGTCCCGCTGGAGCCCTTCGACTATCCGGCGAACGACCCCGGCCCATACACGCTGCGCACCGATTTCAGCGCGGCGAAGAATCTTGCCAAACTGCACCGCGCCATGGCGAAGATCACCAACTATACCGGCATCGTGACCTTCATGGGCGGCCGCTTCCTTTCCGACCCGGACGCGCTGGAGCCGGTGATCCGGGACGTCGCCAGCCGCGGCCTCCTGTTCCTCGATGACGGCAGCTCGGCGCAATCGCTCTCCGGTACGGTCGCCGGCGCCGTCGAAGCGCCGCATGCCTTTGCCGATCTCCAGCTCGACGCCGATCTTTCGCGCGAGGCGGTGCTGAAGAAGCTCGATGAGCTGGAACGCATCGCCCGGCGCAACGGCACGGCGATCGGCATCGCATCGGCCTTCGATGAAAGTGTGGACGCGATCCGCAAATGGTGCGAGGAAGCGGCGACCCGCGGCATCGAGATCGTCGGCGTCGCATCGCTCGCGGCCATTCCCGCCAAACGATAGGAACTTTCGATGGGCAAGGAAAAGGAAAAGGTGGTTCGGGCCGAGGACCTGCCGTACCGCCCCTGTGTCGGCATCATGGTGCTGAATGGGGAGGGCAAGGTCTGGGCCGGCCGGCGGCTCGCCGTCGGAAACTCCGAATATGACGGCTCGCCGCAGCTCTGGCAGATGCCGCAAGGCGGCATCGACAAGGGCGAGGATCCGCTCGAGGCCGCCTATCGCGAACTCTACGAGGAGACCGGCATCAGGAGCGTGTCGTTCATCGCCGATGCCGGACGCTGGATCAACTACGACCTGCCGGCCCAGCTGATCGGCATCGGCCTGAAGGGCAAGTATCGCGGCCAGACCCAGCGCTGGTTCGCCTTCCGTTTCGAGGGCGATGAAAGCGAGATCGCCATCAACCCGCCGCCGGGCGGCCACGACGCGGAATTCGACGCCTGGGAATGGAAGGCGATGCGCGACCTGCCGGAGCTCATCGTGCCCTTCAAGCGCAAGGTCTACGAGGAGGTCGTCGCGACCTTCGCGCACCTGGCGCCTTGACGCACAAGAGCCTTCACGCGGCGGGATCGAGACCGTCTCCAGCCATCCCAACCATGACGGCCGAGGGTCGGCAGCCCTTTGGCTGAAACGAAAATCCCCGGCAAGCCGGGGATTTCCGCGTTCGGATATGCCGAAGCCTTATTCGGCTTCGTTCGCCGGCGCGGCGTTGAGCTGGCCGTACTTTTCCTCGCCGAGCTTGTCGAGCAGTTCGAGCTGGGTCTCGAGGAAGTCGATATGGCCTTCCTCGTCCATCAGCAGCTCCTCGAACAGCTTCATGGTGACGTAGTCACCGGCGTCATGACAGATGTCGCGCGACTTCTTGTAGGCGGTGCGGGCATCGTACTCGCCGGCAAGGTCGGCTTCCAGCACTTCCTTGACGTTCTGGCCGATGCGCAGCGGTGCGACGGTCTGGAGGTTCGGGTGGCCTTCGAGGAAGATGATGCGGGCGACGAGCTTGTCGGCATGCTGCATCTCTTCGATCGATTCGGCACGCTCCTTCTTGGCGAGAAGCGTGTAACCCCAATCCTCCAGAAGGCGGTAATGCAGCCAATACTGATTGACAGCACCCAACTCTAGATAGAGTGCTTCGTTAAGCTGCTCGATGACTCTTTTGTCGCCTTTCAAGGTCCGCTCTCCTGTTTTCTTCATGGAATTGTTTGAGGCGGATCATGAAATCAAATATCTCGGCGTCCGTCGAGTGGCGGCCGGCGTGGTACTGCTCCGTGGTGCGGATGATAATGTCCACGACATTGGGGAAACAGCCGCAGCAGCGGCCGCGCTTTTGCATCGCGTGGTAGACTTTCGCAGGCACGATGAGCTGCCAACAGTCCTCGTCGAGGAGGCTGTTGATCACGTCAACGATTTCCTTTTCGGTGATGAAGTTGCAGCTGCAAACCAGCATTTCGTCTTGCCTGCCATACGCAAAGTACTGAGTTTCCGGGATTAAGCAAAAGAGGACCTTTGGTGTCAAGAATGAACGGGTCAGCCTTGCTGTCTGATGAATTTAGAGTCGTTCTAATCTTGATTAAAAATGTCGTCTTTTCATCGGGTTACGCTCTCCGGCCAAGCGCAAAACCAGTCTTGGGGTGCGTCAAACTGACCGATCACATTTTGTTGCAAAAGTCCGTCCGAAGACGGTTTTGCCGCAAGCGTCGCGCCTCGCCCGGCGTCCGGGCGATCGAATCGCCGTCCCGCGGTTCTCGCGCAGGCGCGCGCAGAGGCGCTACATGCAAATTCAACCTCGAAAAACGCTGGAAATCGTCTATATGACGGGCAAAGGAGAGCCCATGGCCCGCATTGACCAGACCGAGGATTGGCGGACGCGCCATGCCCCGACCATAAGCACGTTCGAATCTCTGGCACTCGAAGCCTATGGCCACCTGCCGGAAGAGTTCCGTGCGCTGACGGGCAACCTCATCATAGAGATCGCCGAGTTCCCGAGCGACGACGTCTTCGAGGACATGGCGCTGGAAACGCCCTTCGACCTGCTCGGCCTGTTCGAGGGCCGCGGCATCAGCGAGCGCTTCACCGTCGAGACCGGCGAGATGCCGAACCGCATCACGCTCTACCGCCGTCCAATCCTCGACTACTGGGCGGAGAACGAGGAAACGCTCGGCGACATCATCACCCATGTCCTCATCCACGAGATCGGCCATCATTTCGGCCTGTCGGACGACGACATGGAGCGCATCGAGGCGAGCGCGGAAATCGCGGCGGGCTGAACGGCTGCCGTCCGAGGGCAGGCACGGCACCCTCCTCTCTTTCGTCATGGTCGGGCTTGACCCGGCCGTCCACACGTCACTCGCGACATGAATCCTCGGGTCAAGGCCGAGATGACCAAGGTGGGTGTGTCGGGAGAAGCGCGACAACAGAAAGGCGCGGAGCGGCGCTCTTGCGTCTACTGCTCCGAAAGCTTGATGTCCGGCGTGTATTCCTTGCCTGGAACCTCCTTCACGACCGCCTGGCCGCACTGCATCAGCCTGGTCTCGGCATTGTAGGCATAGGTCGGCGAGCCGTGCAGTTCCCAGCCCTTGTTGAGCGCCAGCGTCACCTTGTGGCAGAACGAGGCGTCGTCCGGGCCGGTCAGGAATCGGTAGACTTTCATGCTTTCTTCTTTCTCTCGTTGATCAGGTCGGCCTTGGCGAGCAAGCGCCCGGCCTGGTCGGCGTGGAGCTTTTCGACCATGCGGCCGGCGAGATTGACGACGGCCTTGCCGGCGTTCTCCGGCGCGGCGAAGGCCGCGACGATGGCAAGCGCTTCTGCCGCCTCGGCTTCCGGCACGCCGTAGGCCTCGTTTGCCGCCGCGATCTGCGCGGGATGGATCAGCATCTTGCCGTCAAATCCCATGTGCCGGCCCTGCCGGCATTCCGCCTCGAGGCCCTCCGTGTCGGAGAAATCGTTGAACACGCTGTCGATGACGTCGAGTCCCGAGGCCCGCGCCGCCACAACGACCTGCAGGAGGAGGGGCACGAGGAAAGGACGGCCGGGAATGTCGGCGATGCCGGTTTCCTTGCGCAGGTCGTTGAGGCCGACCACCAGGCAATCGAGCCGGCCCCCATGGGTGCGGCCCGTCTCGGCAATGGCGGCGAGATTGAGGAGACAGGCCGCCGTCTCGACCATCGCCCAGAGCCGCGGTCCTTCTTCGGCGCCGGCCTCGGAAAGGTGGTCGGCGACGGTGAGAACGTCCTGCGGCTCGCAGACCTTAGGCAGCAGCACCGCATCGGGCATGCAGTCGAGCACCGCTTCGAGGTCGAGCGCACCGTCCGGACCGTCGGGCGGGTTGATCCGGATGACATGCTCGCGGCCGGACGCGCGGTCGAGCGTCTTGAAATGGTCGACCAGCGCGGCGCGGGCTTCCGCCTTCTTCTCCGGCAGGACGGAATCTTCGAGATCGAAGATGATCGCGTCGCAATCGAGCGCGGCGGACTTGGCGAGCGCACGGGCATTTGCGGCGGGAACGCTCAGCACCGAGCGGCGCAGGCGAAGCGGATGGTGGCGCGGTATCCTGTTCATCCCTCCTTTGTGCCGCGCTTTGCCGAAGCCCGCAAGCACTACCGAATTCGGCCTTGCAATGGACAAAATCGCCCCCCACATTGCTCTTCAGAGAAAGGGCAAATCAAAATGCAGCGCATCCGCTCCATCATCTTCACCATCTTCACCATGCTGGTCGCCGGCGCGACCTTCTTGTTCGCCGCCTCCGTGGGCCTGGCCATCGCCGGCATCGTCGCCGTGCTGATGCTCGGCTCCATGCTCGCGAACAGATTCCAGCCGGCCCCTGTCCGCACGACCGCCCGCAACGACCGTGCGGCCTCCGGCCAGCGCGAGCCGCGCATCTGGAACGACGGCCGCGGCACGATCATCGACCTCTAAGCAAGGTTTAAGGCCTCCCCCCATGAGGATGCCGGGCGCTGCCGTGCCCGGCTTTCGCGCTTGCACCCCCGGCTTTCCCGAAGATTCTCCTTCAAATTCCGGGAAAACTGCTCTAAACGCTTGGCCAACCGACATCACCGTATTTCGAGGGTATCCGCATGGAAAAGTTCGTCAGGCTGACCGGCGTCGCCGCACCGCTTCCCGTCGTCAACATCGACACGGACATGATCATTCCGAAGGACTACCTGAAGACCATCAAGCGCACCGGCCTCGGCAAGGGTCTCTTCGCCGAGGCGCGCTACAACGAGGACGGTACGCCGAACCCGGACTTCGTGCTGAACAAACCCGCCTACCAGAACGCAACGATCCTGGTCGCCGGCGACAATTTCGGCTGCGGCTCCTCGCGCGAGCATGCACCGTGGGCGCTTCTCGACTTCGGCATCCGCTGCGTCATCTCCACGAGCTTCGCCGACATCTTCTACAACAACTGTTTCAAGAACGGCATCCTGCCGATCGTCGTCAGCCAGGAAGACCTGGACAAGCTGATGGACGATGCCAGCCGCGGCTCGAACGCCGTCCTCACCGTCGACCTGGAAGCCCAGGAGATCACCGGTCCCGACGGCGGCCGCATCGGCTTCGAGATCGACCCTTTCCGCCGCCACTGCCTGCTGAACGGCCTCGACGACATCGGCCTGACGCTGGAAAAGGCAAGCGCCATCGACAGCTTCGAGAAAAAGAGCGCATCCTCCCGCCCCTGGGCATAAGCCCGTGCGCCGCCTGATCTCGTCAGGCTCCCCGTTCGAGGCGACGGCGGGTTATTCGCGCGCCGTCGTTCAGGGCGACTGGTGCTTCGTTTCCGGCACGACCGGCTACGACTACGCCACCATGACCATGCCCGAGAGCGTCGAGGAGCAGACGCGCAACGGACTTGCCACCATCGGCAGCGTCCTGGAGGATGCCGGCTTCTCCTTCGCGGACGTCGTGCGCTGCCACTATTACGTGACCGACGCCGCCTTTGCCGACCGCGTCTTTCCCATCCTCGGCGAGACCTTCGGTCCGGTCCGCCCCGCTGCCACCATGGTCGTCTGCGGCCTCATCCGGCCGGAAATGCTGATCGAAATCGAAGTGACGGCGCTGCGCGGCAGCTAGGCCGAAAGACCGGGCCCGCCACGCAAAATTCTTTCCTCACGGCGATTTTCCTTGAACGGAAGTTGCGCTAAGAAGCGCGCGACCCTTCCGTGACATTCGCTACATCAAGGAAAATTCCATGACAGCGCGCACTCTCCTTCTCCTGCCCGGCGACGGCATCGGCCCGGAAGCCATGGCGGAAGTCCGCAAGATCATCGCCTACATGAACGCCGAGCTCGGCGCCGGCTTTGAAACCGACGAAGGCCTCGTCGGCGGCTCGGCCTATGACGCCCACGGCGCGGCCATCTCGGAAGGCGACATGGAGAAGGCGCTCGCGGCCGATGCCGTGCTGTTCGGCGCCGTCGGCGGCCCGAAGTGGGATGCCGTGCCTTACGAAGTGCGCCCGGAAGCCGGGCTGCTGCGTCTGCGCAAAGACCTGAAGCTCTTCGCGAACCTGCGTCCGGCCATCTGCTACCCGGCGCTCGCCAACGCCTCCTCGCTGAAAGCCGAGTTGGTCGAGGGCCTCGACATCCTCATCGTGCGGGAACTCACGGGCGGCGTCTATTTCGGCGAGCCGAAGGAGATCATCGACCTCGGCAACGGCCAGAAGCGCGGTATCGACACGCAGGTCTACGACACCTACGAGATCGAGCGCATTGCCGGCGTCGCCTTCGAACTGGCGCGCACGCGCCAGAACCGCGTCTGCTCGATGGAAAAGCGCAACGTCATGAAGTCCGGCGTGCTCTGGAACCAGGTCGTCACGGAAACGCACAAGCGCGCCTATTCCGACGTGCAGCTGGAGCATATGCTGGCCGACGCCGGCGGAATGCAGCTGGTGCGCGCGCCGAAGCAGTTCGACGTCATCGTGACGGACAACCTTTTCGGCGACATGCTTTCCGACGTCGCCGCCATGCTGACGGGCTCACTCGGCATGCTGCCGTCCGCTTCGCTCGGCGCGCCGGACGCCAAGACGGGCAAGCGCAAGGCGCTCTACGAGCCCGTGCACGGCTCGGCGCCGGATATTGCCGGCAAGGGCATCGCCAACCCGATCGCCATGATCGCCTCGTTTGCCATGTGCCTGCGCTACTCGTTCAACATGGTCGCCGAAGCCGACAGCCTGGAAAAGGCGATCGCCGAGGTGCTCGACAGCGGCATCCGCACCGGCGACATCATGGCGGAGGGCTGCCGCAAGGTCGGCACGGCCGAGATGGGCGACGCGATCCTCGCCGCCTTCAGGAGGCTTTCGGCCTGAGAGGGCGCGGTGCAACCCGGAAATAGGCCCCCGGAGCGTCCGCGCCGGGGGCTTTTTCGTTCGCATCCCTTGAAATGCCGGCCTTCGCCAACACATGGAAGCCACGCCATTTTCAAAGGATGATCATGAACCGACCGCTCGCGACCTCCTCGCTCTGGATCCTCGCCGCCACCGTCGTCCTCGTCGCGGCCCTGATTCCCTTCGATCCGATGCTTTCGGAACGGGCGCAGGGACTTCCCGGCGCGATCGTCGCCTTCAACGAGCGCGTCACCGATTTCGGCACGTTCAGCTGGATGATCTACGGATCCGGCTTCATCGTCATACTCGCCTATATCGTGCGCCGGGTGAGCAGCAACGAGACGCTGGCGGGAAGGGCGAGAACCGCGCGAAGGCTGTCGCTCTACTTCTTCGTGACGATCGGCGCGACGAGCACGCTCGTACACCTCTTCAAGCTGGTCGTCGGCCGGGCGCGGCCGGAGCTTTTTCCCGAGCTTGGCGCCTACAGCCTGACGCCCTTTGCCTACGACAATCTCTATGCGAGCTTTCCCTCCGGCCACTCGGCGGCCGTCGGCGCCTTCTTCGGCGCCTTTTCGATGCTCGTGCCGCGGCTGCGCCCGCTCTTCCTCGTCGGCGCGCTGATGATCGGCGTTTCGCGCGTCATCGTCGGCGCGCACTATCCGAGCGACGTGGCGGCCGGCCTGCTGCTCGGCCTGTGGACGGCGATTGCCACCGCCTTCTTCTTCGCCCGCAGGCAATGGCTCTTCCGCTTCAACGAGCAGGGCTGGCCGCTGCCGAAATCGATGCTGCCGCCCGCCTCCCGATAAGAACCCGGCCCGCGTTGCCGCGGGCCGGGTCGCCATGAACTCATCGGAAGGGGAGATCAATCCATGGCGTGGATGTCGCGGTCCTTCGTCTCCGGCAGGAAGAGAAGGCCGATGACCAGCGTGATGCCTGCAAAGACGATCGGGTACCAGAGGCCGTAGTAGATGTCGCCCTGGGCCGCGCTCATCGCGAAGGCCGTTGCCGGAAGCAGGCCGCCGAACCAGCCGTTGCCGATATGGTAAGGCAGCGACATGCCGGTGTAGCGGATGCGGGTCGGGAACAGTTCGACCAGCAGCGCGGCGATCGGGCCGTAGACCATCGTGACGTAGATCACGAGGACGGTCAGCACGGCGATGACCGTGATCCAGTTCACGTTTGCCGGATCGGCGACCATCGTGAAGGCGCCGGCCTTGTCGATCGTGTAGACCGCCATGTCGGTGACACCGGCGGCTTCTTCGGCCGTCAGCAGCTTGGCGGTCACGAGATCGGCGGCCGGCATGGTCGCCTTCTCGCCGGCGCGGATAGCGGCGGCGTCGAGACCGAGTTCCGGGTTTGCCGCGACGAAGGCGTCGAGCTTGGAGTCCGGAACCTTGGTCGCACCGCGCACCAGCGGATAACCGTTGGCCTGGAGGGCCAGGTTGGTTTCCTTCTGGAAGGCGGCATCGAGCCCCTTGACCTGGTCGCCGGCGGCGATGGCGTCGTAGCTGGTGATCGTCTTGTCGCCGATCTGGACCGTCGCCGGCGTGCCGGCAGGTGCCGTGGTCACGACATCATAGGGCACCGAGTTGCGGGTCAGGAACGACGTCGCGATATCGCACGAGGTGGTGAACTTCGCCGTGCCGGTCGGGTTGAACTGGAACTTGCAGTCGCCCGGGGCGGCGGTGACCGTCGCGCGGATCGTGTCCTGCGCCTGTGCGAGCGCGGGGTTGCCGGCCCAGGTCAGCGCCTTGAACAGCGGGAAGTAGGTCAGCATGGCGAGCAGCAGGCCGGCCATGATGATCGGCTTGCGGCCGACCTTGTCCGACAGCCAGCCGAAGAAGACGAAGAAGCCGGTGCCGATGAGCAGCGAGCAGGCGACCATGATGTTTGCGGCCTGGCTCTCGACCTTGAGGACGCCCGTCAGGAAGAAGAGCGCATAGAACTGGCCGGAATACCAGACGACGGCCTGGCCGACCACGGCGCCGAACAGCGCGAGCAGCGCGATCTTGGCGTTGCGCCACTGGCCGAAGGCTTCCGTCAGCGGAGCCTTGGAGCCCTTGCCTTCTTCCTTCATCTTGGCGAAGGCCGGCGATTCGTTCATCTTCAGGCGGATCCAGACGGAGACGCCGAGGAGCACGACCGACAGCAGGAACGGAATGCGCCAGCCCCATTCGGCGAAGGCTTCCTTGCCGACGATGAACTGCACCGCGAGGATGACGATCAGCGACAGGAAAAGGCCGAGCGTCGCCGTCGTCTGGATCCACGACGTGAAGTAGCCGCGCCTGCCGTTCGGGGCATGCTCGGCGACATAGGTCGCGGCACCGCCGTATTCACCGCCGAGCGCCAGGCCCTGCAGCATGCGCAGGATGATCAGGATGATCGGAGCGGCGATGCCGATGGTGGCCGCGCCGGGCAGAAGGCCCACGACGAAGGTCGAGATGCCCATGATCAGGATCGTGACGAGGAAGGTGTACTTGCGGCCGACGAGGTCGCCGAGGCGGCCGAACACCAGCGCGCCGAACGGACGCACGAGGAAGCCGGCGGCGAAGGCGAGCAGCGCGAAGATGTTGCGCGTCGTTTCCGGATACTGGCTGAAGAAGGTGGCGCCGATATAGATCGCCAGAGAGCCGTAAAGATAGAAGTCGTACCACTCGAAGACGGTGCCGAGCGAAGAGGCGAAGATCACCTTCTTCTGCTCGCCCGTCATGGGCGCCGCTTTGGCGTCGCCCACCGTCGAAACATTTGCCATTTCATTGTCCTCCACAAAAACGGCGTATCGGGCGGCCCATGGTCCTCCGGGGTTTCTCCCTAAAAACGCCGGACGGGGTGCGCCTTATGAAAGGATGGCAGAAAAAGGATTGCGGCATCAGCGCTGCTTTGGGCTTATGACTTTCGGCGTAAGACTTAAGTCGCAGGCGAGGGCACCCGCCGGAAGGCCGGATCGCTCACGCAAGGCTTGACTCTTCGCCAGATCGGCGTATTCAGCACCCACGCAAAGGAACAGCCATGGACTGCTTTGGTATTGCCATCGTCCGCATGACCGCTCCGGCCTTCGACGCCGGTGGGGCCCGCCATTGCGTATCGATTTCCAAAACAACGGCCAAAACGACGACGAAAACCGTCTGACGTCTCTGGCCCGCCGCTCTCTCCCCGGTATGGCCGGGGATCGAAACCCGCGTCAAGGCCGGCGGGTTTTACCTCCTGAACCCGCGGAGAGACAGAGAAAGAGAGCTGAAGAACATGGGTTTCAAGATCGCAATCGCCGGCGCGACCGGCAATGTCGGCCGCGAGATGCTGAATATCCTGTCCGAGCGGGGCTTCCCGGCGGACGAGGTCGTCGCGCTGGCGTCCAGCCGTTCTGTCGGCACCGAAGTCTCCTTCGGCGACAGGACGCTCAAGGTCCACAACCTCGAGACCTACGATTTCTCCGACACGGACATCTGCCTGATGTCGGCCGGCGGTTCGGTTTCCCAGAAGTTCTCGCCGAAGATCGGCGCGCAGGGCTGCGTCGTCATCGACAACTCTTCGGCCTGGCGCTACGACGCGGACGTCCCGCTGATCGTTCCGGAAGTCAACCCCGACGCCGTCAGCCAGTTCACCCGCAAGAACATCATCGCCAACCCGAATTGCTCGACGGCCCAGCTCGTCGTCGCGCTGAAGCCGCTGCATGACCGCGCCACGATCAAGCGCGTGGTCGTCTCGACCTACCAGTCCGTCTCCGGCGCCGGCAAGGACGGCATGGACGAGCTCTTCAACCAGACCCGCGCCGTCTTCGTCGCCGATCCGATCGAATCGAAGAAGTTCACCAAGCGCATCGCCTTCAACGTCATCCCGCACATCGACGTCTTCATGGAGGACGGCTACACGAAGGAAGAGTGGAAGGTTCTCGCCGAGACCAAGAAGATGCTCGACCCGAAGATCAAGGTGACCTGCACGGCCGTGCGCGTCCCCGTCTTCATCGGCCATTCCGAATCGGTCAACATCGAATTCGAAAAGGAGATCACCGCGGACGAGGCGCGCGAGATCCTGCGCGAGGCGCCGGGTTGCCAGGTCATCGACAAGCGGGAGAACGGCGGTTACATCACGCCTTACGAATCGGCCGGCGAGGACGCCACCTACATCTCGCGCATCCGCGAGGACGCGACCGTCGAGAACGGCCTCAACATGTGGGTCGTCTCGGACAACCTGCGCAAGGGTGCCGCTCTCAACGCCGTCCAGATCGCGGAACTGCTCGTCAACCGCGGCCTGATCAAGGCGAAGAAGCAGGCCGCCTGATCAGGGCGCGCAGGATGGAGGCGGAGCGTTCCTTATTTCGGCAAGATGTGGCAACGTTCCGTTAACCAGGTTTAAATAAAAGTCCCGGTTGTTCCGTCTGAGGACAATCGGGACTTCGCTTTGAAGCGGCCCCGGCGGACGTCGCCGGAACGGTTCACGGTGAGTTGCGGTGACAGAAACAGGGGAGCATGCCATGCTCCCGCGGCGGAATCGACTAGGATTACGGGGTTTTTCATGGGCATGACACGGAGCGTGGCCAAGGTGCTGGCCGCAATGATCGCCGCGGCAGCGGTGCCGGCAGCGGCTGAAGCTGCCAAGTGCGGCAACGATGCAGGCGGTTTTCCCGCCTGGGTCGAGGCATTCAAGGAGGAGGCGGCCGCCCGCGGCATAAGCCGCTCGACGCTGGACAAGGCCTTCGCCAATGTCAGCTACGCCCGCGCCACCATCCGCGCCGACCGCGGTCAGAGGAGCTTCAAGCTCTCGCTCGAACAGTTCATGCAGAAGCGCGGCGGCCAGGCGATCATCCGCCGCGGCAAGAGCCTGAAAAAGCAGAACGCCGCCCTCTTCAACCGCATCGAAAGCCGCTACGGCGTACCGGCCGGCCCGCTTCTGGCCATCTGGGGCATGGAAACCGGCTTCGGCGGCTTCCTCGGCAAGGAACACACGATCTCGGCCGTCGCGACGCTCGCCTATGACTGCCGCCGCTCGGACTATTTCACCAACCAGCTCTATGCCACGCTGCAGCTCGTGCAGAGGGGCATTCTCAGCACCACCGCCCGCGGCGCGGCGCACGGCGAAATCGGACAGACGCAGTTCCTGCCGGCGAACGTGCTGAAATACGGCGTCGATGGCGATGGCAACGGCCGCATCGACCTTGTCGGCTCGAAGGCCGACGCGCTCGCCTCCACGGCGAACTTCCTGCGCGGCCATGGCTGGAGCGCCGGCGCCGGCTATCAGCCCGGACAGCCGAATTTCGGTGCGTTGCAGGGCTGGAATGCGGCCAGCGTCTACCAGCGCGCGATCGCCATCATCGGCGCGGAAATCGACGGCGACTGATCGCGGAGAATTTCTCCGTCGTTCTCAAGAAGAGCCTGGCGCGGGAAACCGCGCCGGGCTTTTATGCGCTCGGACGTTTGAAGTCGCCCGTCGCGGCGTCCATGATCCAGAGTTCCCCGGTCGAGATGTCGAACCAGGCGCCATGCAGCTGGAGGCGGCCCTTTTCCTCGAGGATGCGCACGCAGGGGAACGTCCTGAGATTGGCGATGGAATTGCGGATGGATACGCGCTCCAGCGCGCGCTGGCGCTCGGCCTGCGTGAGTATCTCCGCCCCCTGGATCTGCTCGGCGACGGGCTTGAGCATGCCCATCCACTTGCCGATGAAATCGCCGGGCGAGAGCGGCTCGGCATCCGGGTCCAGCGCCGCGGAAATGCCGCCGCAGCGGCCGTGGCCCATCACGAGGATATCGCTGACCTTCAGCGATTGCACGGCGAATTCGAGCGCGGCGGATGTCGCGTGGAATTGTCCGTCAGGCTCGTAGGGCGGAACGAGGTTCGCCACGTTGCGCACGACGAAAAGCTCGCCCGGCCCGCTGTCGAAGATCGTCTCCGGCGCAGCCCGGGAGTCGCAACAGGCAATCACGAGGGTCTTCGGTTTCTGGCCTGTCTCGGCCAGTGCCCTGTAGCGCGCCGATTGCTCGGCATAGCGGCCGGACATGAAATTGCGGTAGCCATTCAGAAGACGGTCGGGAAAGCGGTTCATGGTGTCGGAATACCCCGTGCGAGCGATCTACCGGATGAGGCCCCATCCGGCTTTGCATAAACCACTCCGAAAGGCACGGCGCAAGGCCGGATCTCGTCAAGGCCGCCGCGTCTGCGCGGGATGCATGAGGCGCCGCATATGCACCATGGCCATCGGGGTCGAGATGCTGGAGGCGTCCTGTTCCAGCGTCAGTTCGTCGGCGCCGCGCTTGGCGGTGCGCGCGACGATCTCGAAGACGCTCGCGGTTGCCGACAGGAGCGCCCGCTCTTCCGGCAGGCCTTCCATAAGCCGGGAGAGGAAGATGGCCGAGAGCAGGTCGCCGGTGCCGTTCGGCGGATTCGGCACGATGCGGTGCTCCGCAAGCAGGGCGCTGCGTCCGGAGAGGTAGAGATTGCCCGTGCTGCCGGCCATCAGCGGCAGGGAGGAGGTGACGAGAACGCGGGCCGGCCCGAGGGACAGCGCAGCCTCCATGATCGACGCGTTCGTCTCCAGCGGCGCACCGGCAAGCCAGGCAAGCTCGAACCGGTTCGGCGTCGCGATGGAAGCGAGGGGGATCAGGCCGTCGCGGATCGCCGCCGCCGTCTCTTCCGGAACGTAGAGGCCGCGCTCGTCGCCGCAGACGGGATCGCACATGTAGAGGAGCCCGGGATTTTCTGTGCGGAGGCTTTCGACCAGCCGCGCGACCGAGCGGGCCTGCGCCACGCTGCCGAGATAGCCGGACAATACCGCCTTCACCTCGCCGCGCCAGGGCGCGCGGATGAGATCGGAAATCATCGCATCGAAATCGTCCGCCGAAATCGCGACCCGCGTCGAACGGCCATGGCCCGGATGCCAGGGCAGGATGACGGTCGGCAGCGCCCAGACGGGATGACCGAGCGTCTCGAGCGCGAAGACGGCGGCGCGGTTGCCGACCGTGCCGCGCACCACATGGCTCGAAATCACGATGACCGTGCCCTTCTCGCTCTCGTTCATAGCCGGCTCCTTTCCGGCCGAGTGATGACAAGGGGGGTTGGTCCTGTCAACGCCGCGCCCCCGAATTGCCCCAAACAGAATGACGCAGATCGCAAGCGCGGCCGGCTTTGGGCTGCTTTTCGACGAGAAAAGACGATTTTCACGGCGAAACGACAGCGAAACTGACCTTGTCAGGACAAAATCGATTGAATTTTCTGGCGATTCCACAAATTTCGTCGCAGGTATTTTTTCTTCTGCTAACGTCCGGCCATCGGATTCGAGGGAGAATTCCATGGGTGCCAGGACCAACGTGAAACGAGAAAAACACATCGAGGCCGCAAAGGCCGCAGCCGCCGCCCTCGGCGCAAAGACGCTCGGGCCCGACATCCTCTTCGGGCGCGCCAGCAAGGACGACCTGGAACACTATACGGGCGAGATGCTGGCCGCCGCCGCCGCCCATGCCATGGCCGAAATCGAGGCCTGGGACGGTACGCAACCCCGCATCACCGTCACCACGCTGCCGGACGTGCGGCCCCAGGGCCAGCCGGTCTCCGTGCTCTCCGTCACCGACCGCAACCAGCCCTTCCTCTACGATTCGGTGATGGGCGAGGTGACGAGCACGCACCGCGACATCCACCTTGCGATCCATCCGATCCTGGTCGTGACGCCGGGCGAGATGCCGAAGCTCTTCTCGCCGGACGAGGAAAGCGACCCGGCGCACCGGGTCAGCCATATCGAGATCCATCTTTCCGAGCTCGCGCCGGCTGAGGCCGCCTCGCTCGCCGAGCGCATGAAGACCGTGCTCGACCAGGTCCATCTCGCCGTCGACGACTGGCCGGCCATGCTGGAAAAGCTCGACATCACCATGGCCGACATGGAGCGTTACGCCAAGGCCAAGCCCGGCAAGGACGAGGCACTCGCCTTCCTCAACTGGTTGCGCAGCAACAACTTCACCTTCCTCGGCATGCGGGAATACAGCTATTCCGGCAAGGGCGAGGCGGCCACGGTGGAACGCGGCGGCGAGGGCCTCGGCATCCTCTCCGATCCGGACGTGCGTGTGCTGCGCCTCGGCAAGGATGCCGTGACGACCACGCCGGAAATCCTCGAATTTCTCGAAGGACCGGATTTCCTGATCGTCACCAAGGCCAATGTGAAATCCGTCGTGCACCGCAGGGCCTATATGGATTATGTCGGCCTCAAGCGCTTCAACGAGAAGGGCAGGGTGATCGGCGAGCTGCGCATCGTCGGCCTTTTCACCTCCACCGCCTATACGCACGCCGCCGGCCAGATCCCGCTCCTGCGCTCCAAGGTGGAAGCCGTCATCGAGCATTTCGGCTACGACCCGAAGAGCCATTCCGGCAAGATGCTGATCAACACGCTGGAATCCTATCCGCGCGACGATCTTTTCCAGATCGACACCGGCCTGCTTTCCACCTTCTGCGAGCAGATCAACGAGCTTGCCGACCGGCCGCGCATCCGCGTGCTGCCGCGCATCGACCGGTTCGACCGCTTCGTCTCGGTCATCGTCTACGTGCCGCGCGAGCAGTACGATTCGGATGTGCGCGAGAAGATCGGCAATTACCTGAAGTCGGCTTACGACGGCCGGGTCTCGGCCTATTATCCGGCTTTCCCGGAGGGCGGCCTTGCCCGTGTGCACTTCATCATCGGCCGTTCCGGCGGCAAGACGCCGCGCATTCCGCAACCGAAGCTCGAACAGGCCGTGCGCGAGATCGCGACCCGCTGGACCGACCGCTTCGAAGCGCTCTCCAACGCCGACGGCGTGCGCCTCCTCACTGACCGCGGCTACCAGGAGGACTTCACGCCGGCCGAAGCCCATGCGGACCTTGCCCTCATCACCACCGCAACGCCGGAGAACCCGATCCGCATCGGCTTCTACCGCAAGGCCTGGAACACGGACCTAAGCACGGTCGAGCTGAAGATCTTCCATGCCGGCGAGCCCGTTTCGCTGTCGCGGCGCGTGCCGTTGCTCGAAAATCTCGGCTTCAACGTCATCAGCGAGCAGACGCACGACCTGACGCTGGCAAGCCTCGACGGCGAGCAGCGCCGCGTCATCCTGCACGACATGGAGCTCAAGCACCGCGACGGGCTGGAAGTCAACCTCGCCAAGCTGAGCCCGATGCTGGAGGAGGCCTTCCTCGCGGCCTGGCACGGCGAGGTGGACGACGATACGCTGAACCGTCTCATCCTGACCGCCGGGCTTTCCGCCCGCCAGATCATGGCGCTGCGCACCTATTCGCGCTACCTGCGCCAGACGGGCATCGCCTATTCGCAAGGCTACATCGCCGATACGCTGAACAAGTATCCAGGCATCGCCGCCGAGCTCTTCCGCCTGTTCGATGCTCGCCTCGATCCCAAACTCTCCGAGCGCCAGCACGAGAAGAAGTCGGCCGATGCCGCAGCGGCGATCGAGGAGGCGCTGGCGGCCGTGCCCAGCCTCGACGAGGACCGGATCCTGCGCCGCTACGTCAATGCCATCCAGTCGACGCTGCGCACCAACTACTTCCAGCGCGACGCAGACGGCAAGCCGCGCAAGACGCTGGCGATCAAGCTCGACCCGAAGCGGCTGGACGGCCTGCCGGAGCCGCGGCCCTTCCGCGAGATCTTCGTCTACGGCGCAGAGGTGGAAGGCGTCCACCTGCGCTTCGGCAAAGTGGCCCGCGGGGGCCTGCGCTGGTCCGACCGCGCGCAGGACTACCGCACGGAAGTGCTCGGCCTCGTCAAGGCGCAGCAGGTGAAGAACTCGGTCATCGTGCCGGTCGGCGCCAAGGGCGGCTTCTATCCGAAACAGCTGCCGGTCGGCGGCAGCCGCGAGGCCGTCTTCAAGGCCGGCACCGAGGCCTACAAGACCTATATCCGCACCCTGCTTTCCGTCACCGACAACATCGTCGGCCAGGACGTCGTGCCGCCGCCGGACACGGTGCGCCTCGACGGGGACGACCCCTATTTCGTGGTCGCCGCCGACAAGGGCACGGCGACCTTCTCCGACACGGCGAACGATCTCGCCCAGGAAGCCGGCTTCTGGCTCGACGACGCCTTCGCCTCCGGCGGCTCGGCCGGCTACGACCACAAGAAGATGGGCATCACCGCCCGCGGCGCCTGGGAAACCGTCAAGCGCCACTTCCGCGAGATGAACATCGACATCCAGAAGACGCCCTTCACGGTCGCCGGCGTCGGCGACATGTCGGGCGACGTCTTCGGCAACGGCATGCTGCTGTCGCGCAAGATCCGGCTCGTGGCGGCCTTCGACCACCGCGACATCTTCATCGATCCCAACCCGGACACCGATACGTCCTTCGCCGAGCGCCGCCGGCTGTTCAACCTGCCGCGCTCCAGCTGGCAGGACTACGATCGTTCCGTGCTCTCCAAGGGCGCAATGATCATTCCCCGCACGGAAAAATCCGTGACGCTGACGCCGGAAGCCATGGCCGTGATCGGCATCGACAAGGCCAAGGCTACCCCCTTCGAGATCATGACGGCGATCCTCAAGGCGCCGGTCGACCTGCTCTGGTTCGGCGGCATCGGCACCTATATCCGCGGCCAGAACGAGACGGATGCGGAAGTCGGCGACCGCGCCAATGATCCGATCCGCATCGTCGCGGACGATGTGCGCGCCAAGGTGATCGGCGAGGGCGCGAACCTCGGCGTCACCCAGCGCGGCCGCATCGCCTTCGCGCTGAAGGGCGGGCGCTGCAACTCCGACGCCATCGACAACTCGGCCGGCGTCAACTCGTCGGACGTCGAGGTCAACATCAAGATTGCGCTCGCCTCGGCCATGCGCGACGAGCGCCTGACCCGCGCCAAGCGCAACGTTCTGCTCGCTTCGATGACGGACGAGGTGGCCGGCCTCGTCCTGCGCAACAACTATCTGCAATCGCTGGCGATCTCGCTGACGGAAAAGCAGGGCACGGCCAACCGCGCGCCGCTGACGCGCCTGATGGACCGCCTGGAGGCGGCCGGGCAGCTCAACCGCAAGGTCGAGACCCTGCCGGACGACCGGACGATGGCCGAGCGCTACCAGGCCGGCAAGCCGCTGACGCGGCCGGAGATCGGCGTGCTGCTCTCCTATGCCAAGCTGGTACTCTTCGATGAACTGATCCGCACCGGCCTGCCGGACGAGCCCTATTTCGAACCGACCCTGATGAGCTACTTCCCCGCGAAGATGCAGAGGACCTATGCGGGCGACATCCGCTCGCATCGCCTGCGCCGCGAGATCATCGCGACGGTCCTCGCCAACGAGGTGATCAACCGGGGCGGGCCGGCCTTCGTCAATGCCCTGACCGACGGCACCGGCTTCGGTTCGGCGGATGCGGTGAAGGCCGCCATCATCGCCCGCGACGGCTACGGCCTTCCGGCGCTCTATGCCGGCGTCGATGCGCTGGACAACCAGGTCGCCGGTGCCGTGCAGAACGAGCTCTACGACGAGATCGGCCGCATCTACGCCTCCGTGACCGGCCTGCTGCTGACGACGGGCGCCGTTTCCGGCCCGATGGACCAGGCGGTGCACAAGCTCAGGCAGGCGCTGAAGCAGCTCCGCCCGAACCTTGCCACGCTGGTTTCGGAAGCGGCTGCCGACGAGGCCCGCCGCAAGGCCCATGCTTATGAGGACGAGGGCGTGCCCAGTGATCTGGCGGAGGAGATCGCCACGCTTTCCATGCTGACCTTCGTGCCGGAGGTCATGCTGATCGCGGGCGCGACCGGCGATTCGCTCGGCAAGACGGCGCAAACCTTCGCCGGTGTCAGCGCGGCGCTCAATATCGGCCGGCTGCTTTCGTCGGCTGGCCGCATCCCGACCGGCGATCTCTACGAGGCGCTCGCCCTGCAACGCAGCCTCACCGACATCGCCAATGCCCGCCGCGACCTCGCCAGCGCCGTCCTGACGCGCCACAAGGGCGACAAGACCCCGCTCGCCGCCTGGCAGCAGGCCGAGAAGGAACGGCTCGCCCGCGTCACGGCAAACCTCTCGGCGCTGACCGAAACGGGCGAGGCGACGCTCGCCAAGGTGAGCGTCGCCGCCGGCATCCTGAGCGACCTTGCACAGGAAAGGGCGAAGTGAGACAGTCCGCTGCCGGCTGACGGGATAGGGTTTCGTCAGCCGGCGGAAGACGGGCGCAGTCGTCGCCCCGCAACGAGGAGGGGCGATGACGGTTGTGACGGAAAGGCGGGATCCGCGCACGGGCCGTCTCGGCATAACGGGCTGGATGCTGTTCGACTGGGCGGCCCAACCCTTTTTCACGGTCATCACCACCTTCATCTTCGGCCCCTACCTGGTCTCGCGCCTCACCGAGGACCACGCCGCCGGCCAGGCGGCCTGGAGCTATACGCTGACCATTGCCGGCATCGTGATCGCTCTGCTGGCCCCCGTCATGGGCTCCATCGCCGATGCCTCCGGCGCGCGAAAGCCCTGGATCGCCGCCTTTGCCGTGGTGAAGATCCTGTCGCTCGCCGCCCTCTGGTGCGCCGAACCCGGCAGCAGCCTTCCCTTCGCCATGGCAATGGTCGTGCTTGCGACCGTCGCGGCCGAATTCTCCATCGTCTTCAACGATTCGATGATGCCCAGGCTCGTCAACCCGGCGGATGCCGGCCGCGTCTCCAACATCGCCTGGGGCCTCGGTTATCTCGGCGGCATGATCGTGCTGATCGCCGTCGTCGCCCTGCTATCCGCCAATCCGCAGACCGGCAGGACCGCCATCGGCATCGCGCCCCTCTTCGGACTGGATCCCGCGGCAGGCGAGGACGCGCGCATCACCGGGCCGATCTCGGCGCTGTGGTATCTCGTCTTCATCCTGCCGATGTTCTTCTTCACGCCGGACCAGAGCCGCGGCCTGCCGATTGCCGCCGCGGTGCGCGCCGGCTTTGCCGATCTTTCCGCCGCACTGCGCGACCTTCGCAGGAAGCCCGGCATCCTGCGCTTTCTCATCGCGCGCATGGTCTATCAGGATGGGGTCAACGGCCTGCTGGCGCTCGGCGGCACCTTCGCCGCCGGCATGTTCGCCTGGCAGACTTTCGAGCTCGGCATCTACGGCATCGTCCTCAATGTCGTGGCGATCGGCGGCTGCCTTTATGCCAGCCGGCTGGACAAGCGCCTCGGCTCGAAGACCGTCGTCGTGGCGAGCCTCGTCTGCCTTGCGATCGCGACGATCGGCATCGTCTCCACCGGTCCCGGCTTCACCCTGTTCGGCCTCGTTCCCCTACCGACCGCCGATTCCGGCGGGCTGTTCGGCACCGCGGCGGAAAAGGCCTATATCGTCTACGGCCTGCTGATCGGTCTTGCATTCGGCCCCGTCCAGGCCTCGGCCCGTTCCTACCTCGCCCAAAGCATCCATCCTGACGAGGCAGGCCGCTATTTCGGCCTCTACGCCCTTTCCGGCCGCGCCACATCCTTCCTCGCGCCGCTCTCCGTCGCACTCGTGACGACGGCGACGGGCTCCGCCCGCATCGGCATGATGGCGCTGATCGCCTTCCTCGTTGCCGGTTTGCTGCTTCTCCTGCGCACACCCTACCCGGCCGCCAGGATCGAGGTTGAAACGTAAAGCGCCCGCTTGCGGGGCGCTTCGAATCCGGCTCAGTGCCTGAAATGCCGCATGCCGGTGAAGACCATGGCGACACCGGCTTCGTCGGCCGCCGCGATGACCTCCGCATCCCGCATCGAGCCGCCCGGTTGGATGACGGCGGTGGCGCCGGCGGCGATCGCCGAAAGCAGGCCGTCCGCGAAGGGCAGGAAGGCCTCGGAGGCGACGGCCGAGCCGCGCGTCAACGGTTCGGCAAGGCCCATGGCCCTGGCGGCCTCCTCGGCCTTCAGGCCGGCGATGCGGGCGGAATCGACGCGGCTCATCTGGCCGGCGCCGATGCCGGCCGTCTGGCCGTCCTTGGCATAGACCACGGCATTCGACTTGACGTGCTTGGCGACCTTGAAGGCAAACTTCATGTCTTCCAGTTCCTGCGCGGTCGGCGCGCGCCTGGTGACGACCTTGAGTTCCAGGTCCTCGACCATGCCATTGTCGCGGCTCTGCACCAGGAGGCCGCCGGACACCGTTTTTGCCGAAAGGCCAGGCGCGCGCGGATCGGGCAGGGCGCCCGTCACGAGGAGGCGCAGGTTCGGCTTGCCGGCGATGACCGCGCGGGCCCTCTCATCCGCGTCCGGCGCGATGATGGCCTCGGTGAAGAGCTTGACGATCTCTTCCGCCGTCCCGCCGTCGAGCGTCGAATTGAGCGCGATGATTCCGCCGAAAGCGGAGACCGGGTCGCAGGCAAGCGCCCGCCGGTAGGCGTCCTTCAGCGTCCTGCCGGTAGCGACGCCGCACGGGTTGGCATGCTTGATGATCGCGCAGGCAGGACCGTTTTCCGGCAGAAACTCCGCGACAAGCTCGAAAGCCGCATCGGTGTCGTTGATATTGTTGTAGGAAAGCTGCTTGCCCTGCAGCAGCGTCGCGGTCGCCACGCCCGGACGGTTCTCGCCGGTGACGTAGAAACCCGCCTTCTGGTGCGGGTTCTCGCCGTAGCGCATCTCTTCCTTGAGGACGCCGCCAAGCACGCGGTGATGCGGCATCGCGATGTCCAGCGCTTCGGCGAACCAGTTGGAGATCGCCGCGTCATAGGCCGCCGTGCGGGCATAGGCCTTGGCCGCCATGCGCTGGCGGAAGGCGTAGGAGGTCGAGCCGCCGGCCATTTCCTCCAGCAGGGCAGGGTAGTCGGCAGGGTCCGTGACGATCGTCACATACGCATGGTTCTTGGCCGAGGCGCGGATCATCGCCGGGCCGCCGATGTCGATGTTTTCGACGGTGGTCGGATAATCGCCGCCCTTGGCGCGCACTTCCTCGAACGGATAGAGATTGATGACCGTGAGGTCGATCGCGCCGATGCCGTGCGCCTTCATCGCCTCGACATGCTCCGCATCGTCGCGGATCGCCAGGAGACCGCCATGGACCGACGGGTGCAGCGTCTTCACGCGGCCGTCCATGATCTCCGGAAAGCCCGTGACCTCGGAAACGTCCGTCACCTCAAGGCCGGCATCACGCAGCGCCTTGTGGGTTCCGCCCGTCGACAGCAGCCGCACGCCCTTTTCGGCCAGCGCCCGCGCGAGATCGACGATGCCGGCCTTGTCGGATACCGACAGCAGCGCGGTGCGCACGTCGACGCGATCGGGGGCAGGGATTTTCTTGGAAATGACGGCCATGGCACGCTCCGTTCTGACGGCCCGGAAGGAAGGGCCGGATGGGTCATGCGCCCCGTTATCACAGGCGCCCGCCCGAGAAAACCGCGAAACGCGGCGAATTCTCAGCGTTGCCTTGCCAGCGACCACTGGATTTCCGGCAGCTCGGCAAGCGGCATGGTGAGGGTGAGCTGGCGCGAGGCCCGCACGCCGGACGGATCGGCGAAGAAGACGTCTTCCTCTTCCTCGACGGGCACGTCGAGGCAGGTCAGCGCCCAGGCTTCGCCATCGGGCGCCACCAGCCGCGTCTCATTGGCGGAGGCGCGGTAAAGCTGGATGGCCGGATGGATATGGAAGCGCACCACCGCCGTACCCTTCTCAACCGGCCCGTCCGGATCGTTCGGCTTGAAGAAGCGCTCGCGGCCGCGGACTTCGCTGCCCGAGGCGGCAACGAGGATGTCGCGCTCGTAGATCAGGCCGAAGCGCTTCAGGTAGCCGTCATGGGTCGCCGTCACGCCATCGGCGCCGGAATCGCGCTCGGTGCGCGACACATTCACCTTGCTGACGCCGCCGATGATGATCGGCCCGAGAAAGCGGGAGGTCGAAACGCGCGACGACGAGGTGTCGTTCAGCGTCGCGACGGAATGGGCGGCCGTCGTGCGCGACATCTGCCGCAGGCTTTCACCGGCAAAACGCGGACGGCCGGAGTTGACGATGAAGCGGTTCTTGCCCGACGACATCTCGATGGAGAGCGTGCCCGCGGCCGCGGTGGAAGACAGGTCGACGGATTTCGGCAGCCCCGTGTCCATCAACACGACCGTCTCCTTCACCGCGAGACGGTCGTAGTTGATCGAGGGAAGGGCCTTGAAGGGCGCGCCGCCGGTTTCATCGTAGCGCAGTACCGACATCAATTCATTCGCCAGCGTGTAGGTGGCGCCGTTGAAGAGTGCCAGCTCGCCGCCCTGGTGCCGGAAGAAGCGCAGCGCCGGATAGATGCGGTCGATGCAGGGAATGAGCTGCGTCGGCATGTCGTGGCCGAGATTCACATAGGTCTGGCGCAGCGGTAAGAGGTCGAGCAGGAGGTCGAGCGCCGCCCGCGGGTTGCGCGAGCAATGGCCCCCGTCGGGCATGATCTGGCGGTCGAGCTCCTCGTCGAGATGGCGCGCGGCCTTGCGCATCTTGGATACGGAGGACGGCATGGCGATGGAGGCCATGGCCAGCGCGATGCGCACGCGCAGCCGCGGCTCGCCGTCCCGCGTCGTATCGGCCACATGGCGGAGATAGCGCACCTGGAAGGCGAGGCTCTTCAGGAAACGCCGGTAGAAGGGATAGTCGGCATCCCTCAGCACGACCGGCGAATGGGAGAGCCAGGCGATGATGCGCTGGGCGGTGACGTCCGGCCGCCAGGCAAGCCCGCCGATGACGCGCCCATGGCTCTGCAGCCAGTCGTCGACGATGAAACGGGCCGTGTGCGCCGCCTTTTCCGGATCGACAAGCCGCATATGGCGCAGCCATCCGAAGGAATGCAGCCGGACGGCGAATTCTTCCGAGGGAAGCTCCAGTGCGAAAGGCGATTCGTCCTCGCATTCGAGAATGCGGCCTGCCAGCGGAAAGCGGCCAGCCATGATTTCTTCGCCGGCGAAGGAATCGGCCGGGTGCAGGTCCGTCGGGGCGACGATCAGCCGGTCCGGCGTGCCGCCGGAAAAGCGCATGGCACTGATCCGGCCCAAGGCAAGCCTTCGCGAGAACCGGCGCCAACCCTCACGCATGTACAGATAGAGAAGCCGCTGCCTGTCGGAAAGCTGCATGATTAACGAACGCCTCCTGGCCTATAGGTAGGCCGAGGAGACAAGCGGCGTCAATTGACGGGCTGCGGCTGGGCTGTTGATGACGGCTGCAACATTTAGGATGGATTCAGCCGCCATTTATCAGCCGTATGGCATAAAAACCATCAAGGCCGCCGGCATGCGTGGCCGTCGCCTCCAGCATGGCCGGCGTGGTCCGGAACTCGCCGCGCGGCGAAATGGCCGCCTCAAGGCCCGGCCAGTCCGCCGGATCGACCGGCACGATCCGCCAGCCGGGGTTGTCGGCGAGCACGCGGGAAACCATCTCCTCGCCTTCGCTCGGATCGAGCGAGCAGTTGGAAAAGACCAGCTCGCCGCCGGGCCTTACCAGCGTCAGCGCGTGGCGAAGCAGGCGTTCCTGCAGGCGCGCGAGCTTTTCGATGTCCTCGGGCCCCTTGGTCCAAAGCACGTCGGGATGGCGCCTGATCGTGCCGGTCGAGGAGCAGGGCGCATCGAGCAGCACGGCATCGAACAGCTCGGCGGGTTTGTAGTCCGCCATGTTCGCCTCCACCGCCGTCGCCGCAAGGCCGAGACGATCAAGATTGGCGATGAGCCGTTTCAGACGGTTGCCGGATTGGTCGAGCGCCGTGACCGCCGCGCCAGCGAGCACCAGCTGCGCGGTCTTGCCGCCCGGCGCGGCACACAGATCGGCGACACGCTTTCCGGCGAGGTCGCCGAACAGTTTCGCGGGGATGCTGGCCGCCGCATCCTGCACCCACCATTCGCCCGCATCGAATCCTTCCAGCGCCGGAATGGCACCGGAGGCGGACGGCAGGCGGACGGAACCGGTCGGCAGGACGAGGCCGCCGAGCCGTTCGGCCCAGCCTTCCGGATCGGATTTGACGGTAAGGTCGATGGCGGACGGTTCCAGCAGCGATTCGGCGATGCGCGCCGCATGCGCCTTGCCATAGACGGCGGCAAGCCGCGCATGGAACCAGGCCGGAATGACGGAAACCGAATGGGTGGCCGTGAGATGGGAGGCCTTCTCGCGCGAGAGGCGCCGAAGGACGGCATTGGTGAGGCTGGCGAAGCGGCGGTTGCGCGGGTCGAGCTGCGCCTGCTCAACGGCAAGATCGACGGCGGAGTGGTCCGGCACATCGAGATAGAGGATCTGCGCGGCGGCAACCGTCAGGACGTGATGCAGCGCCCGCGCTCCCTCCGGCAAGGGCGTGCCGACCAGCGTATCGAGGATCGCATCGATGCGGGGCAGATGACGCAGCGCGGTATTGAGGATGGCGCGGACAAGGGCGCGGTCCGCGTCGTTGAGCTGCCGGTAGGCGGGGTTGCCGTTTTCGGGATCGAGCATGCCGTCGAGCGGCGTCTTGCGGTCGAGCACCGCGGCAAGGATCTTCGCGGCCGCCTGCCGGGCGCGCAGGCCCGGCTTCTCCGAATGGCCTGCGGCAACCTCCGGGGCCTTCTGCCCCATGCTGCCGCGATGTCGTTCCGGATGTGCTTTTCTTTTGCCGTCGCTCAAGACCAGGGACCCTTGGGTGGTTCGGAACCACCGCGTCCCCAGCCCGTCGTCGGAACGGAGCGCGATTTGCGCACCGGACTATCAGCCCGGACCGGTTCCGTCGAGCGTGCATGCATGCCGCGCGCCATTTCCTCGAGCGCGGCGATGCGGTTCTCCGTGTTCGGATGGGTGGAGAACAGGTTGTCCATGCGCTCGCCCGACAGCGGATTGATGATGAACATATGCGCCGTCGCCGGATTGTGCTCGGCGGCCTCGTTGGGGATACGGCCGGCCGCAACGGCGATTTTCTTCAGCGCCGAGGACAGCCAGAGCGGATTGCCGCAAATCTCGGCGCCGCGCCTGTCCGCGGAATATTCGCGCGTACGGCTGATCGCCATCTGCACCAGCATTGCGGCGAAGGGGGCGACGATCATCGCGATCAGCACGCCGATGAAGCCGAGCGGATTGTTGTTCTCGCGATTGCCGCCGAAGAACATGGCGAAATTGGCAAGCATCGAGATCGCGCCGGCGATCGTCGCCGTCAGCGTCATGGTCAGCGTGTCGCGGTTCTGGATATGGGCAAGCTCGTGCGCCATCACGCCTGCGACCTCCTCGTAGGTCAGCGTGTGCAGCAGGCCGGTCGAGGCGGCGACGGCGGCATTCTGCGGATTGCGGCCGGTCGCAAAGGCATTCGGCTGGTCGCTGTTGATGACGTAGACACGCGGCATGGGAAGGCTGGCGCGCTTGGCCAGGTCCCGCACGATGCCGTAATATTCCGGCGCCGAACGTTCATCGACCTCCTTGGCGCCGTACATGGACAGCACCATGCGGTCGGAGTTCCAGTAGGAGAAGAAGTTCATGGCGATCGCGACAAGAAGAGCGATCATCATGCCGCTCCTGCCGCCGATAAGCAGGCCCACGCCCATGAAAAGCGCCGTCATGACGGCGAGCAGCATGGCTGTGCGAACGATGTTCATGCGTTTCCGGCTCCTGTCTGGTCTCGTTGCCCGGTTTCTGCCCGTTGCTGTCAAGGGCATGTTTCACGTGAATCAACGCTTTCCACAGCGTGCTCACGCCTCTATATGATGGTAAGCCAAGAGGAATTCTTCAATATCAGGGAAGGATGCCGAATTTCATGCAAAGCGACAACGACAATCATTCCGATGGCCGGAAGGTGCTTCCACCCGCTGCCCTGCGCGCCCTTCGCGAAGCGGAGGAACGGCGCAAGGCCGCCCAGCCCGTCGAGCGGGCGCCGGAGATCGGCGGACGCGGCGGCGAGGATCCGGCCCGCTTCGGCGACTGGGAGATCAAGGGCCGCGCGATCGATTTCTGAGAGCGGGAATCCGGCTCCACAACACATGCGTTTTCGCCACGGCCCCGTTCCTTCTCTTTCGTCATGGTCGGGCTTGACCCGACCATCCATCCGCTGGCACGTCGTGCATGTGGATCCTCGGGTCAAGCCCGAGGATGACGAAGGAGGGGATGGATTACCTCAAATAACCCCCTAGAACGAAAACGGCGGCCATCGGCCGCCGTTTCGCTTTTGCTCGGGAAACCGGTCAGCCGGCCGCCTTGTTCTGCCGATTGGCGATCAGGTCGTCCACGACGGCCGGATCGGCGAGGGTGGACGTATCGCCGAGCGAGCCGAAGTCGTCCTCGGCGATCTTGCGCAGGATGCGGCGCATGATCTTGCCCGAGCGGGTCTTGGGCAGGCCGGGCGCGAACTGGATCTTGTCCGGCGTCGCGATGGGGCCGATCTCCTTGCGCACATGCTTGACGAGGTCCTGGCGGAGCGCATCCGTGCCTTCCTCGCCCGCCATCAGCGAGACGTAGCAATAGATGCCCTGGCCCTTGAGGCTGTGCGGATAGCCGACGACAGCCGCTTCCGAGACCAGGTGGTGCGAGACGAGAGCCGATTCGATTTCCGCCGTGCCGAGCCGGTGGCCGGAAATGTTTAGCACGTCGTCGACGCGGCCGGTGATCCAGTAGTAGCCGTCCTCGTCGCGCCGGCAGCCGTCGCCGGTAAAATACTTGCCCTTGTAGGTCGAGAAGTAGGTTTCCACGAAGCGCTTGTGGTCGCCGTAGACCGTGCGCATCTGGCCGGGCCAGCTGTCGACGATGCAGAGATTGCCGTCGGCGGGACCTTCGAGCACCTTGCCCTCGTTGTCGACGAGCTGCGGCTTGATGCCGAAGAAAGGCCGCGTCGCGGAGCCCGGCTTGAGGTCGGTGGCACCGGGCAGCGGCGAGATCAGGATGCCGCCCGTCTCCGTCTGCCACCAGGTATCGACGATCGGGCAGCGATCCTCGCCGACCACGTGATAGTACCATTCCCAGGCTTCCGGGTTGATGGGCTCGCCGACCGAGCCGAGCAGGCGGAGCGAGGTGCGCTCGGAGCGCTTCACGAAGTCGTCGCCGGCGCCCATCAGCGCGCGGATGGCCGTGGGCGCGGTGTAGAAGATGTTGACCTTGTGCTTGTCGACCACCTCCCAGAAGCGGCCGGCATCGGGGAAGTTCGGCACGCCCTCGAACATCAGCGTCGTCGCGCGGTTCGCGAGCGGCCCGTAGACGATATAGGAGTGGCCCGTCACCCAGCCGACATCGGCCGTGCACCAGTAGATGTCCCCGTCCTGGTAGTCGAAGACATATTTGTGCGTCATCGAGGCATAGACGAGATAACCGCCCGTCGTGTGCAGCACGCCTTTCGGCTTGCCCGTCGAGCCGGAGGTATAAAGGATGAAGAGCGGGTCTTCGGCCTTCATCTTTGCCGGCGGACAATCGCGCGGCACGGTCAGGACCTCCTGATGGTACCAGATGTCGCGGCCCGGCGCCCAGCCCGTCTTGCCGCCGGTGCGGCGCACGACCAGCACCTTGTTGACGATGACGAACTGCTTGGCGGCGATGTCGATGGCGATGTCGGTGTTTTCCTTGAGCGGGATCGGCTTGCCGCCGCGCACGCCCTCGTCGCAGGTGATCACGAAGGTCGATTCGCAGTCGACGATGCGGCCTGCCAGCGCATCCGGCGAGAAGCCGCCGAAGACCACGGAATGCACGGCGCCGATGCGCGCGCAGGCGAGCATGGCATAGGCCGCTTCCGGGATCATCGGCATGTAGATGGTGACACGGTCGCCCTTCTTGACGCCGTGCTTCTTCATGACGTTCGCCATGCGGCAGACGTGCTCGTAGAGCTCGTTATAGGTGATCTTCTTGTCGATGTACGGATTGTCGCCTTCCCAGATGATGGCGACCTGATCGCCGTGCGCCTTCAGGTGACGGTCGATGCAATTGTAGGAGACGTTGGTGATGCCGTCCTCGAACCACTTGATCGAGACCTTGCCGGAAAACGACGTGTTCTTGACCTTCGTATAGGGCTTGAACCAGTCGATCCGCATGCCGTGCTTGTCCCAGAAGCGGTCCGGGTTCTCCACGCTCTCGCGATACCATTTCTGATAGGTTTCGTTATCGATCAGCGCACGGCTTCTTGCGGATTTCAGGACCGGGTAGGTCTTTGCGGACATGGCTTCCTCCCTAGACTGCGCATGCGAGAGCCGATCTCCTCCGGTCCTCGCAATTCCTTGAGCATACATAACAGGTCAAAGTCTTCGGGCAATTAGACAAAAGGTCATTTGCGCTTGAAGAATTGCATTTCTGCGACAGTGAGGTTATAGAGGGCGCAATTCCCGGAACATAGTGGTTACACTCCACGGCCCGCGACACCGGCGCGGACGGACAGAAGGACTATATCCATGGCTCAACAGCTGCTTATGCCGAAGGCGACCGCGGTCTGGCTGGTCGACAATACGGCGCTGTCGTTCGACCAGATCGCCACATTCTGCAAACTGCACCCGCTCGAAGTGAAGGCCATCGCCGACGGTGAATCGGCCCAGGGCATCAAGGGCCTCGACCCGATCGCGACCGGCCAGCTTTCCCGCGAGGAAATCGCCCGCGCGGAAGCCAATCCGAACCACAAGCTGAAGCTTTCCGAGCCGAAGGTCCGCGTGCCGGAATCCAAGCGCAAGGGCCCGCGCTACACGCCGGTCTCCAAGCGCCAGGACCGGCCGAACGCCATTCTCTGGCTCGTGCGCAACCATCCGGAACTGAAGGATGCGCAGATCTCGCGTCTCGTCGGCACGACCAAATCGACGATCGAGCAGATCCGCGAACGCACGCACTGGAACTCGGCCAACCTGACGCCGATGGACCCGGTGACGCTGGGCCTCTGCTCGCAGATCGATCTCGACCTCGAAGTCGAACGCGCCTCGAAGGGCCGCCCGCTGCCCACGGCGGCAGAACTCGGCGCAACGCTCGAATCCGCGCAGGAGACGGAAAAGCTGCCCTACAGCACCGACCGCGAGGAGGAGAAGGAAATCGACGCCGACGCCGTCTTCGCCAAGCTCAAGTCGCTGAAATCGTCCACGCCGGACGACGACGAAGACGACCGCTTCTAAGCGGCATCCATTTCAGAAAAGGCCCGGTCCTCGCACCGGGCTTTTTCTTGCGCGCGAAACGGTCAGCCGATCCGGCGGCCTAACAGCGCCGATGCGATCTCATCGAGAATGGAAGGATCGTCGATCGTCGCCGGCATCTTCCATTCCTCGCGGTCGGCGATCTTCTGCATGGTGCCGCGCAGGATCTTTCCGGAACGGGTCTTCGGCAGGCGCTTCACGCAGATCGCCGTCTTGAAGGCCGCGACCGGGCCGATGCGCTCGCGCACAAGCCTCATCACTTCCTGCTCCACGAGGGATGATTCACGTGAAACACCGCTCTTCAGGACGAGGAAGCCGGCCGGCACCTGACCTTTCACCGCATCGGCGACGCCGATGACCGCGCATTCGGCAACGTCCGGATGGCTGGCGCAGACTTCCTCCATCGCCCCCGTCGAAAGACGGTGGCCGGCGACATTGATGATGTCATCCGTGCGCGCCATGACGAAAACGTAGCCGTCCTCATCGACATAGCCGGCATCCGCAGTCTTGTAATAGCCGGGAAACTCCGAAAGGCAGGCCGTCCGGAACCGCTCGTCGGCATTCCAGAACGTCGGCAGGCAGCCCGGAGGCAGCGGCAGCTTGATGGCGATGTTGCCGAGCGTGCCGGGTGGCACCTCGTGCCCGGCATCATCCAGCACGTGCAACTCGTAGCCCGGCATGGGTACGCTCGGCGACCCGTGCTTCACGGGCAGCCGGTCAAGGCCCAGCGGGTTGCCGACGATCGCCCAGCCCGTTTCCGTCTGCCACCAGTGATCGATCACCGGCACGCCGAGCACGTCCTCGGCCCAGTGGACCGTATCCGGATCGGCCCGCTCGCCGGCGAGGAACAACGCCCGCAGGCTGGACGTATCGTAGCGTTTCACGAGGGCACCCTCCGGATCCTCCTTGCGGATCGCCCTAAAGGCCGTCGGCGCCGTGAACAGCACGGAGACCTTGTATTCCTCGACGACCCGCCAGAAGGCGCCGGCATCCGGCGTGCCGACCGGCTTGCCCTCGTAGAGAACCGTCGTGCTGCCGTTCAGCAGCGGCGCATAGACGATATAGGAGTGGCCGACGACCCAGCCGATATCCGACGCCGCCCAGTAGACCTCGCCGGGCGCAACGCCATAGAGCGCGCGCATCGTCCAGGCGAGCGCCACCATGTGCCCGCCATTGTCGCGGATGACGCCCTTCGGCTGGCCGGTCGTGCCGGAGGTGTAGAGGATATAGAGCGGGTCGGTCGCGGCGAGCGCAGCGCAGGGCACCGTTCGCCCCGCAGCACGCGCCGCTTCAAGCGCAGGACCCAGATCCACATCGCGCCCGCCCCTGAGATCGGCCGCCAGCTCCGGCCGCTGCAGCACGAGGCACCGGTCCGGCTTGTGGCCGGCCAGCTCGATCGCGGCATCGAGCAGGGGCTTGTAGGCAACCACCCGGCTGGGCTCGATGCCGCAGCTTGCCGAGACGACGACCTTGGCCTTCGAATCGTCGATGCGTGCCGCCAGCTCGCTTGCCGCGAATCCGCCGAAGACGACGGAATGAATGGCACCGATGCGCGCGCAGGCGAGCATGGCGAAAATCGCCTCCGGGATCATCGGCATGTAGAGGATGACACGGTCGCCCTTCTCGACGCCGTGATCGACAAGCACGGCCGCCATGGCATTCACATTCGCCAGCAACTCGCCATAGGTGAAGCGTGCCTTGCGGCCGGTCACGGGGCTGTCGTAGATCAGCGCCGCCTGATCGCCGCGCCCGGCCGCCACGTGCCGATCGACGCAGTTGTGGCAGGTATTGCCGGCCGCGTCGGGAAACCAGCGCCCGTAGACGCCCTGTGCCTCATCGAAGATTTCCGTCGGCTCCGTGAACCATTCGATCGCTCTCGCGACCTCGGCCCAATGACCCGTGGGGTCATTTTTCCAGGCGCGATAGATCTCGGCATAGGTCCTGTGCATCGCTTCCTCCCGCCATGCCCGGCTGCCAGGCAGCCGGTTCCTCCAGATGGAGAATAGGAGAGGGCGCTCTTTCCGCAAAGCCAGACGAAAGCCTGAGACGGCGCGGCCGGTCCTTGCGCTTCATCAAATGGAAGCGTTTCAGCGCGAACCGAAGATCGCCGAACCGACCCGCACGCTGGTGGCGCCGAAGCCGATGGCGACATCGTAATCGCCGGACATGCCCATCGAGAGCTTGTCGAGATTGCACCGTTCGGCAAGCTTGGCGAGCAGAGCGAAATGGGGGCCGGGATTCTCATCCGCCGGCGGAATGCACATCAGTCCCTCGATGACGAGGCCGAGTTCCTCTCGGCAGAAGGAAACGAAGGCGACCGTATCGTCCGGCGCGACTCCCGCCTTCTGCGGCTCCAGCCCGGTATTGACCTGGACATAGAGCCGCAGCGCGCGACCCTGCCGGGCCATTTCTGCGGCGATCGCCCGGGCGATCTTCTCCCGGTCCACGGTTTCGATGACGTCGAAGAGCGCCACCGCCTCGGCCGTCTTGTTGGATTGCAAGGGGCCGATCAGGTGAAGCTCGATACCTGCCGTCTCCGCACGCAGCGCGGGCCATTTGCCCTGCGCTTCCTGCACGCGGTTCTCGCCGAAGACACGCTGGCCGGCCGCGATCGCCGGGCGAATCGCCTGCGCATCGAAGGTCTTCGACACTGCGACGAGCGTAACCGATTCAGGGCGGCGCCCGGCCTCGGCGGCAGCCTTGCGCATCCGGTTGCGAACGTCCTCGAGACGGTCTTGCAGCTCCATGATCACATTCTCCATCCGCATATCGTCCCGGACCTAGCGAAATCGGCGCGGCTTGCCAAGCATAGGCTCGCCTGGCCCCGCGCGGAGCCGGAAAACTTGACGCTTCGGCGGTTTCATGATGAAGGTCTCGGCACCATATTCGCATGGGCCGACCGCCCGCCAAAACGTCCAAAAGACTTCCGGAACATCAAAGACATGGCCACCGAACGCTACAATCCGCGCGATGCCGAACCCCGCTGGCAGGCAAAATGGAACGAGGAGAACGTCTTTCTCACGAAGAACGACGACCCGCGCGAGAAGTACTACGTCCTCGAGATGTTCCCCTATCCCTCGGGCCGCATCCACATGGGCCATGTGCGCAACTACACGCTGGGCGACGTCGTGGCGCGCTACAAGCGCGCCAGGGGCTTCAACGTGCTGCATCCGATCGGCTGGGACGCCTTCGGCCTGCCGGCCGAGAACGCCGCGCGTGACAACAAGGTCAACCCGCGCGACTGGACCTACGCCAACATCGCCACGATGAAGGGCCAGTTGAAGACCATGGGCCTGTCATGGGACTGGTCGCGTGAGTTCGCCACCTGCGATCCGTCCTATTACAAACACCAGCAGAAGATGTTCCTCGACTTCTGGAAGGCGGGCCTTGCCGAGCGCAGACCGGCCAAGGTCAACTGGGACCCGGTCGACATGACCGTGCTCGCCAACGAACAGGTCATCGACGGCAAGGGCTGGCGCTCGGGCGCGCCGGTCGAGCAGCGCGACCTCACGCAATGGTTCTTCAGGATCACCGATTTCAGCGAAGACCTGCTGGCAGGTCTCGATACGCTCGACCAGTGGCCGGAAAAGGTCCGCCTGATGCAGAAGAACTGGATCGGCAGGTCGGAAGGCCTGCAGGTCCGCTTCGCGCTCGACGGGAAAACCGCGCCGGAGGGCTTTTCGGAAGTCGAGGTCTATACGACGCGGCCCGACACGCTGTTCGGCGCGTCCTTCGTCGCCATATCCGCCGATCATCCGCTGGCGAAGAAGCTGGCGGAAGGCAATGAGGCGCTGACGGACTTCATCGACGAATGCCATCACCACGGCACGTCGCTGGCCGCGCTCGAAACCGCCGAGAAGAAGGGGGTCGACACCGGCGTCAGGGTGAAGCATCCGTTCGACCCGGACTGGGAGCTGCCGCTTTACGTCGCCAATTTCGTGCTGATGGACTATGGCACGGGCGCGGTGTTCGGCTGCCCGGCGCATGACCAGCGCGACCTCGATTTCGCCAACAAATACGGCCTCAAGGTTACGCCCGTCGTCCTGCCCAAGGGCGAGGACGCGGCGACGTTCAGCATCGGCGAGGAAGCCTATACCGACGACGGCGTGATGATCAATTCGCGCTTCCTCGATGGCATGACGCCGGACGCGGCCTTCGACGAGGTGGCCAGGCGCCTCGAAGCGGCCGATCTCGACGGCCGCCCGCAGGCGGTGCGCAAGGTACAGTTCCGCCTGCGCGACTGGCTGATCTCGCGCCAGAGATGCTGGGGCGCGCCGATACCGGTGATCTATTGCGAGACCTGTGGTGCGGTGCCCGTGCCCGTCGAGCAGTTACCGGTCGAACTGCCGCACGACCTGTCCTTCGAAAAGCCAGGCAACCCGCTCGACCACCATCCGACATGGAAGCACGTCGCCTGCCCGGAATGCGGCGGAAACGCCCGGCGGGAAACGGACACGATGGACACTTTCGTCGATTCGTCCTGGTATTTCGCACGCTTCACCGCACCTTGGGAGAACGATCCGACGGACCCGGCCGCCGCCAATGCCTGGCTGCCGGTCGACCAGTATATCGGCGGCATCGAGCACGCGATCCTGCACCTGCTCTATTCGCGCTTCTTCACCCGCGCTATGCAGGTCTCGGGCCATCTCGACCTCAAGGAGCCGTTCAAGGGCCTCTTCACCCAGGGCATGGTGGTGCACGAAACCTACAGCCGCGGCGAAGGGGCCAGGCGCGAGTGGGTCACACCCGCCGAGATCCGCATCGAGGAAGTTGACGGCAAGCGCCGCGCGGTTCACCTCGAATCCGGCGAAGAAATCGCCATCGGCTCGATCGAGAAGATGTCGAAGTCGAAGAAGAATGTCGTAGACCCGGACGACATCATCGCCTCCTACGGTGCCGATACCGCGCGCTTCTTCGTGCTCTCCGATTCTCCGCCGGACCGTGATGTCATCTGGTCGGAAGCCGGCGTCGAAGGCGCACACCGCTTCATCCAGCGCGTCTGGCGTCTCGTCGCGGAAGCCGCGCCGGCGCTGAAGGCCGTCGAAAGCCGCCCGGGCACGGAAGGCGACGCGCTCGCCGTTTCTCAGGTCGCGCACAAGACGCTGAAGGCCGTGCAGACCGACTACGACAAGCTCGCCTTCAACAAGGCCGTTGCCCGCATCTACGAATTCGTCAACGCCCTGGCCGCGCCGCTGACGCTGGCCGCGAGCGGCAAGGCGTCGCCCGAGCTCGCCTCGGCGCTGCGTGAGGCCGTCGAGATCCTGGTGCGCATCGTGGCGCCCATGACGCCGCATCTTTCGGAAGAATGCTGGCGCGAGATCGGCGGCGAGGGCCTCGTTGCCACGTCCGCATGGCCGGTCTACGAGGAACGCCTCGTCGCCGAGAACGAGATAACGTTGCCGGTGCAGATCAACGGCAAGAAGCGCGCGGATTTGACAATCGCCCGCGACGCAGACCAGAGTGCGGTCGAAGAGGCCGTGCTCGCGCTCGAAGCGGTCCAGGCCGTGCTGGGCGGCCAGCATCCCAAGAAGATCATCGTCGTACCGCAGAGGATCGTGAATGTTGTTGTCTGACGGAACCGGCCTCTCGCGGCTTGTCAAAGCGCTTGCCGGCATTGCTCTTGCCGGCGCGCTCGCCGGTTGCCAGGTGCGCCCGCTTTATTCCACCCCGAGCGGCACGGAAGGCAAGATCGCCTCGGTCTCCATCTCCGAAGCGGGCGATCGCGTGGAACAGCAGGTCCGCAACGACCTGATCTTCCTCTTCACTGGCGGCGCCGGCGAACCGCAGAACGCGACCTATCATCTTGAAATGGACGTAAGCGTGCGGGTCGTCGGCGTGCTGAACGACGTCTCGACGGATACGATGCGCGCTGGCCGGGTCATCGTTTCGGCGGATTACAACCTTACCCAATCGGACTCCGGCGAAACGCTGGCGTCCGGCAAGCGCACCGCGGCGGCCATGGTCGACTTTCCGGCCCAGGAATTCGCAAAGCTTCGCGCGATACGCGATGCGGAAAACCGGGCCGCCCGCGAAGTTGCGGAGCTGATCCGCGCGGATGTCGCATCGGCGCTCAGCCGTCGCTGAGCCGGCTATGGCAGAGGTCAAGTCGCACGAATTCGATGCTTTCGTGAAACGGAAGCCTCTGCCCGTGCGCCTCTTTCTCGTCTATGGCCCTGATCGGGGGCTTGTTTCCGAGCGCGCCGCCGCGCTTGCAGCCGCCAGCGGCGTCGATCTCGACGATGCCTTTTCGGTCGTGAAGCTCGAAGCCGGCGACATCGGCAGCCAGCCGGGCCGGCTGATCGACGAGATGAACGCCATCGGCCTTTTCGGCGGGGATCGCCTTGTCTGGATCCGCAACGCCGGCAGCGAGAAGGGCGTTTCCGATGCGCTCGATATGCTCGCGGGCATGCCTGCCGGCCCCTCCACACTCATCATCGAAGCCGGCGATCTGAAAAAAGGGGCCGCGCTCCGCAAGGCGGCCGAATCCGCGCCGCAAGCCGTGGCCATTGCCTGCTATGCCGATGACGGCCGCGCCTTGCAGGCGCTGATCGACCAGGAGCTTGCTGCCGAAGGTCTCAGGATATCGCCGGATGCGCGCGAACGCCTCGTGGAGACGATCGGCGGCGATCGCCTTGCTTCGCGCAACGAGGTGCGCAAGCTGGCGCTCTACTGCCGCGGCAAGCAGCTGATCGAGGAGCAGGATGTGGAAGAGATCGTCGGCGACGCCAGCGCGATCTCCACCGACGACGCCATCGATGCCATTCTCAAGGGGGACCGGGACGGCTTTCTGCATGCCATCCAGAAGATCATGTCGTCCAAGACACCGGTTTTCCTCGTGCTGCAGGGCTGCCTGCGGCAATTCCAGCTCCTGGAGCTAATGCGTGCCGAAATGGATGAGAAACGTATGCCCGCGGCGCAAGTCATGGCGACGCTCGGTCGCCACCTTCACTTCCGCCGCAAGCCGATCATCGAGAATGCACTGAGAACCTGGACAAGTCCCGCCATTCGCCGGGAAACCCAGCGCCTACAGGCGGCCATCCTGCAGAGCCGGCAACGCCCGGCGCTGGAGGATACGATCGCTATGCAGACCATGCTGGCAACCGTGCTTCAATCCGCTCGCCGGTGAATCCGGCTAAATAAGATTACCGGCGTTCGAGAAGCCGGCAGATTTCCTCAAGCTGCTCCAGCGTCTTGTAAGCAATCTTGAGATGGCCGCCGCTACCCTTGTGGTTGACCGTCACGTCGAGACCGAGGACATCCGACAAGGTGCGCTCAAGCGCCAGCGTGTCGGCGTCCTTCTCTTCCTTGTGCGGCGCGGCCTGGCCGTGATTTGGATTGCTTTGCGCCTTGATATCGTTCTGGGCAATGCGTTCCGCATCGCGCACCGACAAGCCCTTCGCCACGATCGTCTTCGCCAGCGCGACCGGATCCGAAGTCGGGATGAGGGCCCGTGCGTGGCCGGCGGAGAGCGTTCCGGACGCTAGCATCTCGCGCACCGGTTCCGGCAGTTTCAGCAGGCGAAGGCTGTTGGCCACATGGCTGCGGCTCTTGCCGATGATTTCGCCGAGATCGTTCTGCGTGTAACCGTGGTCGGCGATCAGCAGCTCATAACCCATCGCCTCTTCCAGCGGATTGAGATCGGACCGCTGGACGTTTTCCACGATGGCGATTTCCAGCGCCGTGCGGTCGTCCACATCCCGAATGATGACCGGAATCTCCGTAAGTCCGGCAAGCTGCGCGGCGCGCCAGCGCCGTTCCCCGGCGATGATTTCATAACGGTTGTCGGCGATGGTGCGCACGACGACCGGCTGAACGATACCGTGCTGGCGGATGGATGAGGCGAGATCCTGCAACTCCGATTCGTCGAAGTAGCGGCGCGGGTTGCGCGGATTGCGGCCGACGAACTCGATCGGCACCAGCCGGTCCGGATTGACCGTCGGCCGGCTGCCGATATCGGCTGCCGGCAGCTGGTCCATTTCCCCGATCAGGGCAGCAAGGCCGCGGCCAAGGCGCCGCTTGGAGTTGTCTTCATTCATCGGTTCTACTCACGGCTACAGAATCAGGCAGCTTTCCGCTGCCTTTCACGCTGGATCACCTCGGAGGCGAGTTGAAGATAGGCCTGGCTTCCGGCGCATTTGAGATCGTAGAGAATGGCGGGTTTGCCATAGGACGGCGCTTCCGAAACGCGCACATTGCGCGGAATAAGCGTGTGATAGACCTTCTCGCCGAGGTGCAGGCGCACGTCATTGACGACCTGCTGCGCCAGGTTGTTGCGCGAGTCGAACATGGTGAGCACGATGCCCTGGATGTCGAGCCGCGGATTGACGGTCCGGCGTACCTGGTCGACCGTTTCCAGCAGCTGGCTGAGGCCCTCGAGCGCAAAGAATTCGCACTGCAAGGGCACGAGAACCGAATGAGCTGCGGCAAGTGCATTCATTGTCAAAAGATTGAACGATGGCGGGCAATCGACCAGCACGTAAGAGTAAGACAGCGCATCGGCGGCTGCGAGGGCGCGCTTCAGCCGAAAGACCCGATCATTGTGCTGCGCGATCTCCATTTCGATGCCCAGCAGATCCATCGTCGAAGGGATGATCGAGAGGTTCGGAACCGCCGTTTCAAGCGCCGTTTCGGCAACGCTGTGGCTGCCGATCAAAAGATCGTAGGATGATAGCTCGCGGTTGCGGCGGTCTATTCCCAGCCCCGTGCTGGCATTTCCCTGCGGATCAAGATCGACGATCAGGACACGCTCGCCGATTGCGGCAAGCGCGGTGGCCAGGTTGATAGCGGTTGTCGTCTTGCCGACGCCGCCTTTTTGGTTCGCTATGGTAATGATCCGGTTCTTTTCGCCTATCATGGACGCCGCCAGTCACTGAGGTTTTCGCGAAAGGTTTGACAGTTCGAGCACAACGGAGTCCGGCTCGACGATACTAGCATGTTTTACCAGATCGAATCTCCACCGACCAAGCGCTTTATCGATCTCCCGCTGATAATCCCGGCCTTTGTGCAGGAAAAAGCGCAGCTCCGGGTTACGCTCCGCCCAAGGCAGGCCGAAATCCAGCAAAAGATCGAGATCCGCAAGCGCGCGGGCTGAAATGGCATCACACTTTTCAATGGCCGCCGGCGCATCCTCGATCCGAATCGCGTGCACCGACGCGCGCGCGCCGGTTTCCAGGATGGCGGTTCGCAGGAAGGCAGCCTTCTTGTTGTTGCTTTCCACAAGATGAACCCAGCCTCCCCCCGTTTCCGCGAGAAGGATGCCCGTGACGATGCCGGGGAAGCCGCCACCGCTGCCCAAGTCGATCCAGGTGTGAGGACCGGGATAGAGGGCATAGATCTGGACACTATCGACGACATGGCGGTTCCATGCCGCAGAAAGGGTGGAGGGGGCGACAAGGTTGATCGCCTTCGCCCATTTCTGAAAAAGCGCGACGAAGGTGTTCAGCCTCTCCACAGTTTCACGTGAAACATCGAGACCATTCAGATCAGGGGAAAGGACGTTCATCCGTTTGCGGTCCGGCTAGTCTCATCAAACGACGAGCGCTTGAGATGCGCAAGCAGAAGGGTCAGCGCCGCGGGCGTCATGCCGTCCACACGCGCCGCCTGGGCGAGGTTGGACGGTCGCGCTGCGGTCAACTTCTGGCGGAGTTCCAGGGATAGGCCGGGAAGCGCAGTGAAATCGAAGCCCTGCGGAATGCAGCGCTCCTCCTCACGGCGGGCCTCGGCAATATCCGCTTCCTGACGATTCATGTAGACCGCATATCCCGCTTCGATCTCGATTGCCTCGCGAACACGCGGAGAAAATCCACCGAGCTCCGCGGGCCAGACCGCTGCCAACCGCGCATAGTCGACATCCGGATAGGCAAGAAGATCATAGGCGCTGCGGCGCACACCATCCTGATTGATCCGAATGCCTTGGGCGGCCGCTTCGTTCGGAGAAAGCTTCAGCGAACGAAGCCGTTCGCGCGCAACGTCCATCTCTCCTGACCATTGCGCGAAACGCGCCCGACGCTCCGACGCCACAAGGCCAAGCTGGATGCCAAGCGGCGTCAGGCGCACATCCGCATTGTCCGCCCGCAGAGAAAGCCGATACTCGGCGCGCGAGGTGAACATGCGGTAGGGCTCCGTCACGCCGCGCGACGTCAGATCGTCGATCATGACACCGATATAGCTATCCGTTCGGCTGAAGACATGTCCCTGCTGACCGGCAGCGTGGCGCGCCGCGTTCAGGCCGGCGACAAGACCCTGGGCCGCTGCCTCCTCATAGCCGGTCGTTCCATTGATCTGGCCGGCAAGGAAAAGACCTGGCTGGCACTTCACCTCCAGCGTTGCCGAAAGCTCCCGGGGATCGACATGGTCATATTCGATGGCATATCCAGGCTGCAGGATCGTCACGCGCTCCAAACCCGGGATGGTCCGGATGAAGGCCTCCTGCACATCGGCGGGAAGGGAGGTCGAAATTCCATTCGGATAGACCGTGTGGTCCTCCAGACCCTCCGGCTCCAGGAAAATCTGGTGCCCGTCACGTTCCCCGAACCTCACGATCTTGTCTTCGATGGACGGGCAGTAGCGCGGGCCAACCCCTTCGATCTGGCCCGAATACATCGCCGACTTGCCGATATTCTCTTCGATTATGCGATGCGTTGCCGGGGTCGTGCGCGTGACGCCGCATTCGATTTGCGGCGTTGTGACACGATCCGTCATGAAGGAAAACGGAACGGGGTCCTCGTCCGCTGCCTGCCGGCCGATGCTGTCCCAATCGATGGAGCGGCCGTCCAGCCGCGCCGGCGTCCCCGTCTTCAGGCGTCCAAGCCTGAGCCCGAGGTGCTCGAACGTTCTTGACAAGCCGATGGACGGTTCTTCCCCAACCCGTCCCGCCGGAATCTTTTCGGTTCCGATATGGATCAGGCCCCGCAAGAACGTACCTGTGGTGACCACCACGGCGCGACAGGATAAATGACGGCCATCTTTCATAATAACCGCATCAAGCCGTCCGCCGTCGAAACGGAGGTCGAAGGCGTCCCCTTCAACGATATCGAGATTCGCGATCGTCGCCAGCTCTGCCTGCATCGCTTCCCGATAGAGTTTTCGGTCGGCTTGCGTCCGTGGCCCTCTGACTGCAGGCCCTTTACGGCGATTCAGCAAGCGGAATTGAATCCCAGCCCGATCGGCAACCCGACCCATGAGCCCGTCCAAAGCATCGACCTCACGAACGAGGTGCCCCTTGCCCAGACCGCCAATGGCGGGGTTGCACGACATCACGCCGATTGTCGACGCCTTGTGAGTCACCAGTGCCGTGCGGGTGCCCAAACGGGCAGCCGCAGATGCGGCTTCGACCCCGGCATGGCCACCGCCGATCACCACCACGTCGTAACTGTTCATGCCTGTCATATCGTACCTGCCTGTTTCACGTGAAACGCTCGACCTGACTCGTGTACGTTGCATGTTTCACGTGAATCATTTGCCTATGCAAAATTCGGAAAAAATGACGTCGAGAAGATGTTCCACATCGACGCGTCCCGTCACCCGACCGAGAGCCTGTCCCGCCAAGCGAAGATGTTCCGCCTGGATATCCAGTCCCGCTGCCTCCACCTCAAGAGCCAGCAAAATCTCCTGCCGAGCAACGGTGAGATTCAACGCATGCCGCTGACGGGTCGGCAGCGCCAAAGCGCTCCCCGCCTCAATATCGGGAAGATGACGACCGATGGCATCGAGGAGCTGCTCCATGCCACTACCATGTTTGACGGAAATTGTCACATCCGCAGTGCCGGCCCGCCAAGGTGTTTCGATCTTGTCCGCTTTCGTCCGGACACGAAGGACCGGTCCATCGTGATCTCCCATAAGCGCCTGCCAGTCCGGATCGGGATCCTCGGACAACACCAATAGGAGATGCGCTTCCGCCATGGAAAGCTGGGTTCGGCGGATACCCTCGCGCTCCACAATATCGTTCGTTTCCCGCAGGCCCGCCGTATCGTAGAGCCGAACGGCAAAACCGGCCAGGTCGAGATCGACATGCAGGACGTCACGCGTCGTGCCGGGCACATCCGTGACGATAGCGACGTCCCGCTTTGCAAGGTAGTTCAGCAGGCTGGACTTGCCGGCATTGGGCGGGCCGGCAATAACCACCTTCAAGCCATCCCGTACGATCTCGCCGATGCGCATTCCAGAAAGATGGTTAAGGATTTCCTGCTCGAGCAGCCGCATATCACTCCAGATCGAGGATGCAACAGAGCCCGGAACATCATCCTCGTCAGCAAAATCCAGCTCGGCCTCGATCATCGCTCGCGCATGGGTCAATCGTTTCGCCCACGAATCGTAAAGCCGGGACAGCCCGCCCGAGGCCTGCTCGGCCGCCAAACGACGCTGCATTTCGGTCTCGGCCGCAATCAGATCGGCAAGGCCTTCGACCTCAACCAGGTCCATCCGCCCGTTGAGAAAGGCCCGCCGGGAAAACTCGCCCGCCTCCGCCGGGCGCAAGCCATGGATGCCACTTAAAGTAGCCAAAGCCGCCTTCACTGTCGCACGGCCGCCATGAATCTGGAACTCGGCGCAATCTTCTCCGGTAAAAGAACTGGGACCGGGGAAGAACAGGATGACCCCTTCATCGAGCTTCTCACCGTTGCGATTCCGAATCGACATGAGCGAGGCTCGCCGCGGAGCCGGCACGCGGCCGCACAACGAGGCAATTGCGGTCCGGCTTCCAGGCCCGCTCACGCGAACCACAGCGACGCCGGAGGGAAGACCGCCGCTTGAAAGGGCAAAGATGGTGTCCGCAGCCTTCATCGTAGAATATTCCGGATACGAATCGGTCGTCTTCGTTTCGGTTGAGAATCGATCATTCTTCAAAGAAAATGGCCCCGCCTGAGCAGGACCACTTAGTTTTTGGCAAAATCGCTCCGCTTATCGACGGTCAGCGCTAACCCCCGACCATGACGACCGCCTTGCGATCAGGTGTTCATCGAATCGAAGAAATCGCTGTTGTTCTTGGTCTGCTTCAGCTTGTCGATCAGGAACTCGATCGCATCGGTCGTGCCCATAGGAGCGAGGATGCGGCGAAGAACGAAGATCTTCTGAAGATCCTGACGGGGAACGAGCAGGTCTTCCTTGCGCGTGCCGGACTTGAGAATGTCCATCGCCGGGTAGATGCGCTTGTCGGCCACCTTCCGGTCCAGATGGACTTCCGAATTGCCGGTGCCCTTGAATTCCTCGAAAATCACTTCGTCCATGCGGCTTCCGGTATCGATGAGCGCCGTCGCGATGATCGTCAGCGAGCCGCCTTCTTCGATATTGCGCGCGGCGCCGAAAAAGCGCTTCGGGCGCTGCAGGGCGTTCGCGTCGACACCGCCGGTCAGGACCTTGCCGGAGGACGGAACCACTGTGTTGTAGGCGCGGCCGAGACGGGTGATCGAATCGAGCAGGATGACGACGTCGCGGCCGTGCTCGACGAGGCGCTTGGCCTTCTCGATGACCATTTCGGCGACCTGCACGTGCCGGGTCGCCGGTTCGTCGAAGGTCGAGGAGACGACCTCGCCCTTCACCGAACGCTGCATGTCCGTCACTTCCTCCGGACGCTCGTCGATCAGGAGGACGATGAGATAACATTCCGGATGGTTCGCCGTGATCGAGTGGGCGATGTTCTGCAGGAGAACCGTCTTGCCCGTGCGCGGCGGCGCGACGATCAGGGCGCGCTGGCCCTTGCCGAGCGGGGCTACGAGATCGATGACGCGCGGGGAAAGATCCTTCGAGGTCGGAACGTCGAGCTCCATCTTGAAGCGCTCGTTCGGATAGAGCGGCGTCAGGTTGTCGAAGTGCACCTTGTGGCGGATCTTCTCCGGATCGTCGAAGTTGATCGTGTTGACCTTGAGAAGGGCGAAGTAGCGCTCGCCTTCCTTGGGCCCGCGGATGGGGCCTTCCACCGTGTCGCCGGTCTTCAGCGAGAAGCGGCGGATCTGCGATGGCGAGATGTAGATGTCGTCCGGCCCCGGCAGGTAGTTCGCATTGGCCGAGCGCAGGAAGCCGAAGCCGTCCTGCAACACTTCCACGACACCTTCGCCGATGATTTCGACGTCCTGCGCCGCCAGCATCTTCAGGATGGCAAACATCAATTCCTGCTTGCGCATCGTGCTCGCGTTCTCGACCTCGAGCGATTCGGCAAAGGCGAGGAGGTCGGTCGGAGTCTTGTTCTTGAGGTCTTGTAGCTTCATTTCGGCCATGAATGGTCCATGCTGGGTGTCATCGGGATGGAAAAAGGCGTGCGGGTCAGGGACGAACTGCGGGGTTTTGTGCAGCTCACTGAACGAAGACACATGCCACGAAAGATGAGATGCGCGGAAAATAGCGGTTCCGGTGCCGCCTCGCAAGGGGGCCTTTCAATTTCGTCCGATTTGTCGCGGCAGATCAAAACGGCTTGACCACGACCATGACGACGATGAGGACCATCAGGAGTGCCGGCGCCTCGTTCCAGACGCGCCATTGCCGGCCGGTTTTTCTGTTGCGGTCTTCGGCAAAGGCCTTCACGGCCCGGCCGTAATAGTGATGCACGCCCGTCAGGAGAACGACGAAGGCGAGCTTGGCGTGAAGCCAGCCGCCCTGAAAACCGTAGACCGACCAGGCGAGATAGAGGCCGAGCAGCCAGGAGAGGCCCATCGCGGGCTGCATGATCGTGCCGTACAGCCGTTGCTCCATCACCTTGAAGGTCTCCGACTGGGCGGAACCCACGGGCGCATCCGTGTGGTAGACGAAGAGCCGCGGCAGATAGAGCAGGCCCGCCATCCAGGAGATGACGGCGATGATGTGCAGCGCCTTTATCCAGAGATAAAGGTCGTCCGGCGGATGCAGGATGAGGAGAAGGGCAAGAAGGGCGAAGACGGAAAGCGCGATCGCCGCGCGCAGCCGCGCCCGCCGTCCGGCACCTTCGCCTGCCTGCCTTTCGCTCACTGTCTTTCTCCACGCACGCGCGCCACGAGACGCGTGACGTTTTCCGGATCGGCCTGCGGCGTGATGCCGTGGCCGAGGTTGAAGATCAGCGGGCCGTTGCCCAGCGCCTGCAGGATCGCGTCGACCCCGTCATCGAGCGCCTTGCCGCCGGCAACCACGCGCATCGGATCGAGATTGCCCTGCACCGGGCCCTCCTTCTGCAGCTCGGCCGCGAAGGAAAGCGGCACCGACCAGTCGAGGCCGATGGCGTCCGCGCGCGTCTCCTCCCGGTAGGATCTCAGAAGCAGGCCCGCCCCCTTGGCGAAGGCGATAACCTTGGCCTGAGGGCGGCGGCTCTTGACTGAATCGATGATTCGTCGCACGGGACGCACCGCATAATCGGCAAACTCCTTCTCGCCGAGAACGCCCGCCCAGGAATCGAAGATCTGTACCGCATCGGCGCCGGCGTCGATCTGCGCGACCAGGTAATCGGCGGAAAGATCGGCGAGCACATCGAGCAGGTGCGCGAAGGCGGCCGGTTCCCTGTAGGCGAACAGGCGCGCCGGAGCCTGGTCCGGCGTGCCGTGGCCGGCGATCATGTAGGTGGCGACCGTCCAGGGCGCGCCGCAGAAGCCGAGCAGCGCGGTTTCCTCCGGCAAGGCCCGGCGGATACGACCGACCGTCTCTATGACCGGCCGGAGATGGTCTTGAACACCATTCCCGTCCAAGGCCCGGATTCCCTCCGCATCGATCGGATCGAGCCGGGGGCCATGTCCTTCCTCAAAGCGGACATTGCGCTTCAGCGCATCGGGAATGACCAGGATGTCGGAAAAGAGGATCGCCGCATCGAAACCGTAACGGCGGATCGGCTGGAGCGTGACTTCCGTCGCCAGCTCCGGCGAATAACAGAGATCGAGGAAACTTCCGGCCTCCGCGCGCGTTGCCCTGTATTCCGGCAGGTATCGTCCAGCCTGGCGCATCAGCCAGAGGGGAGGGGGAGAAACCGTCTTCCCGTTCAGGACATCGACGATCTTTCGGTTTTTCGCAGACACCGCGGGCTCTCCCAATAAAGAAATAATCTCTTTTGAAGAGGTTTCTATTTCTTAGAGTCGGTGACTATCAAGGATTAAATCCTCTCCACAAAATCCCGGTGGAGATGCATATGCGCCGGAAAACGCGGATGGTATCTCCTGCTTTTACGCGAAAAACAGGGAAAACCGGATTTTGCTTTTGGAATCAAAACGCTTACCGATGTTGGTAAAAGCATCTTCATGTGGATGGCCTGTGGATAAGCGCGACACTTTGCCATGTCCGTGAGTCTTGTCCACATCGGTGCCGAATCCGTTTCCAGCCGCTCGGCGATTGTGGACAAACGGCCACTTATCCTCTTGCCACCGCCCCGGTGCCGTTCTTAGCTCACGCTTGTCCCGGGCCATCAACAGGGGGCGGAGGATATTGTGGAAAGCACCAAAAACTACTTCCATCTGCACCTCATTTCGGACTCCACGGGCGAGACGCTGATTGCGGCGGGGCGTGCGGCGGCGGCGCAGTTCCAGTCCTCCCAGGCGCTCGAACACGTCTATCCGCTCATCCGCAATCGCAAGCAATTGATGCCCGTGCTCGATGCCATCGATGGCGCGCCGGGCATCGTGCTCTATACGGTCGTCGACCGCGAACTCTCGGAAATCATCGACCAGCGCTGCCGGGAGATGGGCGTGCCCTGCGTCTCCGTGCTCGAACCGGTGATCGACCTGTTCCAGTCCTATCTCGGCGCGCCGTCGCGGCGCCGCGTCGGTGCGCAGCATGTGATGAATGCGGATTACTTCGCGCGCATCGATGCGCTGAATTTCACGATGGACCATGACGACGGGCAGTTGCCGGCCGATCTCGACGAGGCGGATGTCATCCTCGTCGGCATCAGCCGCACCTCCAAGACACCCACCAGCATCTATCTGGCCAATCGCGGCATCAAGACCGCCAACGTGCCGATCGTGCTCGGCATGCCGCTACCGGAACGGCTGGCGGCAGCGACGAAGCCGCTGATCGTCGGGCTGATCGCGACGACCGACCGGATCGCCCAGGTGCGGCAGAACCGGGTGCTCGGGCAGACGCAGGATTTCCGCGGGGACGACTACATCGACCGGGCACAGATTTCCGAGGAGCTGAAATATGCCCGCGCCATCTGCTCGCGCAACAACTGGCCGATCATCGATGTGACGCGCCGCTCGATCGAGGAAACGGCCGCTGCCATCGTTGCTCTTCGGCCCAAGCTCCGTTAACGCGGAAAGGGAATAGGAGATTTCGATGACGCCGCCGCTGATCCTCGCCTCGCAAAGCCCTTTTCGCCGCATGCTGATGGAAAATGCGGGCCTGGTGTTCGAAGCCCAGGCGGCACGGATCGATGAACGTGCCGCGGAAGCGGCCCTTGCCGCAAGCGATCCGACGCCGCCGGAGGTCGCCGAGGCATTGGCGATCGAGAAGGCGCGGGAGGTCGCGGGGCGCAATCCCGGCGCCATCGTCATCGGCTCGGATCAGACGCTTTCGCTCGACGGCCGCGTGTTTCACAAGCCCGCCGACATGGCCGAGGCGAAATCGCACCTGACGGCCATGGCCGGGCGTACCCATGCGCTCAATTGCGGCATCGCGCTGGTGCGCGACGGGGAAACGCTCTGGAAGCATGTTTCGATCGCCCGCCTCACGATGCGGCCGCTTTCGGAGGCGTTCATCGACCGCCATCTCGCCCGGGTCGGAACGCGGGTATTGGCGAGCGTCGGCGCCTACCAGCTCGAAGGGGAAGGCGTGCAGCTCTTCGAACGGATCGAGGGCGACTATTTCACCATACTCGGCCTTCCGCTCCTTCCGCTGCTGGCTAAACTTCGCGACCTCGGTGCCATCGATGCATGATTCACGTGAAACACTCGTTCCCAGCGCTTTCGTTACCGGCTATCCGGTCAAGCACTCGCGCTCGCCGCTGATCCACGGCTATTGGCTTGAAAAGCTGGAATTGCCGGGCGCCTATACGCGGCAAGAGGTTGCGCCCGAAGATTTTGCCGGCTTCATTTCACGGCTCAAGAGGGGGGAATCCGGCTTTGTCGGCGGCAATGTCACCCTTCCGCACAAGGAAACGGCCTTCAAGCTGGCCGACAGGCCGGATCCGCTCAGCGAGGAGCTCGGCGCATCGAACACGCTCTGGCTGGAAGACGGCCGTCTGTGCGCCACCAACACCGACGGATATGGCTTCCTTGCCAATCTCGATGCGGCCGCTCCGGGTTGGGACAGGACGGATCGCGCCGTCATCCTCGGGGCAGGGGGCGCGAGCCGGGCGGTCATCCAGGCCGTGCGCGACCGGGGTGTCGGCGAAATCCATGTGGTGAACCGCACGATCGGACGGGCGCAGGAGCTGTCCGACCGGTTCGGGCCGAAGGTCCATGCCCATCCGATGGACGCGCTCTCCGAGGTGTCGAAAGGGGCGGGGCTCTTCGTCAACACCACCTCGCTCGGCATGGACGGCGAGCCGGCGCCGGACTTCGACTTCTCCCCGCTTGCCGGCGGCGCGGTGGTGACGGACATCGTCTATGTGCCGCTTGTCACGCCGATCCTCCGCCAGGCGGCGGAGCAGGGCCTTGCCACGGTCGACGGTCTCGGCATGCTGCTCCATCAGGCGGTGCCCGGTTTTGAGAAGTGGTTCGGCAAGCAGCCGACGGTCGATGCGGACCTGCGCCGGCGCATTCTTGCCGACATGGAGGCCCGCTGATGATCGTGCTCGGCCTTACCGGATCGATCGGGACGGGGAAGTCGACGACCGCCGCCATGTTCCACGATCTCGGCGTGCCGGTGCATGATGCCGACGCGACGGTGCATGACCTCTACCGGGGAGAAGCTGTTGCGCCGGTGGCGGAGCGTTTTCCCGAAGCGCTCGGCGACGGCGTCATAGACCGCAAGGCGCTTTCGGCTGTCCTTGCGAAATCCCCGGAGCGGTTCGCGGAACTGGAAGCGATCATCCATCCGCTCGTCAGGGCGCGCGAAAAGGCTTTTCTCGATGCCGAGCGGCAGAACGGATCGCTGCTGGTGCTGCTCGATATTCCGCTGCTCTATGAAACCGGCGGCGAGTCGCGGGTGGACAAGGTGGTGGTCGTCACCTGCGATCCGGAGGTGCAGAGACAGCGCGTGCTCGCGCGGCCGGGCATGACGGAAGAGAAACTGCGGCTCATCCTGGCGCGCCAGATGCCCGATGCGGAAAAGCGGCGGCGGGCCGATTTCGTCATCGATACGGGCAAGGGGCTTGAAGCGGCGCGCAAACAGGTGGAAGAGGTGATTGAAACCTTGAAGGGACGACGGGACTGATGCGCGAGATCATCTTCGATACGGAAACGACCGGCCTCGACAACAAGCTCGACCGTGTCATCGAAATCGGCGGCGTGGAACTGGAGAACCACTTCCCGACCGGGCGTACCCTGCACATCTTCATCAATCCGGGCGACCGCAAGGTGCACCCGGACGCGCTCGCCATACACGGCATCACGGATGAGTTCCTGAAGGACAAGCGCCCCTTCGCCGAGGTCGCCGACGAAATTCTGGGCTTCTTCGGCGACGCCCGCTGGGTGGCGCACAACGCCAACTTCGACATGGGCTTCATCAATGCCGAGTTCGAGAGGCTCGGGCTGCCGCCGATCGCGCCGGAGCGGGTGACGGATACGCTGGCGCTCGCCCGCCGCAAGCATCCGATGGGGCCGAATTCGCTCGATGCGCTGTGCCGGCGTTACGGTATCGACAACTCCCACCGCACGAAGCACGGCGCGCTCCTCGACTCCGAGCTTCTCGCTGAAGTCTATATCGAGATGATCGGCGGACGGCAGGCCGCGCTCGGCCTCGGCACGGCCGAAACGGGCCGGAAGACCCTGGTGGAAGTGGAGGACGAGGTCATCGAACCGCTTGGCGAGCGGCCGCGGCCGCTCGCGCCCCGGCTCTCCGAGGAGGACCGTGCCGTCCATGCCGCCATGGTGGAAAAGATCGGCGCCAAGGCGATCTGGGCGAAATACGGCGCCTGAATCCGGTTCGAAGCGGAGATGCGAAACGAAAACGCCCGGCCACCAGGTGGCCGGGCGTCGTTCGTTAAAGTCCGCTATCGGCTCAGTTTGCCTGGACCTTGGCCTTGACCTGCTCTTCGGCCATGCGCTGGGCGAACATCTGGGCGAAATCGATCGGGTCGATCATCAGCGGCGGGAAGCCGCCGTTGCGGGTCGCATCGGCGATGATCTGGCGGGCGAAGGGGAAGAGCAGGCGCGGGCACTCGATGAAGAGGACCGGCAGCATGTGCTCCTGGGGGAAGCCCGTGATGCGGAAGACGCCGCCATAGGCGAGCTCGGCATTGAAGAGGACCTTGTCGCCGTCCTTGGCCTCGGCGTTCAGCGACAGGATGACGTCGAAGTCCGTTTCGGCGAGCGGGTTGGCATTGACGTTGACGCTGATGTTGATCGCCGGCGCCTTGTCACGGGCCTGGAGCGACCGCGGTGCACCCGGGTTTTCGAAGGAGAAGTCCTTCACATATTGCGCCAGGATGGTGAGCGAAGGGCTCGCGCCGTTGTTCTGGGTGGTTGCGTCGGTCATGGAAGTATCCTCGGGGACTCTGGAAAGTCAGGCCATCTAGCATTTCGGCCGGGGGCTTACAACCCTCGGGCCCTCATGGCCGGTCGTCGCGATGGAAGTCGTCTTCGTCGAGATCGATGGTGCGTTGCGGCCCGGTTTGCGGCCGCCGGCCCGGCCGCATGCCGCCGATATCGACCACAACCACATTACGCATCAGCCGGTTCCAAAGAAAGTTGCGGACGGGCGGAAGAAACAGCGCAAGGCCGACAAGGTCGGTGAGGAAGCCGGGGATCAGCAGGAGGATGCCGGCAATGAGGATCATCGCCGCATCGAGCAGTTCCTTGCCGGGCGCGCGGCCCTCCTGGCCCGCCTGCCGCAGCCGGGCAAGCACGCCGAAACCCTGGATGCGCATCAGCACGATGCCCGCCACCGCGGAAAGCACGACCAGAGACAGTGTCGCAAGCAGCCCGATCCGCCGCCCGACGAGGATGAAGCAGGCGATTTCCGCCAGCGGCAGCAGGAGGACGAAGAGGGGAACGAGGAATCTCATCATGGTTTCAGTGTCGCACAGATTGTTGAGGCTCGATACCGCCGGCGGTTCCGCGTGCCTTCGCCGCATTCACGTCATCGCCATTTGAATGATCCGTCTTTGCGGACTATATGGGAAAGGAACAAAAAACAGGAACCGGGCTGCGGATCGATAATGGGCTCATTCGACTTTGTAACGATTTTCTTTCTCGTGGCTGCGGTGGTCATCTTCCTGCAATTGCGCAGTGTGCTTGGCCGGCGTACCGGCAGCGAGCGCCCGCCCTTCGATCCCTATTCCAAGCGCGAGAGCGTCGGAGAGACCGATTCGGCCGATCGCGGAAAGGTCGTCACGCTGCCGCGGCGGGACTCCGACGAGGAGGAAAGCCCTTACGCGTCCGTCGATGCTTTCGCCGCGCCCGGCACGCCGCTCAACGATCAGCTGCGCGCGCTCGTCAAGGCCGACCCTTCCTTCAACCCGAAGGAATTCGTGGGCGGCGCCCGCATGGCCTACGAGATGATCGTCGTCGCTTTTGCCGATGGCGACCGCAAGACCCTGAAGAACCTCCTGTCCCGCGAAGTCTATGAAGGCTTCGACGCCGCCATCTCGGAGCGCGAGAGCAAGGGCGAGGTCGTCCGCTCCAGCTTCGTCGGCATCGAGAAGGCCGATATCGTCGGCGCCGAGGTCAAGGACAGCGAGGCGAACGTGACGGTCCGTATCGTCAGCCAGCTGATCTCCGCCACCTACGACAAGGCCGGCACGCTGATCGAGGGCGATGCGGACACGGTGGCCGAGGTCAACGACCTGTGGACCTTCGCCCGCGACATCCGCTCGCGCGACCCGAACTGGAAGCTGATCGCGACCGAGTCGGAAGGCTGAGCGAGGCCGCCCATGGATTATCGCCTTGTTCCGGCCCGGTTTTCGGCGCTTCCCGGCTGGAGTGAGGATGATCCGACGCCCTTGCTGGCAGCCATGGGCCGCTGTCGCGAACACATCCGCACCGTCAAACCCTACAAGACGGGCTCGCTCGGCATCACCGCCGGCGAGCTCTTGACGCTTCTGGACGCGGCGGCGGATGAGAAGCCGCAGGGCGCAGCCGCGGTTCGGGCCTTCTTCGAGGCGCATTGCATGCCCTTCCTCATCGAGAGGACGGATGGCTCCGCCGGCTTCGTCACCGCGTTCTACGAGCCGGAAGTGGCCGTGAAGGCCGAGCCGGATGCGGAGTACCGTTATCCCTTCTACCGCCGGCCCGACGATCTGGTCGACGTCGACGACGGCAACCGTCCGCCCGGCTTTCCGCAAGGCTATGCCTTCGGGCTGCAGAGGAACGGAGCCATCGTCGAGCATCCGGACCGCGGCGAGATCGAACGCGGCTGCCTGAAGGGCCGCGGGCTGGAAATCGCCTATGCCCGCTCCAGGGTCGACGTGTTCTTCGCCCATGTGCAGGGCGCGGCGCGCCTCGTCTATCCGGATGGTTCGGTCAGGCGCGTAACCTATGCGGCCAAGAGCGGCCATCCCTTCTCGGCCATCGGCAAGCTGCTGATCGATCGCGGCGAGATCGATGCCGCCACCGTCTCCATGGCCGCCATCCGCGACTGGCTGGCACGCCATGAGGACCAGGCAGACGATGTGCTCTGGCACAACCGTTCCTTCATCTTCTTCAAGGAAGCGCCGGTGGACGATGCGTCGCTCGGGCCGATCGCTGCCGCCAAGGTGCCGCTGGTCGCCGGCCGTTCGCTGGCGGTGGATCGGCTGATCCACACTTTCGGCCTTCCCTTCTTCATTTCGAGCGACAGCCTCACCCATATTGATGGGGGAAAACCCTTCCGCCGCCTGATGCTGGCGCTCGATACGGGAACGGCGATCGTCGGTCCGGCGCGGGGCGATATCTTCACGGGCTCGGGCGATGCCGCGGGCGCGCTGGCGGGCCATGTCCGCAATGCCGCGACCTTCCATATCCTCATTCCCAGGGCAGCGGCGGAGCGCTACCTCCATGCCGAAGGATAAGGCGCTTTCGAGCGAGGACCGCATCCTCTGGGGCAAGGTGGCGCGCAGCACGCGACCGCTGCCGGGCAAGCTCGACGCCTTGACGGAATTCGAGGCGGCCCTCGCCGAGAAGGCCGAAGAGCGGAAGGCGGCCGAACCGGCGCCGAAGTCGGCAAAGGCCGGCAAGCCCGCGCAGGATATCGCGCTCACCATGGGCCGTGGCAAGGAGACCCGCCATCATCCGCTGGAGCGCCCCGTCAAGCGCAAGATCGCCAAGGGCCGCCTGCCGCTGGAGGCGCGCATCGATCTGCACGGCATGATCCAGAGCGAGGCGCACGGCTTGCTGCTCGGCTTCCTCATCAAGGCGCATGAGCGGGGTTTGCGCCACGTCCTGGTCATCACGGGCAAGGGCACTTCGCTCGGCAGCGACGGGGCGCTGAAGCGGGCGGTGCCGCTCTGGTTCTCGCTGCCGGAATTCAGGCCGCTGATCTCCTCTTACGAGCCCGCGGCGCGCAACCACGGCGGCGAGGGCGCGCTCTATGTGCGCCTTGCGCGCCAGCCGGGGGAAAAGCGATGACGACGCCTTTCGGCAAGGCCGTGCGGCACCTGCGCCAGCGCAAGGGCGTCTCGCAGAAGGAGATGGCGAAGGCGTTGGGCGTCAGCCCCGCCTATCTTTCTGCGCTGGAGCATGGGAAGCGGGGCATGCCGAGCTTCGATTTTCTCCAGCGCGTCGCCGGCTATTTCAACGTCATCTGGGACGAAGCCGAGGAACTCTTCCGCATCGCCCAGATTTCCGACCCGCGCGTCGTGGTCGACACGGCCGGCCTGCCGCCGGAATACACCGCCTTCGCCAACCGGCTTTCGGCCGAAATCCGCAGCCTGCCGCCCGAGACGGTGCGCCGTCTTGCCGGCATCCTCGAAAAAGCATGCAATTCCCGGGTAAAACCCGGTTGATCCCCTGAATTCTGCCGTGTTTGCAGGCTCTCTGGTTTGGAACTTCGGGGCAAAATCCTTATATTCATGGAATGCGGAAAGCCGTGATTCGCCTGCTTTCCCGCCCCGCCTTTCGCGAGAACTCTGGAAAGACTTTTGAATGACTGACACACCCGAGACCGAAAACGGCCCGGCCGAGTATGGCGCAGATTCGATCAAGGTCCTGAAGGGGCTTGATGCCGTACGCAAGCGCCCCGGCATGTATATCGGCGATACCGATGACGGTTCGGGCCTGCATCACATGGTCTACGAGGTTGTCGACAACGCGATCGACGAGGCTCTGGCCGGCCATGCGGACATCGTGACGGTCACGCTCAATCCGGACGGCTCCGTGACGGTGACCGACAACGGCCGCGGCATTCCGACCGACATTCACAAGGAAGAGGGCGTCTCCGCCGCCGAGGTCATCATGACTCAGCTGCATGCCGGCGGCAAGTTCGACCAGAATTCCTACAAGGTCTCCGGGGGTCTGCACGGCGTCGGCGTTTCGGTGGTCAACGCGCTCTCCGTCTCGCTGAAGCTGAAGATCCGCCGCGGCGGCAAGATCCACGAGATGAGCTTCACCCACGGCGTTGCCGATGGTCCGCTGACCGTGACCGGCGAATGCGGCGACGAAACCGGCACGGAAGTGACCTTCCTGCCGTCATCGGAAACCTTCTCCAACATCGAGTTCAACTATTCGACGCTGGAGCACCGCCTGCGCGAGCTCGCTTTCCTGAATTCCGGCGTGCGCATCCTTCTCACCGACCGCCGCCATTCGGACATCAAGCAGGACGAGCTGATGTACGAGGGCGGCCTCGAAGCCTTCGTTACCTATCTGGACCGCTCGAAGAAACCGCTCGTCGACAAGCCGATCGCCATCCGCGGCGAGAAGGACGGGATCACCGTCGAAGTCGCGATGTGGTGGAACGACAGCTATCACGAGAACGTGCTCTGCTTCACGAACAACATCCCGCAGCGCGACGGCGGCACGCATATGGCCGGCTTTCGCGGCGCGCTGACCCGCCAGGTCGTTTCCTATGCCGAAAATTCCGGCATCATGAAAAAGGAGAAGGTCTCGCTGACGGGCGATGACTGCCGCGAAGGCCTGACCGCCGTGCTTTCGGTCAAGGTACCGGACCCGAAATTCTCCTCGCAGACCAAGGACAAGCTGGTTTCCTCGGAAGTTCGCCCTGTCGTCGAAAGCCTTGTCAACGAAGCGCTGAGCATCTGGCTGGAAGAACATCCGGCCGATGCGAAGACCCTTATCGGCAAGGTGGTGGAAGCCGCCGCCGCCCGCGAGGCGGCGCGCAAGGCGCGCGAGCTGACGCGGCGCAAGGGCGCGCTCGACATCTCCTCGCTGCCCGGCAAGCTGGCGGATTGCTCCGAGCGGGACCCCGCAAAGTCCGAACTCTTCCTCGTCGAGGGCGATTCGGCCGGCGGTTCGGCCAAGCAGGGCCGTTCGCGCGAGAACCAGGCGATCCTTCCCTTGCGCGGAAAAATCCTGAACGTCGAGCGCGCGCGTTTCGACAAGATGCTGTCGAGCCAGGAAATCGGCACGCTGATCACCGCGCTCGGCACGTCGATCGGCAAGGACGAATTCAATGCCGACAAGCTGCGCTACCACAAGATCATCATCATGACGGACGCCGACGTCGACGGCGCCCATATCCGCACCCTGCTGCTCACCTTCTTCTTCCGCCAGATGCCGGAGCTGATCGAGCGCGGCCATCTCTATATCGCCCAGCCGCCGCTCTATAAGGTGGCGCGCGGCAAATCGAGCCAGTACCTGAAGAACGAGAAGGCGCTGGAAGACTACCTGATCGGTTCGGGCCTCGACGATGCGGCGCTGGAACTGAGCTCGGGCGAGGTGCGCGCCGGCCAGGACATCCTGGAATTGATCCAGGACGCCTTGCGGCTGCGTTCGCTGCTCGACGGCCTGCATTCGCGCTACAACCGCGCCATCGTCGAGCAGGCGGCGATTGCCGGCGCTTTGAACCTCGAGCTCAGCCACGATCGCGAGGCCTATGCCGCCAAGGCGGAGGAGGTGGCCCGCCGCCTCGACCTCATTGCCGAGGAGACGGAGCGTGGCTGGACGGGTGCCGTCGCGACCGACGGGGGCCTTCGCTTCGAGCGCATGGTGCGCGGCGTCAAGGAATTCGCCCATATCGACATGGCGCTGATCGGTTCTTCCGATGCGCGCCATATCGACCAGCTCTCGGCGCGCCTCAAGGAAACCTACACGGTGCCGCCGGTCCTGCGCCGCAAGGACGGCCAGACCGAGATCACCGGCCCGCGTGCCCTGCTCGACGCTGTTTTCGCGGCCGGCCGCAAGGGGCTTTCCATGCAGCGTTACAAGGGCCTTGGCGAGATGAACGCCGAGCAGCTCTGGGAAACCACGCTCGATCCGAACGTTCGTTCGCTGCTGCAGGTCAAGGTGGCCGATGCGACGGATGCCGATGGCCTCTTCGCCCGCCTGATGGGCGACGAGGTGGAACCGCGCCGCGACTTCATCCAGGAAAACGCGCTCAGCGTCGCAAACCTAGACATCTGAGAATCAGAACGAGAGCTGCCTTCCGGCAGCTCTCGGCTTGTCGACAAACCTTGCTTTCCGTCATCCTCCGGCCCTGACCCGAGGGCCACCGTGGAGGCGGACGGGCGGCGCCTTAGGTTGCCGGGAAACCGGGGACGTCGCCCTGGCCTCTTGCGCGCCGCTCGCGCATGAAGCGGTCGAATTCCTCCTGGTCCTTGGCGCGGCGCAGCTCCCGGACATAGGCGTCGAATTCCTCGCGCATCTCGTCGAGCTTGCGGCGCTCTTCCTCGAGCCGGGCGAGCTCGGCGTCGCGCCAGTCGTCGAAGGCGACATTGCCCGTGGCGTTGCGGAAAGCGTGGCCACGGCGGCCGAACTTGCCGCGGCAGGAGGCGAACATGCCGTCGACGGTCTCGTTGGCATCTTTCTTGAAGGATTTCAGGCGATCGCCGAAGATGATGTAGGCAAGCATGGCAAGGCCGAGCGGCCAGAACACCATGAAGCCGAGCACCATCAGGGCGATGGTCGCAGGCGTCCAGTCCGGACGGATCAGTGCTGACTGGTTCATGTGCAATCTTCCTCACGATCGGCGGAAACCACCTCGGCTTCCGGTGATTCCGATGTGGGCAGAGCACCGACCGCGTTCAAGGCGACACCCGGCGAATTCCGGCAAGTGCCTGAAAGAGGAACCAAAAATCAGGCAGCGCCGCCTGCTTTTCCACCCTTGATGACCCGCGGCACCGGCTTTGCTTTCTCGCCCCGGCCGTGCTCGGCGATGAAGGCGAGAATGCGCGGCGCGATCTCCCTGCGGAAGCGCGAACCGTTGAAGACGCCGTAGTGGCCGACATCCGGCTGCATGTAGTGCATGCGCATGTGGTCCGGGATGTTGGTGCAGATGGTCTGCGCCGCCTTGGTCTGGCCGACGCCGGAAATGTCGTCGTTCTCCCCCTCGACGGTGAGCAGCGCCACCTTGCGGATCGCCGTCGTGTCGACCGGCCGGCCGCGGTGCATCATCTCCCCTTTCGGCAGGGCGTGTTTCATGAAGACCGTTTCGACCGTCTGGAGATAGAACTCCGCGGTCAGGTCCATGACGGCAAGATACTCGTCGTAGAAGTCGCGATGCTTTTCGGCTGCATCGCCGTCGTTCTTCACGAGATGGGCGAAGAATTCTTTGTGGGCGATGACGTGGCGGTCGAGGTTCATCGACATGAAGCCGGACAGCTGCAGGAAGCCCGGATAGACCATGCGCATGAAGCCGGGCTGCGGCCACGGCACCGGCATGATGACGTTATCCCGGAACCATTCGATCGGCTTTTCCTCGGCGAGCTTGTTGACGGCGGTCGGGTTGATGCGCGTGTCGATCGGCCCGCCCATCAGCGTCATGGTCGAGGGCGACAGCGGATCGTCGTCGGCTTCCATGACGGCTACGGCCGCCAGCACAGGCACGGCCGGCTGGCAGACGGCGACGACATGGGTATCCGGCCCCAGCGCATGCAGCATCTGGATGACGTAGTCGATATAGTCGTCGAGATCGAAGCTGCCTTCCGACAGCGGCACCATGCGCGCGTCCATCCAGTCGGTGATGTGGACTTCCGCATGGGGCAGAAGGGCCTCCACGGTGCCGCGCAGGAGCGTCGCGTAATGGCCCGACATCGGGGCGACGACCAGGATCTTCGGATCCCGGCGGTGGCCCGCCGGAAGACAGCGCTCGAAATGGATGAGGTTGCAGAAGGGTCGCTGCCAAACGATCTTCTCATGAACGGAGACGCTCTGGCCGTCGATGGCGGTGGTGTCGAGGCCGAATTCGGGCTTGCCGTAGCGCCGGGTGGTGCGTTCGAGCACTTCGAAGCCGGCAGCCATGGTGCGGCCGAAATAGGTGTGCGCGATCGGGTTGAGCGGATTGCGGAAAGCGATGCGCATCTGGTCCGCCACGGCGCGCCAGGGCGCCATCATCGCATGGTTGAGTTCGTAGAGCTGATAGTACATCGGACGCGATACCCCTTCTGGGTGCGGGGCTCGCCGGCCTTCGCACCGCCGTCGCCCTGTTTCCGCAGTTGCGAAAAAGACTAGCATGTTTTCGCTGCGTGGCAACACGCCGCCCGGACATCCTAAGCCCGCGAACCTTTCGCGGGCATGAACGGAATTCAGCCCGTCCAGCCACCGTCGATGACATAAGCCTGGCCGGTCGTGTAGGTGGCGCCGGCCAGGTGCACGGCAAGATCGGCGATCTCTTCGGGCGTGCCGATCCGGCCCATCGGCTGGCGGGCGATGAAGGCGGCGCGGGCGGCTTCATAGTCGCCGCCGGCGCGCATGCGGTCCTGCAGCGAGGGACTTTCCACGGTGCCCGGGCAGATGGCATTGCAGCGGATGCCCTTGGCCACGTAATCGGCGGCGATCGACTTGGTGAGGCCGATGACGGCCGCCTTGGTGACGGTATAGGCGAAACGGTTCGGCACGCCCTTCACGCTGGAGGCGACCGAAGCCATGTTGACGATGGCGCCGTCCTCCCGCTCCAGCATGCCGGGCAAGACGGCGCGGATCGTGCGCACCATGGCGAGCACGTTGAGGTTCCAGGCGAAGGCGAGGTCGTCCTCCTTCATCTCCAGGATCGTTCCGGCGTGCACCACGCCTGCGCAGTTGAAGAGCACGTCTATGCGGCCGACATCGGCGACGACGGCGGAAACGGCCGCATCGTCGAGCACGTTCAGGATGCGCGTGGCGATGCCGCTCTCGTCCGCGAGGCTCGCCAGCGTTTCCGGGTTGACGTCGGTGGCGATCACCGATGCGCCCGCGCGCTGGAAGGCGAGCGCCGAGGCGCGCCCGATGCCCTGTCCCGCCGCGGTCACCAGAACGGTCCTGCCCTGAAGATTGCCCATGAGATCACTCCATTCCCGTCGTCATGCCACACGCACGATGGCCTTGATAAGTCCCGATTTTTCCGTCGCCCAGCGCGGAAGGTCAACCGGCACCCAGTCGAGAACCGTGCGGTGGCTGACAAGCGCCTCGACCGGCACCCGGCCGGCGCGGATGCTCGCCATGACATGCTCGAAATCGACGCGCGTCGCATTGCGGCTGCCGATCAGCATCATCTCCCGCTTGTGGAACTCCGGATCGGCGAAACGGATCTCGTCCTTCACCACGCTGACCAGGACCAGGGCGCCGCCATGAGCGACATGGGCGAAGGCGGACTCCATGGACCCGGCCTGTCCCGTCGCGTCGAAGACGACGTCGAAACCGTCTCCGCCGGTCGCCCGGCTGACACCGGCAGCGGCGGCTGCTCCCGCAGGGATGCCGTTCGAAAGGCTGAAGCGTTCGGAGGCGATGGCGAGGCGTTCGGAGGACATATCCATCAGCGTCACCTCATGGCCGGCGATACGCGCGAAGAGCGCGGTGCCGAGGCCGATCGGCCCGGCGCCGACGACAAGGGCGCGCGAGCGCGGCGGCGCGAGCGAACGACGAACGGCATGGGCGCCGATCGCCAGGAATTCGACGGTCGCGGCCGCTTCCAGCGAAAGGCCGTCGGCCGGATAAAGATTTTCCTCGGGAATGAGGATTTCCTCGCAGAAGGCGCCGTCGGCATGCACGCCGAGAACACGGATGCCCGTGCAGCAGTTCGGTTTTCCCTTCCGGCAGGCGATGCAGGCGCCGCAGGAAATGTAGGGGTTCACGACGACCGGCGTGCCGGCCGCAAGGGCGCTCGTTCCGGGGTCGGCGACGACGGCCGAGACCTCGTGGCCCATGACGCGGGGATATTCGAGGAACGGGTGCTTGCCCTCGAAGATATGGTAGTCGGTGCCGCAGATGCCGACATGGCTGACGGCAACGCGCACCCAGCCCTCCGCCGGCGCGGCAGGAGCCTTCCGCTCGACCGTCTCCAGGCGGCCGGGTTCCAGGCAGACGACGGCCTTCATCTCAACGGCTTCCGCGGCGGCGCAGCTGGTCGAAATAGACGATGACGATGATCAGGAGGCCCGTGATGATGCGCTGCCAGAAGGAATTGACGTTGAGCAGGTTCGCGCCGTTGTTGATGGTGGCCAGGATGAAGGCGCCGAGCAGCGGGCCGTGCACCGAGCCGACCGCGCCGAACAGGCTGGTCCCGCCGATGACCGAGGAGGCGATCGCCTGAAGCTCCCAACCTTCCGCCTGCGTGGCGTTGCCGATGCCGATGCGCGAGGCGAGCAGCAGGCCGACGAAGGCGGCGCAGGTGGCCGAGAGGATGTAGGCAAGGTAGATCGTGCGGTTGACGTTGACGCCGGAAAGGCGTGCCGCCTCCCTGTTCGATCCGACCGCGAAGAGGTAGCGGCCCCAGCGGCTGAGATGCAGGAAGACGAAGGCGGGGACCGCCACCAGCACGACCATCCAGAACAGGCTCGGCACGCCCAGGAAATCGGCGCGGGAGAAATTGGTGAAGCCTTCGTGGCTGATCGAGATCGTCGAGCCGTTGGTGATGAGCAGGCCGATGCCGCGCAGCGAGGTGAGCGTCGCGAGCGTGATGATGAAGGGCGGCAGGCCCATATGCACGATGCCGAAGCCGTGGAAGGCGCCGATGGCGACGCCGATCAGCAGCGTCAGGATGATCGCCGCCCACAGCGGCACGCCCGCCTGCAGCAGCCAGGCGACGATGACGCTGGTGAAGCCGACGATGGCACCGACGGAAAGGTCGATGCCGGCGGTGATGATGACGAAGGTCTGGCCGACCGCGAGGATCGCCGTCATCGCGCCCTGGCGCAGCAGGTTGCTGATGTTGTTCGGCGTCCAGAAGGCATTGGTCGACAGGCCGAGCGCCAGCCAGAGCGCCGCCAGCAGCCCGAACAGCGTCAGGCCGAGCAGGATGTTCCTGCCTCTCCTCGGTGCCGGTGCGCTTTCCGTCGTCGTCTCCACGCTCATGTTTGTTCTCCCTTTCGCGCGGCGGTTCAGATGCCGATGGCCTGGGTCAGGACGTCCTCGTGCGAGGCCGCCCGGTGGTCGTGGCTGGCGACGAGCCGGCCGCCGCGGAAGACATGCAGCCGGTCGGCAAGCTCGTAGACTTCCGGCAGGTAGGACGAAATGAGGATGATGCCGGCACCCTGCTTCAGGAGCTGGCCGAACAGGCGGTAGATTTCCGCCTTGGTGCCGACGTCGACGCCCACCGTCGGCTCGTCGAAGATGAAGAGCCGCGCGCCGTGGCTCAGCCACTTGGCGATGACGATCTTCTGCTGGTTGCCTCCCGACATGGCGGAGGCGAGCACCCGGCGCGACGGCGTCTTGATGCTGAGGTTGCGGATCTGCCGGTCGGCATTTTCCGCCTCGTCGCCCCTGCGGATCACCAGTCCCGAGCTCAGCCGCCTGAAGATCGGCAGGTTGATGTTGAGGCCGATCGGCAGGTTGAGGCAGAGACCCTGGTCGCGGCGGCTTTCTGGGGCGAGCGCGATGCCGAGGTCCATCGCCGTCCGCTCGCTGCGGATGTCGACCTTTCTGCCCTCCCAGAAGATCTCGCCGGCGGAAACCGGCTGGCGGCCGTAGAGGCCGAGCGCGAATTCGCTGCGGCCGGCGCCGATCAGGCCGTAAAGCCCGACGATCTCGCCGGAGCGCACCGTCAGCGAGATGTCCTCGAAGCCCGGCCCGGAAAGCCCGCGGGTCTCGACGATCACATCGCCGATCGGCACCGCCTCCTTGTGGTAGATCTGCTCGATCGAGCGGTTGATCATCAGCGCGATCAGCTCGTTCTCGTTCGTCTCGCCGATGAGGCGCGTTCCGACATGGGTCCCGTCGCGCAGGACCGAGACCCGGTCGGCCAGCTCGAAGACCTCCTCCATGCGGTGGCTGATATAGACGATCGTCACGCCCTGGTCGCGTAGCCGGCGAATGAGCCGGAAGAGCTGGGCGGACTCCTGGCGGGTAAGATAGGCCGTCGGCTCGTCGAAGATGAGGAAGCGGATGCCGCGCATGGCGGCCTTGGCCGTCGCGACAAGCTGCTGCTGGCCGATGGTGAGGCTGCCGAGCAGGGCGGCGGCGGGAAGCTGGAAACCAAGATCGTCCAGCACGGCCTGCGCCGCGCGCTCCATCGCGCCCTTGCGCATCAGGCCGTAGCGCTTCATCTCGTCGCCGAGGAACATGTTGGCCGCCACCGAAAGGTGCGGGCAGAGCACGACCTCCTGGTGCACGGCGTTGATGCCGCGGGAGATGGCCTCGTTGGGCGTGGCGAGCTGGACGGGCCTGCCGCACCAGAAGACCTCGCCGGCCGTTCGGCGGATGACGCCGGTCAGGAGTTTTATCAGGGTGGATTTGCCGGCGCCGTTCTCGCCGACGATGGCGTGGATCTCGCCGGCGAGGAAGGTGATCGACGCCGGCTTGAGGGCCTCGACGAAACCGTATTTCTTCTGCAGCCCGCGCAATTCGAGGATCGGTTCGCCGCGCGGCACCGCTTCGGATTCGGCGAGCTTCGCCTCGTCTTCATGCCGATGGCTCAGCTCTTCAAGGCTGCTCATCGCTCCTGTCCTCCCTGACTGCGCGGAAAGCGTCCCGCCCGGATCATGCGACGCGGGCGAAAGTTCGTCAAACAATCCCTCGGAACGTCAGATCTTGGGATTGAGGAGCGCGTCGATCTTCGGATCGGCCATGTTCTCCTTGGTCACGAGGTTCGCGCCGGTGTCGACGAAGGCCTCCACCTTCTCGCCCTTGGAGACGGCGAGCGCCGTCTTCACGCCGTCGTATCCCATGCGATAGGGATCCTGCACGACGAGGCCGGCGAGCACGCCCTCCTTGAGGAAGCCGACCGTCTTCTCGTCCGAGTCGAAGCCGATGACCTTGATCTTGTCGCCGAGCTTGTTTTCGGCGATCGCCTGGCCGACGCCCTGCGCCATGATGAGGTTCGAGGCGAAGACGCCGACGAGGTTCGGGTTGGCGGTGATGAGGTCGGTCATCATGTTGAGACCGGTCGTGGCCTGGCCGTCCGCATATTTGTCGGCGACGACCGTCAGGCCCGGATACTTCGTCTTGATCTGGTCGAGGAAGCCCTCGCGGCGCTGGTCGAGCGAGCCGACGCCCGGCAGGCTGGTGATGATGGCGATCTCGCCCTCTTCCTTGCCGGTCGCAGCCTTGATGGCGGCGGCAAGGCCATCAGCCGCGATGCGTCCGCCCTGGACGTTGTCGGTCGTCAGGAACGAGGTGAAGGCCTTGGAATCGGCCGCCGAGTCGATGCCGATGATCGGGACGGACTTCGCCGCCTCGTCGACCGGCTTGCCGAGCGCCTTGAACTCCGTCGGCGAGATGACGACGGCGGCCGGGCCGCCCGCCACGGCGTTTTCGAGGATGCTGATCTGGCCGTTGATGTCGGATTCCGACTGCGCGCCGAGCTCCGGCACGTTGACGCCGAGATCCTTGCCGGCCTGGCGGGCGCCCGCGAGCACGATCTGCCAGTAGAAGGACGTCGTGTCCTTGACGATGATCGGGATGGTGACGTCCTGCGCGAACGAAGCGGCAGGGGCCATGGTGGCGAGGACTGCGGCACCCGCAAGCGCCGTGAAGGCGCGGCGGGTCAGAAGCGATCTTACAATGCTCATCAGGTTTCTCCTCACTGGTGCTTCCTGTTCTCCTTGCCGGACCGGGTTGCAGGAAGTAAACAACTCGATCTTTTATCGATAAAAAACATATGTCGATGCAGGCTACATTCGCCTCTGCCGCCTGGCAAGCGGGCGGCTGCGTCACGAAGGCTGCATTTGCAAGCATTCCAGTCCATCGCCGCCGTCCTCCCAAACGGTGGCCGCCGGATACTAGACCCGGAAGACCTCATGCGGGTGAACGACACCCTTTTTCAGAATGATATTGCCATAGAGGCGGAATTCGGTGGTCGCGACGATATAGGCGGCCTTCTTCGCCATTTCGTAGAAGGCGAACCGCTCGACCGCGTGCACCGTGAAATCGCCGGCCAGGCGATGCACGAGATCCTGGAACGTCGCGCAGATGTCCGGCACCGCGGCCGGATCGCCGACCACCTCCATGCGCCAGGCCGCTTGCGGCACGAAGGTATCGAGCGGCATGTGCGCCAGCACCGCCTCGGTGATCGACACCGCATCGACGCCGTCCGCCCTTATGACCCTCGGCCCCAGGAAGCTCGCGGGAAAGTTGGCGTCCGCGATGACGATGTCGTCGCCATGGCCCATGGTTCTCAACGCGTGGAGGAGGTCGGGGCCGAGCAGCGGATGAATGCCTTTCAACATGGTTTTCCGATCTCCCTATCGCTGCCTATTGGCGGATGGCCTCGCGCCCGAGCGGTGGCGCCACCAGCGTATGCGGCTCGAAAGCCGGATAAATATCCTTGGGCAGCGCCATGCGGGCGAGCGCCATGTTTCGCCGCAGGCTCTCCGGCTTCGCCGTGCCGAGCAGCACGGAGGCGACGGCCGGATGCTCGAGGGGAAACTGCAGCGCGGGTGCGGCGAGCGGCAGGCCCCTTTCCCCCGCGATCTCCGCCATAGCGCCCACCCTGTCGGCGATCTCGGGCGTTGCCGCCATGTAGTCGAAATGCGCGCCTTCGACGGGACCGGTCGCCAGGATGCCGGAATTGAAGACGCCGCCGACCACCAGCGACGTGCCCTTCGCTTCGCATAGCGGAAGCAGGTCCTCCACGGCGGAACGGTCAAGCAGCGTGTAGCGGCCGGCAAGCAGGATGCAATCGAGATCGGCCTGCCGCATGACATCCAGGCAGACGGGCACCTCGTTCACGCCGAGCCCGAAGGCCTTGATCGTGCCCGACGACTTGAGCTCGGCGAGCGCCTTCAGGCCGGAATCGAGCAATTGCCGGAGATAGACGGCATTGCGCTCCGCCCCGTGGGTATAGACGCCGATGTCGTGCACATAGAGGATGTCGATCAGGTTCAGCCCGAGCCGGGCATAGCTCAGCTCGATGCAGCGCATGATGCCGTCATAGCTGTAGTCGTAACGGACATCGAAGGGCAGCGGATCCACGAAACCGTAGCTCGGAACCTTGTCGTCCGGCACCGGCACCATCACGCGCCCGACCTTGGTCGAAAGCACATAGCTTGCCTTCGGCTTGTCGCGGAGAAAATCGCCGACATACCGTTCCGCGCGGCCGAAACCATACCAGGGCGCGGTATCGTAGTAGCGAAGGCCTTCCTCCCAGGCCGTCTCCAGGGTCGCCATCGCAAGATCCCGCGGGCAGGACCGATAGAGCCCGCCGAGCGGGGCCGTGCCGAAACTGTATTCGGTCACGGCGAGGCCTGTCCTCCCGATCGTCCGCGTCTTCATGCATCCTCCCGGCCGGCGTTCCCGCGCCGGCGTTTTGTCTTTTATCGACAATAGACAGATTGTCGTCAATGGGTAATATGCGAAGGCAGGAGGAAACGGGAGGATGCGGGGCGGGCGCTGTGCGGGAGGCAGCCGGCCGCTGGCATTTCGCCCGCTCAGCCAGTAAGGGACGCGACAAACCCAAGAACCGGCGGCACCCATGGCCAAACAGAACACCGTCTTCAAGGACGCCTTCAATCGCTGCGTGAAGCTGCTGGAACAGACTGCGAGCCTGCCTTCCGAGCCCGAGCTCGGCGCGGCGCTCGGCGTCAGCCGCACGACCGTGCGGTCGATCCTGACCCGGCTCGAGGAAGTTGGCCTGCTGGCATGGGAGAAGCGGCGCAAGATCGTGCTGCGCAAGCCCGTCGCCTCGGATTATTTTCCGACGGAGGAGACGGACTCGCTTTCCGAGATCATCGAGCGCAGCTTCATGCGCCGGATTCTGGCGGGCGGCGCCGAGCCGGGCATGCAGATCAACGAACTCGAGCTCGCCCGCGAAATCGGTATCGGCACGACCAGCGTGCGCGAATTCCTGATCCGCTTCAGCCGCTTCGGCCTTATCGAGAAACGGCCGAACAGCCACTGGGTGCTGAAGGGCTTCACCCGCGAATTCGCCCTGGAGCTGACGGAGGTGCGCGAAATGTTCGAGCTGCGCTCGGCCGCCGCCTTCGCGCATCTGCCGGAAGATCACCCCGCCTGGCAGGAACTCGACGCGATCGAGGCCGTCCACCATGCGATCCTCGCCGACATCGAGAACCGCTACCTGGATTTCTCCGAGCTCGACGAGCGCTTTCACCTGCTCGTGCACCGCGCCTCGAGGAACCGCTTCATCATCGATTTCTACGACGTGATCGCCATCGTCTTCCACTACCATTACCAGTGGAACAAGACGAATGCGCGCCAGCGCAACGCCCGGGCGATGGAAGAACATCTCGCCTATATTACGGCGCTGCGTTCGCGCGATCCGGGCAAGATCGAGCATGCCTGCCGGCAGCATCTGAAATCCGCGCGCGAAACCCTCCTGCAGTCCATCAACTGAAGGGCGGCCCCACGCCCGGACGCCGAATGCGCCGATGCCGATGTTCAGTAACCGCCGCCGTGCCTGTTCGCCGCCGCTTCGCCGAGGAACTGGCGGCGCAGGTTCTCCACGGCCGAAACGAGGCAGTTGACGTCGGTGCCGATCGCCATGAAATCGGCGCCGAGATCGCGGTAAACCCCGGCCTGCGGCAGCGAGACCGTCATGATGCCGCGCGCCTTGCCCTTCGCCTTGGTGCGCTCGAAGATATGGGTGATCGCCGCCTGCACGTCCGGCGCGCCGGGATTTCCGAGAAAGCCCATGTCGGCGGCAAGGTCCGACGGACCGATGAAGATGCCGTCGACGCCCTCCACCGCGGCGATCTCGTCGACCGCGGCGAGGCCTGCCCGGTTTTCCACCTGCACGATAAGGCAGATCTCATCGTTGGCGGTCGTCACGTAGTCCGGCGTCCGGTTGAAGTCGCTCGCCCGGCCGAGGCCCGCGCCGACGCCGCGAATGCCGTGCGGCGGGTAGCGCACGGCGCGTACCAGCGCTTCCGCCTGCGCCGCCGATTCGACCATGGGAATGAGGAAGGTCTGGGCGCCCTGGTCGAGCAGCTGCTTCAATATCCAGGCCTCCCCCACCGGCGGGCGCACCATGGCATGGGTCGGCGAATGGCGCAGCGCGCCGATCTGCGCGCTGATCAGCGGCATGTCGTTCGGGCCGTGCTCGCCGTCGATCAGCAGCCAGTCATAGCCGCTGGTGGAGAGGATCTCCGCGGCATAGGCGCTGCCCAGCGCCGCCCATAGGCCAAGCTGGAACCGGCCTTCGCGAAGCGCGGCCTTGAAGGCGTTTTTCGGTGCTGCCACGGTTCTTTCCTCTTCAAACCAGGGAGCGGCCGGACGATGCCGGCCGGGATATGCATTGCCTGTCGCTCAGGCGATGCCGCCGAGGCAGACATATTTGATCTCGGTGAACTCCTCGATGCCGTAGCGCGAGCCCTCACGGCCGAGGCCGGAGAGTTTCACGCCGCCGAAAGGCGCTTCCGCCGTCGAGATGAGGCCCGTGTTGACCCCCACCATGCCGTATTCCAGCGCCTCGGCGACACGGAAGACGCGCGACAGGTCCTTGGCGTAGAAATAGGAGGCGAGGCCGAACTCCGTGTCGTTCGCCTGGGCGATGACGTCGTCCTCGTCCTTGAAGCGGAAGAGCGGCGCCACGGGGCCGAAGGTCTCTTCCCTTGCAACGGCCATCTCCGGCGTCACGTCGGCGATGACGGTCGCCTCGTAGAAGGTGCCGCCGAGCGCATGGCGCTTGCCGCCCTTGACGACGCGGCCGCCCTTCTTCAGCGCGTCGTTGACATGCTCTTCCACCTTTTCCAGCGCAGCCTGGTCGATCAGCGGCCCGAGCACCACGCCCTCGTCGAAGCCGTTGCCGGTCTTCAGCTTGCCGACGGCGGCGGCCAGCTTTTCGGAGAAGGCCTCGTAGACGGCGTCCTGCACGTAGAGCCTGTTGGCGCACACGCAGGTCTGGCCGTTGTTGCGGAACTTGGCGATCAGCGCGCCCTCGACGGCCGCATCGAGGTCGGCGTCGTCGAAGACGATGAACGGCGCGTTGCCGCCGAGCTCGAGGCCGAGCTTCTTGATGGTCGGGGCGCACTGCTTGTAGAGCTCGGCGCCGATTTCCGTCGAGCCGGTGAAGGTGAGCTTGTGCACGACCGGGTTGGCCGTCAGCTCCGCACCGATCTCGCGGGCGGAGCCGGTGACGACGGAGAACAAGCCGGCGGGCAGGCCGGCGCGTTCGGCAAGAACGGCGATGGCGATCGCGGAGAACGGCGTCTGCGAGGCGGGCTTCAGCACCATGGCGCAGCCGGCGGCGAAGGCGGGGCCGGCCTTGCGGGTGATCATGGCGTTCGGGAAGTTCCACGGCGTGATCGCCGCGACGACGCCGATCGGCTGCTTCATCACGAGGATGCGCTTGTCCTTCTGGTGGCCGGGCACGATGTCGCCGTAGAGGCGGCGGGCTTCTTCGGCGAACCATTCGATGAAGCTCGCGCCGTAGACGATCTCGCCGGTGGCCTCGGCCAGCGGCTTGCCCTGTTCCATGGTGAGGATGCGGCCGAGATCGTCCTTGTTCTCGATCATCAGGTCGAACCACTTGCGCAGCACGGCCGAGCGTTCCTTGGCGGTCCTTGCCGCCCAGCCCTTCTGCGCCTCGGCGGCGGCGGCGATCGCCTCCTTCGTCTCCTTCGCGCCGAGCTTCGGGACATGGCCGACGAGCTCGCCCGTCGCCGGGTTCTTGACCGCAATGCCGCTCGAATCGGCTTCGATCCAGCGGGTGCCCACCAGGGCCGCCTGGCGGAGCAGGCTCGGGTCTTTGAGGCTCATCGGAATATCTCCCATTTCGCGATGCTGTCTGACGTCGTGTCGGAAGGGTTATATTGCGTCCGCCGCCCGTTCGACAATGCGACGGGGATGCGATTTTACCGCTTCGCGGGAGACGCCGGCGGGTCTAAGCTTCGCCCGCAAACAGGACATTCGAGGCTTGCAATGACACAAACCAATGGCCGCACCGCCGATCATCCCATCGATCCCATCTTCCTTGAACGCTGGTCGCCCCGCGCCTTCACCGGCGAAGCCATGCCTGAGGAAACGCTGTTGTCCCTGTTCGAGGCCGCGCGGTGGGCGCCGTCCGCCGGGAACGGCCAGCCCTGGCGCTTCGTCTACGGCCACCGCGGCACCGAGGCCTTCGAGACGATCTACAATACGCTGGACGAGGGCAACCGCCGCTGGACGGACAAGGCCTCCGTCCTGGCGGTGATCGTCTCCCAGACCCACCGCCAGAACGCGGCCGGCGAGATGCGGCCGGCCTACACCCATGCCTTCGACACGGGCGCCGCCTGGGGCTACCTCGCCCTCCAGGCGGTCCGCGCCGGCTACCATGCCCATGGCATGGGCGGCATCGACCGCGAAAAGGCGAGGGACGTCCTCGGCATTCCGGAAGGTTTTCGCGTGGAGGCCGGCCTTGCCATCGGCAGGATCGCACCGAAGGAAACGCTGCCGGAAGACCTCATGAAGCGCGAGGTGCCGAGCGGTCGCAAGCCGGTGGCCGAGTTCGTCTCCGAAGGCCGGTTCGGCGCGCCCTGACCGGGCACGAAAAGCCGCCTGCGGCGGTAAACGGGCCTCGCCTCTCCGGCATCGGGCCTGTGACGGCGGAAGAAGGATGTACCTGCGCGGCCCGCCGGTTTTTCATCGGGATGTTTCAGTGGGGGCCGAATCGGCTATGAAGAGAGCATGTTTTCCTTGGCTCGCAAGCCCCGCAAGGCGCTGAAGGCGCCGCCTCCGCCGGAAAGGCGCGAAGTCGACGTCAACGGCAAGCGCCTTCCGCTCACCATAAGAAGGGACCTCCGCGCCACGCGCCTCACGCTGCGCATCGAGCCGGGCGGCAGGGCGTTGCGCATGACGGTGCCGAACGGCATTCCCGAGCGCGACATCCGCGATTTCCTCGACCGCCATCAGGGCTGGCTGATGACGAAGCTCGCCAAGTTCCGCACGACGAACGCGTTGGCGGACGGCGGGTATGTGATGATCCGCGGCGTCTCCCATCGCATCGAGGCGACAGGCCGGCTGCGCGGCCTGACGGAAGCGACGATCGTCGGCGACGAAGCCGTGCTGCGCGTCGGCGGCATGGAGGAGAGCATCCCGCGCCGCATCGGCGATTTCCTGAAGAAGGAGGCCCGGCTGGAGCTGGAGCGGCTCGTCGCCGTCCATGCCGGCCGCATCGGCAGGCGTGTGAAGTCGCTGACATTGCGCGACACCCGCAGCCGCTGGGGCTCCTGCTCGGCGGACGGCGCGCTCAGCTTCTCCTGGCGCATCGCCATGGCGCCGCCCGGCGTGATCGACTACCTGGCCGCCCACGAAGTGGCGCATTTGCGTGAGATGAACCACAGCCCGGCCTTCTGGGCGCTCTGCGAAGAGCTCTGCCCGGCGACGCAGGATGCCAAGCGCTGGCTCAAGCGCAACGGCAGCCTGCTGCATGCCGTCGATTTCGGCTGAACTCAGCGGGGACGGTCGGTGAGCGCTTCGCGGATCTTCTTGTCCGTATTGTACTGGCTCAGCGCGTAGACCGCCCAGATGGCAGCCGGCAGCCAGCCGATCAGCGTGATCTGCAGGATGAGGCAGATGATGCCGGCGATCGGCCGCCCGATGGTGAAGAAGACGAGAAAGGGCAGGACGATGGCGATGATGAGCCGCATGGAGGCCTCCGGTCTTGGTCTACCCTCCATATGGGCGCGCCGCGCGCCTGCGCAAGGGGCGGCGCTTCCGGTCGGTCCGGTGCCGTCTTTCGGCTCGACTCTTCAGGAGATTCGTGCCACTCCCTGCGCCATGACACTCGACATCAAGATCTGCGGGCTGAAGACCGGGGAAGCCGTCGACAGGGCCGTGTCCCTGGGGGCAAGCCATGTCGGCTTCATCTTCTTTGCAAAGAGCCCGCGCAACATCGAGCCTTTCGATGCCGGCCGCCTTGCCGACCGCGTGCGCGGCCGCGCACGGATCGTCGCCGTCACCGTGAATGCCGACAATGACGACCTCGACGAGATCGTCGACCAGCTTGCGCCGGATGTCCTCCAGCTGCACGGCAGCGAGAGTCCGGAACGGGTGCTGAATATCAAGGCGGTCTACGGCCTGCCGGTGATGAAGGCCTTCTCCGTGCGCGAGGCGGACGATCTGAAGAAGATCGATCCCTATATCGGCATTGCCGACCGCTTCCTGTTCGACGCCAAGCCGCCGGCAGGCTCCGAACTTCCGGGCGGCAACGGCGTCGCCTTCGACTGGACGCTCATGCATCTGCTTGACGGGGGCGTCGATTACATGCTTTCCGGTGGGCTGAACAAGGACAACATCGCCGAGGCCGTCCGGCTGACCGGCGCGCCGGGCATCGACGTCAGCTCCGGGGTCGAGAGCGCGCCGGGCGTCAAGGACCTCGGCCTGATGGAAGCATTTTTTGAAGCGGTGCAGGAAGCGGAACGTGAGGCCGCCGCCGCAGGGAGAGGCACGTGAACCAGTCACCCAACCTGAATTCGTTCCGCGAAGGCCCGGACGAGGACGGCCGCTTCGGCATCTTCGGCGGCCGCTTCGTCGCCGAGACCCTGATGCCGCTGATCCTCGACCTGCAGGAGGAGTGGAACAAGGCGAAGACCGATCCCGCCTTCCAGGCCGAGCTGAAGGCGCTCGGCGCCCATTACATCGGCCGGCCGAGCCCGCTCTACTACGCCGAGCGCCTGACGGAGCACCTCGGCGGCGCGAAGATCTATTTCAAGCGCGAGGAGCTGAACCACACCGGCTCGCACAAGATCAACAATTGCATCGGCCAGATCCTGCTCGCCAAACGCATGGGCAAGACGCGCATCATCGCAGAAACCGGCGCGGGCCAGCATGGCGTCGCCTCGGCCACGGTCGCCGCCCGCTTCGGCCTGCCCTGCGTCGTCTACATGGGCGCGACCGATGTCGAGCGCCAGGCCCCGAACGTCTTCCGCATGAAGCTGCTCGGCGCCGAGGTCAAGCCCGTCACCGCCGGCAGCGGCACGCTGAAGGACGCGATGAACGAGGCGCTGCGCGACTGGGTCACGAATGTGGAGAACACCTATTACCTGATCGGCACCGCCGCCGGCCCGCATCCCTACCCCGAGCTGGTGCGTGATTTCCAGTCGGTCATCGGCACCGAAGCGCGTGAGCAGATCCTCGCCGCCGAAGGCCGCCTGCCGGACATGGTGGTGGCCGCCGTCGGCGGCGGCTCCAACGCCATCGGCATCTTCCATCCCTTCCTCGACGACAAGGACGTCAAGATCGTCGGCGTCGAGGCGGGCGGCAAGGGCCTGAACGGCGACGAGCACTGTGCCTCGCTGACCGCGGGCTCGCCGGGCGTGCTGCACGGCAACCGCACCTACCTGCTCCAGGATGCGGACGGCCAGATCAAGGAAGGCCATTCCATCTCCGCCGGCCTCGACTATCCCGGCATCGGCCCGGAGCACGCCTGGCTGCACGAGATCGGCCGCGCCGAATACGTGCCGATCATGGACGACGAGGCGCTGGAAGCCTTCCAGCTGCTGACGAGGCTCGAAGGCATCATCCCGGCGCTGGAGCCGAGCCACGCCGTCGCCGAGGTGATCAAGCGCGCGCCGAAGATGCGCAAGGACCAGATCATCCTGATGAACCTCTCCGGCCGCGGCGACAAGGACATCTTCACCGTCGGCAAGATCCTCGGCATGGAGCTTTAGGCTCCGTACTCGAATAGGATAGGTGTTCTGTTGACCGGAATGGGATTGAATGGAAGCGTGCAAGCGCAAGGCAAGGCCGGAAGGCCTTGTCGAGCATTGCGCGCGATCAGGCGGCCCATTCCGGTCAACCCTTCGGGCAAGCCGTATCTCGTGCCTGCGGGCGTCGGAAAGGTTTGAAAATGGAGCACATTTCCTGCACCTTTCCTTCTACTCAGGCACGAGATACGGCTTGCAGAACACCTATCCTATTCGAGTACGGAGCCTAAGATGACCGCGCGCATGGACAAACGCTTTGCGGATCTTTCCGCCGAAGGCCGCCCGGCCCTCGTCACCTATTTCATGAGCGGCGATCCGGATTACACGAGTTCGCTGGAGATCATGAAGGCGCTGCCGAAGGCCGGCGCCGACGTCATCGAGCTCGGCATGCCCTTCTCCGACCCGATGGCCGATGGCCCGGCGATCCAGCTGGCCGGCCAGCGCGCGCTGAAGGGCGGCCAGACGCTCGCCAAGACGCTGCAGATGGCCCGCGACTTCCGCAAGACGGACGGCGCGACGCCGATCGTGCTGATGGGCTACTACAACCCGATCTACGTCTACGGCGTCGACCGCTTCCTCGACGATGCGCTTGAAGCCGGCATCGACGGCCTGATCGTCGTCGACCTGCCGCCGGAAATGGACGACGAGCTGTGCATCCCGGCTGTCGCCAAGGGCATAAACTTCATTCGCCTGGCGACGCCGACCACCGACGAGAAGCGTCTGCCGGCGGTCCTGAAGAACACCTCCGGCTTCGTCTACTACGTCTCGATGAACGGCATCACCGGGTCGGCCCTGCCGGATCCGTCGCTGATTTCCGGCGCGGTCGGCCGCATCAAGGCGCATACGAAGCTGCCGGTCTGCGTCGGCTTCGGCGTCAAGACGGCCGAGCATGCCCGCGCCATCGGCGCCTCGGCGGACGGCGTCGTCGTCGGCACGGCCATCGTCAACCAGATCGCTTCCAGCCTCACCGCGGACGGCCAGGCCAGCGCCGCCACCGTTGCTGGCGTCGAGACTCTGGTGATGAGCCTCGCATCGGGCGTGCGCGATGCGCGCCTTGCGGCGGCGGAGTGAAAATCCCACATGGTAACCGTCATAACGGGAGTCTAGACCAGTGAACTGGATCACGAACTACGTTCGGCCGAAGATCAACTCGATGCTCGGCCGCCCTGACCGGGACGTTCCGGAGAACCTCTGGATCAAGTGCCCGGAAACCGGCGAGATGGTGTTTCACCGCGATCTCGAGGAGAACAAGTGGGTCATCCCGGCCTCGGGCTACCACATGAAGATGCCGGCGAAGGCGCGCCTCAAGGACCTCTTCGACGACGGCGTCTACGAGGCCCTGCCGCAGCCGAAGGTGGCGCAGGATCCGCTGAAATTCCGCGATTCCAAGAAGTACACCGACCGCCTGAAGGACAGCCGCGCCAAGACCGAGCTGGAAGACACCATCGTCGCCGGTGTGGGCAGGGTGCGCGGCGTCAAGCTCGTCGCCGTCGTGCACGAGTTCAACTTCATGGGCGGCTCGCTCGGCATCGCCGCCGGCGAGGCGATCATCAAGGCCTTCGAGCGCGCGATCGCGGAAAAGTGCCCGCTCGTCATGTTCCCGGCCTCCGGCGGCGCGCGCATGCAGGAAGGCATCCTCTCGCTGATGCAGCTGCCGCGCACCACGGTCGCCGTGGAGATGCTGAAGGAGGCCGGCCTGCCCTATATCGTCGTGCTCACCAACCCGACCACGGGCGGCGTGACGGCCTCCTATGCCATGCTGGGCGACATCCACCTCGCCGAACCCGGTGCGGAAATCTGCTTTGCCGGCAAGCGCGTGATCGAGCAGACGATCCGCGAAAAGCTGCCCGAAGGCTTCCAGACCGCGGAATACCTTCTGGAGCACGGCATGGTCGACATGGTCGTCAAGCGCCATGACATTCCCGATACGCTGGCCCGCCTTCTGAAGATCCTCATGAAGAAGCCGGCGGCGTCTGCAACGGTCGCGGACGGCGCCATCGCCATCGCGGCCCAATAAGCCTTAACGGCCGGGAGGCGGCAGGACGATGGTGACGGCCAGCGAAGCGGCAACGGAGATCGAGAAGCTTCTCGCGCTCCATCCCAAGGGATTCGATCTCTCGCTGGACCGCATCACGCGGTTGCTTGCCGCCCTCGGCGATCCGCACCTGAAGCTGCCGCCGGTCATCCATGTGGCCGGCACCAACGGCAAGGGTTCGGTCACGGCCTTCTGCCGCTCGATCCTGGAAGCAGAAGGCCTCGCCGTCCACGTCCACACCTCGCCCCATCTCGTCAACTGGCATGAGCGCTACCGGCTCGGCGTGAAGGATGGTCGCAGCCAGCTCGTCGGGGACGGCGTCCTCGCCGATGCCGTGCGCCGCGTGGCCAAGGCCAATGGCGGCCAGAAGATCACCGTCTTCGAGATCTTGACGGCGGTCACCTTCCTGCTCTTTTCCGAGCACCCGGCGGACGTGGCGATCATCGAGGTCGGCCTCGGCGGCCGCTTCGACGCGACGAACGTCATCCCGCGTCCCGCCGTCTCCGTCATCATGCCGATCTCGCTCGACCACCAGGCCTATCTCGGCGACCGTGTGGAACTCATCGCGGCGGAAAAGGCCGGTATCATGAAGCGCGGTGCCCCGGTCGTCATCGGCTACCAGCCGGAGGACGCCGCCCGCGACGTGCTGGTCGAGACCGCCGAGCGGCTCGGCTGCCCCCATGCCGTCTACGGCCAGGACTTCATGGCGCACGAGGAATACGGCCGCCTCGTCTACCAGGACGAATTCGGCCTTGCCGACCTGCCCTTGCCGCGCCTGCCGGGCCGCCATCAATATGCCAATGCCGCCGCGGCGATCCGCGCCGTCAGGGCCGCCGGCTTTGCGGTCGGCGACCACGCGTTGGAGATCGGCCTTGCCCGCGTCGAATGGCCGGGCCGCCTGCAGCGGCTGACGGACGGGGCATTGGCACGGCTTGCCCCGCGCGGCAGCGAGATCTGGGTCGACGGCGGCCACAATCCCGGTGCCGGCCAGGTGATTTCCGAGACCATGGCGAACTTCGAGGAGCGCGAGGCGCGTCCGCTCTTCCTGATTACCGGCATGATCAACACCAAGGATCCGGTCGGCTATTTCGAGCCCTTCGGCGGCCTTGCCGAGCGCGTCTTCACGGTGCCAGTCCGCAGCTCGGATGCCGGTCTCGATCCGGTGGCGCTCGCCGGTGACGCCGCCCGTGCCGGCCTCGACGCCGAGCCGGTCTCGACGGTGGACGATGCGCTTGCCGAGATCGCTCGCATCACCGCCGAAGACGCGGTGCCGCCGCGTATCCTGATCGGCGGCTCGCTCTATCTTGTCGGCGACGTCCTCGCCGACAACGGCACGCCGCCGGCCTGACCAGGGAAGCACACCTTCTTTGTCGCGTGGCTCCTCGGGCTCAACGCCGAGGATGGCGGTTGCGGGTAAGAAAAAAGCCCGGCGCAAAGGCCGGGCTCGATGTTGGTCCGCTCGCCAGCTGATCAGGCGGCGCCGGAAATCCAGGAGGAGAGCGCCGTCTTCGGTGCGGCGCCTACCTTGATGTCGGCCACTTCGCCGCCCTTGAACATGGCGAGCGTGGGGATCGAGCGCACGCCGTACTGGGCGGCAAGTTCCGGGTTCTCGTCGATGTTGAGCTTGGCGACCTTAACCTTGCCGGCAAGTTCGGAAGAGATTTCCTCGAGCGCGGGCGCGATCATCTTGCACGGGCCGCACCATTCGGCCCAGAAATCGACGACGACCGGCTCTGCGGAATTCAGAACTTCGGCCTGGAAATTGGACTGGTCGACTTTAACGGTAGCCATGAGGCTCTCCTTGAATGGTGATCGTTGCAAGAGATGTGATGCTGCCTGCCCCCGGTTTCAAGGCCGGACATGGTCGGGCAGGCGGCGGATCGTCCTTTCCGGTATCTCACTTTGTGGCAAGTTCGGCAAGGCTCGCATCCATCTGGCCGGCATCCAGCCAATAGGTTTTTGCCGCTTCCGTGTAGATCAGCCCGCAGCGGATTTCCCGTCCCGGATAGAGAGGCGCGAGGATGGCGCGATAGATCGCCAGCTGCGCCCGGTGCTCGAACGGAATGTCGCCCGCCGCCGCCGGCGGTGCGCGGTTCGTCTTGAAATCGACGATCTCGACCGCGTTCTCCGTCACCGCCATGCGGTCGATGCGTCCGGAAACGGCAAATTCCCGGCTGCCGAGCGTCAGCGTGCCCATGATCGACACCTCGGCCCGCGCGGCCGGCGAAAAGATCGTGGCAAGGCGTTCGTCGTCGATCACCGCCAGCGCTGCCCCGACGAGCGAATCCCGTGCGGCCTGCGGCCAGCCCGCGGCCGCGCGTTCGAGATAGCGCCGCGCGGCCGCCGGCCGTTCCGCCGGGTCGAAGGAGGGCAGGACCTGCAGGAAGCGGTGCAGGATGCGCCCGCGCTCCAGCGCAAGCCCGGCTCCCGGAACGCTTCCCTTCCTGCCGAAGAGCGCCGAAGGCACCATAAGGTCCGCCGCATCCGTCTCGATCACCGCCGCCGCGCCGGACGGGCTCAGCGGTCGCGGCAGCGATTTCTGCGGCGGCAGCGGACGTCTTAAAGCGTCCGGCAACGCTACCTCCGGCTTCTTCTCGACCGTCGCTGCGGAAACGTCGCCGGCCGTGGCGGCACCCGCCTCACGCCAGGCAAAGCCTTGCCAGCTTTCGTTCTTCGTCGAAAAGGTTCTCTCCACGCACCGCTCGCCGTCTGCGGAGAGGGCGGCCGTGATCATCGGATGCCAGGTGTCCTTGTTCTCCTGCCGTCCGCGGTAGCCGCAGACGACGAGCCGGTCGGCCGCACGCGTCATCGCCACATAGAGCAGCCGGCGATATTCCTCTTCCGCGCCCGCCTTGATGCGCTCCGCATCGGCCTCGGTCAGCGCGTTGCCGAGCTCCTTCAGCGGCAGCCAGGCCGGCAGGCCGCCGGCAAGGCCCGGCGTTGCGAGGAAGCGCAGCTGCGGCATGTGGCTGTGGCTGAAGGCCTTCGCCCCGCCATCGACGAGGAAGACCACCGGCGCCTCCAGGCCCTTGGCGGCGTGCACGGTCATGATGCGGATCTCGCCGCGTGCCTTGTCCTGTTCGCGCTTGACCGTCGGCGCCTCCAGCTCCAGCGTCGAGACGAAGGCTTGCAGCCCCGGCAGGCCGTTCTCCTCCTGCTCCAGCGCGAAGGTGAGAAATTCGTCTATGATCTCGCCCGCCTCCGCCCCGAGCCGGGCAAGGAAGGCCTTCCACCCGCCCCCCGCACCGAGAATGCGGGCATAGAAGTCGTGCACGGACTGGCTGCTTGCATCGCTGATGGCGTTCTCAAGCCGGCGAACGATCGGCGCAAGCTCCGCATCCGCCTCCGCCGCCTCGCGCATCCGTGCCCAAAGGCTCTGACGATCGGCGCGCCGGGCCGCAAGCTCGAACAGCGCCTCCTCGCCAAGGCCGAACAACGGGCTCTTCAGCAGGGCGGCCAGCGAAAGGTCGTCCTCCGGCAGCACGGCGAAGCGGCCGAGCGCCATGAGGTCCTGCACGGCGATGTGCTTCGTCAGCACCAGCCGATCGGCGCCGGCGACGGGCAGGTTGTGCCGCTGCTTCAGCGTTCGGGTCAGCGCATTGACGAAGGCGTCGCGCTTGCGCACCAGCACGATGACGTCGCCGGCTTCCATCGGCCGGGCCTTGCCCTTCTCCGTCACCGTCTCGCGGCCGATCCAGGAAGCGAGCGTATCGGCGATGCGACGGGCCAGCACGTTGATCGGCGCTTCCTCGGCGACCGCGTCGAAGGGCGCCGTCCAGTCCTCCTCGTCCAGCCCCGGCGGCGCGGCGATCACCTCCCAGATGTCGACGGCGCCGGGTTCCCGTCCGCGGTTGGAGGCGTGTACGATCTCGCTGCCGTCCGGCGTCAGCCCGCGCGCGTTTGCCGGATCGAGGAACACCCGGTCGACGGCCGAAAGCACGTCCCGCGCCGAGCGGAAGGAGAGCAACAGGCGGATCGGGCTGAACGCCGCCTCCGCCGCCTGCGTGCGCTTCGATACCTCGCGTCCCTCCTCGGCAAAGCGCTCCGGCCGCGCGCCCTGGAAGGAATAGATCGACTGCTTCTCGTCGCCGACCGCGAAGATCGTGCGTCCGGCGACCCGCGCCGTTTCGCCGGCGAAGAAATCGTCCGTCAGCGCCTTGACGATCTGCCACTGCCGCGGGCTGGTGTCCTGCGCCTCGTCGACGAGGATATGGTCGATGCCCTGGTCGAGCTTGTAGTGCACCCAGGCGCTCACCCGCTCGCGCGTCAGCAGCGCTGCGGTTCGGTCGATCAGGTCGTCGAAGTCGAGCAGGCTGCGCGTGCGCTTCAGATCCTCGTAATCGCCGATCAGCCGTTCGGCGATGACGAGCGCCGCCCATGTCGCCTCGTACATGCGGAACCGCCGCAGCCGGTCGTCGCAGGCGACCACATGTGCCTGCGCCGCCAGAAGCGCCGCTTCGAGTTGGGGCGCGCTGTCACGCACCTTCTTGGAGAGGAACGAGCGCTCCAGGCTGCGCGGTGCGCCGGTGCCGGTGAAGAAGAGATCCTGGAGCGCGGCGCGGCGCGCCTCGGCGTCCGTCAACCGCGTTATGCCGCGCAGGCCCGCGGCGGTGGTCTTCACCGTGTCGCTGCCGAGGCTTTCCGCGGCGGCGAGATAGGTTTCCAGCGCCGCACCCTGCAAGCCGTCGAGCGGCCAGAAGGCGGCGAGGATGTCCTCGGCCGTCTCGTGCGGCTCCAGCCCGATCTCCCGGCGCAGGACCGCATCCGCGCCGCCCGCCTTTCGGGCGGCTTCGAGGAATTCGCGGATCGGCCCGCGGCGTGCGACGATGTCGGAGATCAGCCTTTCGAGGCCCGTATCGTCGGCGATGTCGAGCACGGTGGCGAAGGCGGCGGCCAGCGTCCGGTCGTCTTCGCTCGCTGTTGCGGTCAGGAGCGTGCGCCGCGCATCCGCCAGCAGCACGGCCGCCGCCCGGTCGTCGAGCACGGAGAAATGACCGGCCACGTTGGCCTCCAGCGGGAACTGGTGCAGCAGCGCCTCGCAGAAGGCGTGGATGGTCTGGATCTTCAGCCCGCCCGGCGTTTCGAGCGCACGGGCGAAGAGGCGGCGCGCCTCGGCGAGCTTGAAGAGATCCGGCCGCGTGCCTTCGATTGCCGCGACGCGATCGGAAAGCGCCTCGTCGGACAGCGTCGCCCATTCGGCAAGCCGCTCGAAGACGCGGTTCGACATTTCGGAGGCGGCGGCCTTCGTATAGGTGAGGCAGAGGATGGCCGAGGGGCGGCAGCCGGCGAGCAGCAGGCGGATCACCCGCTGGGTCAGGACATGCGTCTTGCCCGAGCCGGCATTGGCCGAGACCCAGGCCGAGCGTGCGGGATCGGAGGCCAGCGCCTGCTTCTGCGACGTCCAGCTCAGCCAGGCGGCAGGATCGGCGGAGGCGGGCCGGTCCTCCGGGGAAATCCCTTCCTCAGGCATCCTCGCTCTCCCCGCCGTTTTCCGCGGACGACCATTCGGCGACGCGCGCCAGATGGTCGTATTCCCCGCCGTAGTCGCGCTCCTGCTCGGGAATGAGCCGGGAGACGAAGCCGTAGCGCCCCTCGATCAGTCCCGTCAGCAGCTTCTCCAGTTCCGCCAGCGCTTCCTCGCCAAGCTCGGATGCGGATTTCGGTGTCGAGCCGGCGGATTTGGAATGCTCGTTGTTCACCTGCTCCGCCTTGAACCGTTCGCCGGGTTTGAGGCGCACGTAGAGAAGGTTCGCCGGCTCGCGAATGCCGGGGCCGCGGAAGGCGCCGCGCCGAATTGCCGCCGCCTCCAGCGCAAGCTGCGGGTCGAGCAGCGCCCGCGCGACCTTCAGCGACGGCGTGCTGCCCGTCTTGTAGTCGATGATGTCGGCGCTGCCGTCCGGCAGGATGTCGATGCGGTCGGCAATGCCGGTGAGCCGGATGCCGCCGGGGGAAAGGTCGAGCGAGGCCGGCACTTCCGTCAGGCTTTCCCGCACGCCGCCGGCCCGTGCCCGGTGCCAGTCGACGAAGGCGCGGGCGACGGCGGCAAAGCGCGGCCGCCACACGGCGTCGATATGCGCCGGCAGGGCCACGGCATCGAATTCCTCCTTCAGGATGCGGCCGATCAGGCTGAGCGGTTCGCCGGTCTTTTCCTCCCGTACGAAGCGCTCGACGATACGGTGATAGAGCGAGCCGCGCTCGGCGGGGCCGGGATCGAGATTGAAGGGCGCGACCGGATCGAGCCGCAGGATATGCCGGGCGTAGAGCGCATAGGGGTCGCGCCGCAGCCGTCCGATCTCGCTGAAGGAATATTTCTTCGGCTGCATCTCCGCCGGCGGGCAGGGTGCCGGGCGCGGGGCATTCGGCACCGGCGCGCTCCTGTCGATCCCGTTCGCCCATTCGATGAGGTTCCTGCCGCGCGCGCGCAGGTCGTCAGCCAGCCCCGGGCCGCCGACGGCCAGCAGCCGTTGCAGCCAGCGCGAGGCGACGGTCGGGGCGGTGCCGCTGCGCAGCGCCCGCGTCAGGACGAGCTTCGGCGTGCCGGCGGCCATCTGCAGGTCGTGGCCGAGCTGGCCGATGCGCCGCTCCGGCGGCTCCAGCCCGATCTCCACCTTCATCACGCGCGAGAGGAAGGCGTCGTTCGCCGCCTGTCCCGGCCATGTGCCCTCGTTGAGGCCGCCGATCACCACCGTATCGACGCTCTGCAGGCGTGATTCGAGCGCGCCGAAGATGAAGACGCGCGGATGGCGCATGGAGCGCGGCTTGACGCTCTCGCCCGCTGCCAGCGCCTCGATGATGTCGCACCATTGCGGCCCGTCGGCCTCGACTAGCCCGTCCGTCTCGATCACGCTCTTGAGGAGGCCCGCGAGGCTGTCGCCGGCCTCGCCCGACCAGAGCGCCGCAAGGTCGCCGCGCTCGTCCGCCGCGACCGCCTCCAGCGCGCGGCCGGTCCGCTCCGCCCATTCGGAAACCGCCAGTTTCGAGGTGAAACGCCGTCCCGACCGGCTCTCCTGCACAAGGAGGCCGGCAAGCGGCTCGACGGCCTCGGCGACCCGGCGCGCGAGATTGCGGGCGGCGGCAACGGCCTCCGCCGGCAGCGCCGTGCGCCAGGCGGGCGGATGGCGGTCCTCCGCCTGCCGGGCGACGGCGGCCTCCAGCAGCGGTTCGAGCGTCGAAACGTCAATCTCGGCCGTACCGCCGCGCAGCGCCGTCAGTTCCAGCGCGGTCACGGCCTCGCGCCTGCCGGCTTCGGGAAGGCCGAAGCGGGCGAGCGGATGCTTGAGCAAGGCTGCGACCGGCACCGGGTCGCCGGGGCGCAAGGCCGCTTCGACGAGCAATCGCAGCAACGTGCCCTGCGGCGTGGAGAGAAGCGGCGTGCCGGCCGAATCGTCCGCCTCGATGCCGAAGCGGGCAAGTTCCGCCGCGACGCGCCGCCCGAGCTTGCGGTCCGGCGTGATCAGGGCCGCCTGCGCATCCTCGCTGTCTTTGAGGGCGAGACGCAGCGCGATGGCGATGGCCAGCGCCTCTTCCCGCTCGTTCGCCGCCTCCACGAGGCAGACGTCGCGAAACGCCTCCGCCATGCGGCCCGCATCGAGCATGCCGCGGATCTCGCCCCAACCCGCGGTCGCCTGGGTCGGCAGGAAGGCGCTGGAGAGGACCTGCGCGCGGTATTCCAGGTGTCCGGGCGGCGTGCCGAGCGTCTCCACGTCGTCACGGGTGCAGCCCATCCTTAAGAGCAGGCGGTGGAGACCGTATTGCGGGTGGCTGCGGGACGCGGCATCCGGCTTGCACGCCCCGTCCGCGCCGCCCGGATGGCCGACGAGCAGCCATTCGGCGTCGGACATGAAGCGGTCGAGCCCGGGCAGGATGACGACGCCGTTCGGCAGCTTGGCGACAGCGGCGATCAGCCCGGCGGTTGCCGGAATGGAGCCTGTCGAGCCGGCAATGATAACAGGGCCGTCCGGCGGCGAATGGCGGTAGCGTTCCGTTTCGGCATGCAGCGTCGCGTTGCGCCGCAGCGACGGCGAGGAGCGGTTCAGCTCGCCAAGCCGCGCCGGCCAGAAGTCGCTGGCGATCTTCAGGAATTCGGCGGTGAGCTGCCACCAGAGCGCATGGCCGGAAACGTCGAGATTGTCGAGCGCCGACCAGTCCAGCTCCTCCGTCTCCATCGCGTCGATGATCTCGGCGAGGTTGCGGGCAAGCCAGACGGCATCGGCAGGGCTTGCCGGGGCGACGAGCGGGCTGTCCGCGTGGACCGAGGTGACGGCAGCCGGCAGCCGGTTGCGCCAGGCAAGGACGAGGCGGGCGAGTTCGAGAAGCCGCGTCGGGCCGGAAAGCGGTTCGGCCATGTCGAGCAAGGCGGAGGGCACCTCGTCGAAGAAGCCGCTGTCGTCGTCCGTCTCGCCGAGCGCGCGGATGGTCGGCAGGATGGCCGAGCGCCCGCCGAGCAGGTCGACGAATTCCGAGCGGATGACGCGGGCCGAACGCCGCGTCGGCACGTAGATCGTGACGTCGGCGAGCGCCAGCGGATCGGCTGGATCGTAGGTGAAGCCGGGAACGAGCCGGCCGTCGACGAGGCTTGCCGCGACCGTCTTGAGGAAGGGCAGGCTCGCGGGGATCGAATAGATGCGGCCGCCCCGGGCGCCCGCCGTCACGCCGCCGCCTCGCGGAACGCGCCGATGACGGCCTCCGCAGCGCCGATCGCCTCCGGCGTGCCGACGGTGATCCAGTGGCCGTCGAGCATGATGCCGCGGAGCCGGCCCTTCTCGATGGCCCGGTCGAAATAGATGTTGAGGTTGAAGGCATCGTCCGGCGCATCGTCCAGCAGCGCCGGCATCAGGGCGAGTGCGCCGGCATAGACGACGGGCGTGCCGCTGCCGTCCCTGTAGCGGGTGAGGCGGCCCTCCGCATCGAGCGAAAAATCCCTCTTGCCGTTGTGGCCGGTCGTGTCCTCGAGCTTCACGCAGAGCATGAGGATGTCCATCGCCGCGGGGTCGAAGCCTTCAGCAAGCCGCTGGAGGTTTGTCTTCCCGCCGGGCGTCTCGCCGATCCAGAAGAGATCCGCGTTCATCACCAGAACGGGGCCGCGGCCGAGCAGCTTCAGGCCCTTCGCCAATCCCCCGCCGGAATTCATCAGCCGGTCCGTCTCGTCGGAGACGATGATCCGCGGCTCGGTGCGGCCTGCGAGATGCGCCTTCATCTGGTCGGCGAAGTGGTGCACGTTGACGACAGCGCGCGTGATGCCCGCCTCCGCCAGCGCGTCGAGCCCGTAGTCGATCATCGGCTTGCCGGCGATCGGCACCAGCGGCTTCGGCATCGTGTCGGTGATGGGGCGCAGGCGCGTTCCAAGGCCGGCGGCCAGCACCATGGCGTCTTCGATCTTCATCGGGCACTCGCGCTATGATTCGGTCGCGAGGATTCCAGCCTTTTCGCACCACGCGCGCAAGGGGGCGAGGTCGGGATGGGAAAGCGCCCGTTCCAGATAGCGGAACGTGCGGGGCATATGGCGCATGTAGGCCGGCTTGCCGTCCCGCTGCATCAGGCGAACCCATATGCCGGCGAGCTTGCAGTTGCGCTGCGCCGCCATCACGTGCCAGTCGCGCAGGAAACGGTCCCGGTCGAAGCCTCCCTGCCTTTCGCGCAGCGAAAGGTAGTGGTCGAGCACGTCGCCGGCCATGTCCTCCGGCACGTCGACGCGGGCGTCCTGCACCAGAGAGGCGACGTCGTAGGCCGAAGGGCCGATCATTGCGTCCTGGAAATCGATGATGCCGACCCGGTCGATGCCGGCCGCCCGGGGCCGCCAGATGATGTTGGGCGAATGGAAGTCGCGCAAAAGAAGATTGTGCTCGGCGCCCGAAAGGCTCTCGATCAGAGCGTCCCAGATGGCGATGTAAGCGCGGCGTTCCTCCTCGCTCGCCGGCGTGCCGCGCTTCCAGGGCAGATACCAGTCGGTGAGCAGGCTCACCTCGATCTGCATCGCGTCGCGGTCGAAGTCGGGCACATGGTGGATGATGCCCTCCGCCACGGGCAGATCGCGTTCGAAGGCCTGGCCGTGCATATGCGCAAGGCAGGCGGCGCTCTCGCGGTAGCGCTCGGCAATCGGCGCGCCGTTCGCGTCAAGAACGCCATCGCTGCCGAGATCCTCGATGAGCAGGATGCCCTGTTCCATATCCGCTTCGTGGATTGCCGGGGCGCGAAGGCCGCGGGAAACGAGATGCCGGCCGACCGCGATGAACGGTTTCACGTCCTCGGCGATGTGGGCGATCTGCTGGTAATACTTGCCGTCCGCGAGGATCGGTCCCGGCGTGTGGCGCGGCGCATCCATCAGTACGTAGCGCGCGCCGCCGGAGCGGACATGTTCGTAGGCGCGCACCGAGGCATCGCCGGTCAGGTGCCGCCGTATCGCGTCCTGGTAGCCGGCTTCGTCGAGGAAGGCGCGGATCGCCAGCGAGCGGCGGATGCGGGCAAGCGCCGGCGCCGGAGCGTCGACGGCAACGCGCCGGCCGTCGCCTTCGTGGGTGAAGCGCAGCGTGATGCCGTCCGCAGGCAGCGTCCCTTCGCCCTTTTCCGGCCACTCGACGAGGCAGATGCCGTCCGACAGTGCCTCGTCGAAACCGAGCTCGTCGATCTCGGCGGCATCGGCGATGCGGTAGAGGTCGAAATGGGCGACGGGGAGGCGGAGGTCGTAGCTCTGCACGAGCGTGAAGGTCGGACTCGGCACGTCGAGCAGGGCGTCGTCGGCGACGGCGCGGATCAGCGCGCGGGCGAAGGTCGACTTGCCGGCGCCGAGATCGCCGGAGAGCCCGACATAGTCGCCGCGTTTCAGGGCCAGCGCCATGTCTTCGCCGAAGCGGATGGTGGCGGCTTCGTCGGCGAGGAAGATGTCGAGCGCCATGCGGGCCTATTCCGCCGCCGCGAAGGACGTCATCGTTGCGGACGGGATGCGCACGGTGACGTCCGTGCCGCGGCCCTCGTGGCTGTCGATCGTGACGGTGCCGTGGTGCAGGCTCACGAAGCTTTCCACGATCGAGAGGCCGAGCCCGGCGCCGCCGTGGCGTCCGTGGCTTTCGAAGCGGTTGAAGACCGTCTTCAGCACGTCCTGCGGGATGCCCGGTCCCCGGTCGGAGACGGTGAAGACGAGGTCCCTGCCTTCCCGCCAGCACTTGAGGCCGATGGAGCTGCCTTCCGGCGCGAAGTTCGCGGCATTGCCGAGCAGCTTGATGAGGATCTGCTTGAGGCGCTGCTGGTCGGCGACGATCGTGCCGAGATTGTCCGGCGCCGTGATCTCCAGCGTCACCTGCGCGTCGTGCAGGCGGTCGGCGAACTGCATGGACACGTCGTCGAGCAGGTCCGTCAGGTTGATCTCCGTATAGTCCAGCTCCATGATGCCGGCATCGACGGTGGCAAGGTCGAGGATGTCGTTGACGATGGTGAGCAGCACCGCCGAGGAGGTCGCGATATGGTCGACATATTCGGCCTGGCGCTCGTTGAGCTCGCCCATGCTCGGCGTCTTGAGGAGGTCCGCGAAGCCGATGATGTTGGTGAGCGGCGAGCGCAGCTCGTAGGAAACGTGCTGCACAAAATCGTTCTTCAGCGCGTCCGCCTTGCGCAGCGCCTCGTTCTTTTCCGTCAGCGCGCGGCTGACGCGCACGCTGTCGGTGATGTTGACGAAGGTCAGCATGGTCTGCGCGTTGGAAAGCGGAATGACCGCGAAGTCGAGCACCAGGCCGGTGCGCAGCTCCAGGACGCCCTGGCAGGACGGGCGCTCGTCGTCGAAGCTGGTGATCATGTGGGCAAAGCGCTTCCAGCCGTCCGGCTTGTCGTAGGACGGGGTGCAGGCCTGCTCGATGGCGCGGATATGGGTGCCGGATTTCGCCTCCGCCTCGCTGATGCCCCACAGCGCCCGGAAAGCCGGGTTGGAAAGGCGGATGCGTCCGTCCGGGCTGAACACGGCGACGCCTTCCGCAAGGTGGTCGATCGTCTCGTCCTGCACCTGCACCAGCGTGTTGTAGCGCGTTTCGAGGTCGACCTTCTCGGTCAGGTTCTCGAAGACCCAGGTGGCGCCGCCCTGCGGGCGGGCTGTCGCGAAGACTCGCAGCGTCTGGCCGTTCGGCAGGTGCCAGAGGTCGGTCTGCGTGTCGATCGCGCGGTAGACGGAAAGCGCGTTTTCCTTCCACTGCCGCCAGTTGAGCTGTTCCGGCAGCTTGCCGCCCGCGCGCAGGCGGTCGAGAAGCTCGCCATTGCCCGGCTTGCCCTCGAGGAAGGCGGTGTCGATCTCCCACATGCGCTGGAAAGCCTGGTTGTAGAACTGCAGGCGCTGCTCGCCGTCGAAGATCGCGACGGGCGTCGCGAGGTGGTCGAGCGTCTCGGCATGGCTCTTCAGCGTGCGCACCAGTTCCTCGCGCACTGCTTCCACGTCGGAGACGTTGACGGCGATGCCCGCCGAGCCCGTCGGACTCTTCGCGTCGACCACCTCGAAGAAGCTGCGGTTGCCGTGCACGACGGTGGAGACCTTGTCGCGGAAGGGCGTGTCGTAGGTGCTGGTGGCGCGGATTTTCTCACGCGCGATGGTCGGCAGCAACTCGCGGTTCTCGCGCACGGCGCTGGCCGCATCCTTCGCCTCGACGGCCTCGGCATAGGCTTCGTTGACCCAGGCGAGCGAACCGTCGGCGGCGCGCTGCCAGACGGGCAGGTCGATCTGGTCGAGCAGGCCCTGCAGGGTGGTGAGCGCGGCGACGAGCCGGTCCCGTTCGAGCTTCAGTTCGGCCGCTTCCGCCCGCAGGTTGTTGAGCGCCACGAAGCGCACGAAGGCCTGCCCGCCGGAAACGCGTCCCTGCGCTTCCACCACCTCGCCGCGGATCGTTTCCACGATGAGGTCGAAGCTCTGCGCCTGGGAGCGCAGTCTTTCGACGGCGCGTTCGATCCCGGCGGCGCAGGTCGGCTTCAGCCAGCGGCCGAAGGCGAGGAACTCGCGGTCGGCCTGCGGGGCCCCGGTCTCCGGCGGCAGCTGGCCCAGGAATTCCGGCTTGTCGGAAAGGCCGTCCCAGACGACGATCCGGCGGTTCTTGTCGCCGATGAGCGCCTGGAGGCGGGAAACGTTGTGGCGGGCGTCGGAAAGGTGCGCCTTCAGCTCGCGGTTCTCCGCTTCCATGCGGCCTCGCTGGCGGATCATCCAGACCGCGGAGACCATCGCCGCCGACATCACGCCGAGCAGCATGGAGACGGTGACGATTTCCGTGGTGGCAAGGTAGGGGCCGGCGGCATGGGCCGGGCCGGCAAGGGCGAGCGACGTCAGCGCCGAGCCGGCCGCCAGAATGCGCCTGCCGCGGTCCGTCGACCGGCCGTTAACCATATCCGCATTTCGAGGCGCAGACGAATGCGCCGCATCCCGCCCCGGCACGCCGAAAGGCAGCCCGGAACGGCCTCGTTTCAGTTCCGACATCATCCCCGGTATGTCTCCGTCCGTTTGCCGCCTGATCGACAAGACATCCCGACCCGGCGCGAAGGGTCCGCATCTGCACGCCGAATCAACGGTTTAAACGATACTTGTTTCCCGAATCGTCGGGAAGGGACGGGGGCAAAAAAGAGGCCGCGCGCCTTGTCAAGCGCGCAGCCCCTAGATGTTGTGGATAATCCGGGTAAGGATCAGTACCTGTAGTGCTCGGCCTTGTACGGGCCCTGAGGCGTCACGCCGATATAGTTGGCCTGCTCGTCGGAAAGCTCGGTGAGCTTTGCGCCGAGCTTGGCAAGGTGCAGGCGCGCCACCTTCTCGTCGAGCTGCTTCGGCAGCACGTAGACCTCGTTCTTGTAGGTCTCGCCCTTCGTGAAGAGCTCGATCTGGGCGAGCACCTGGTTGGAGAAGGAGGCGGACATCACGAAGGACGGGTGGCCGGTGGCGTTGCCGAGGTTCAGCAGGCGGCCTTCCGACAGGAGGATGATGCGGTTGCCCTTCGGGAACTCGACGAGGTCGACCTGCGGCTTGACGTTCGTCCACTTGAAATTCCTGAGCGCCGCGACCTGGATCTCGTTGTCGAAGTGGCCGATATTGCCGACGATCGCCATGTCCTTCATCTCGCGCATGTGCTCGAGGCGGATGACGTCCTTGTTGCCGGTGGTGGTGATGAAGATGTCGGCGGTCGAGACGACGTCCTCGAGCTGTACGACCTCATAGCCGTCCATGGCGGCCTGCAGCGCGCAGATCGGGTCGATCTCGGTGACCTTCACGCGGGCGCCGGCGCCGCGCAGGGACGCCGCGGAGCCCTTGCCGACGTCGCCGTAGCCGCAGACGACGGCGACCTTGCCGGCCATCATCACGTCGGTGCCGCGGCGGATGCCGTCGACCAGCGATTCCTTGCAGCCGTACTTGTTGTCGAACTTCGACTTGGTGACCGAGTCGTTGACGTTGATCGCCGGGAAGGGCAGGAGGCCCTTCTGCTGGAGCTGGTAGAGACGGTTGACGCCGGTCGTCGTCTCTTCCGTCACGCCCCTGATGGCGTCGCGCTGCTTCGTGAACCAGCCCGGCGAAGCGGCAAGGCGCTTCCTGATCTGGGCGAAGAGGATTTCCTCTTCCTCCGAGCCGGGGTTCGTGAGCACGTTCTCGCCTGCTTCGGCGCGCGCGCCGAGCAGGATGTACATGGTGGCGTCGCCCCCGTCGTCGAGGATCATGTTGGAAAGCCCGCCGTCGGCCCACTGGAAGATCTTGTCGGTATATTCCCAGTATTCCGTCAGCGTCTCGCCCTTGACGGCGTAGACCGGGATGCCGGCGGCGGCGATCGCGGCGGCGGCATGGTCCTGCGTGGAGAAGATGTTGCACGAGGCCCAGCGGACTTCGGCGCCGAGCGCGACCAGCGTCTCGATGAGGACGGCGGTCTGGATGGTCATGTGCAGCGAGCCGGTGATGCGCGCGCCCTTGAGGGGCTTGGAAGCGCCGAACTCTTCGCGGCAGGCCATCAGGCCCGGCATTTCCGTCTCGGCGATCTGAATTTCCTTGCGGCCGAAATCGGCAAGCCCGATATCGGCAACGTGGTAGTCCTTCGTGGTGGTCATGAGGTCTCCAGCCTTCTTTGGCAATTCCAGCAGGTATGCGCGGTTTGGGCCGGAATTGCGGAAAACGAACGGTCTTGTCCGTGATGGCGCTTCCTATCAGGAAACGCCGGCTGGAGCAACCTGATATAAAGAAGTCTTTATATCCTTATATCGAAGGAGGGCCTACATCTCTTCGCCGAAACGGTCGGCGATGAGCGCGTCGAGCGCATCGAGCACTTCGCGCGCCTGCGCGCCGGTCGCCGTCACGAGCACGCTGCAGCCGGGGCTGGCCGCCAGCATCATCAGGCCCATGATCGAGGTGCCGCCCACCGTCATGCCGTCCTTGGAGACGGTCACTTCGGCATCGTAGCCGTCGACCGTCTGGACGAATTTCGCTGAGGCGCGGGCATGCAGGCCCCGCTTGTTGATGATGAGAAGCTCTCTCGAGACGGTCATGGACGGCGGGCAATCCCTATTTGCCGCTCAGGACGCGGCTTGCCACGTTGATATATTTGCGGCCTGCCTCGGAAGCGTCGATCAGCGCCTTTTCCATGTTGTTCTCGCCGCGGATGCCGGCGAGCTTGATCAGCATGGGAAGGTTGACGCCGGCGATCACCTCGATGCCCTCGCCGGTCATCACCGAGATGGCAAGGTTCGACGGCGTGCCGCCGAACATGTCGGTGAGGATGATGACGCCATGGCCCTGGTCGGCCTTCATGACCGCTTCCAGGATGTCCTGGCGGCGCTGGTCCATGTCGTCCTCTGGGCCGATGCAGACGGTCTCGATCGCCTTTTGCGGACCAACGACATGTTCAAGTGCGTGCCGGAATTCCTCCGCCAGCTTGCCATGGGTGACAAGCACCAGTCCGATCATCAGCAGTCGCTCCCATTTCCCCAATTCGAACGGACGGCCGAATACCGCAATGCAACAAATCCGTCCACCATTGGGGTGGCCATCATGTCAATGAAAAGGCCAAGTGCAAGCCCAAAATGCCCGATTCCGCTTTTTGCCGGGGCTTTCGCCGTCAATGCGCCAGCATTTCCGGATGGATTGCGGCCAAGGTCGAGAATGCGGTGCACCCGGGAAAGAGCGGCAGCCGGGTCAGCGGCAGGGGGAACGCGGGAAGGACCGCGATTGTTTCGCCTTCCGGCGCAAGGCGTTCGTCGAAAGGCGGCGCGACGGGGCGCACGGCCCTGTGCAGCACGGCCGTCTCGATGGTCGCCGTCTCGATGATGCCGGTGCCGCGCATTTCCGCAAGGCCGGCGATGCTGGCCGGCGCGCGGGCGACGAGGCGGCCGCCCGCCGCGCGCACCAGAACCTGGTCGTCGCTGACGAGAGCGGCGAACAGGCCGCGGGCCCGTGCGTCCTCAATGCAGGCGAGGGCGACCGCGCTCTTGCCGGCGCCGGACGGGCCGACGAACAGAAGGCCCGTCGTGCCGATCACGATGGCCGTTCCGTGCACGTTGGAGGACGTGGTCATTTCTGCGTGCCGGCCGGAAGGGCGAGCGTGAAGCGCGCGCCGGCGACGTCGCCGGTCGCCTTGTCGATGATGTTCTCCGCCTTCAGCGTGCCGCCGTGGGCTTCGGCGATCTGCCGCGAGATGGAGAGGCCGAGGCCGGAATTCTGGCCGAAGCCCTCGCTCGCCGGGCGGTCCGTGTAGAAGCGTTCGAAGATGCGGTCGATGTTCTCCGCCTGGATGCCGGGCCCGTTGTCCTCGACCTGGATGATGCAGCGCTCGCCCCGCCCGCGCGACAGGCGCACGACGATGCGTCCGCCCTCGTCGGGCACGAAGGAGCGCGCATTCTCGATGAGGTTGGTGACGATCTGGCCGATGCGCAGCTCGTAGCCGCTGACCTCGAACTTGGACTTCGGATTGTCCTTCCGGTCGACGACGAAGTCGAGGATCACCGGCTTCTTGCGGTTGTTGACCTGGCGGGAAATGTCGATGAGGTCGCCGAGCAGCTTTTCGAGGTCGACCGTGCGCGCGTCGCTTCGGGCAAGCTCCGCGTCGAGCCGCGAAGCGTCGGAAATGTCGCTGATCAGGCGGTCGAGGCGGCGCACGTCGTGCTGGATGATGTCCATGAGGCGCTTCTTGGAATCGTCCGTGCGGGCGAGCGGCAGGGTCTCGACGGCGCTGCGCAGCGAGGTCAGCGGGTTCTTCAGCTCGTGGCTGACGTCGGCGGCAAAGCTCTCGATCGCGTCGATGCGGTCGTAGAGCGCCGTCGTCATCTGGCGCAGCGCGATGGAAAGGTTGCCGATCTCGTCCTGGCGCACGGAGAAGTCCGGGATTTCCTCGCGCTCCTTGGCGCCGCGCCGCACGCGGATCGCCGCCGCCGAAAGCCGGCGCAGCGGGTTGGCGATGGTGCTGGAAAGAAGCAGCGAGAGCGCGATGTTGACGAGGCCGGCGACGCCCGCGACGCGCATGATGGCGAGGCGTTCGGCATGCACGATCTTGTCGATGTCGCCCGCCTGCGTGGAAAGCAGCAGCACGCCGAGCACGGCGCGGAAGCGCTGCACGGGCACGGCGACGGAGACGATCAGCTCGCCCTTGTCGTTAACGCGCACGACGGCGCCCCGCACCCCGGTCAGCGCGTTCATCACCTCGGGGTAGATCGAGCCGTCGCCGCCCGGCGCTTCCTTGTATTGCGGCAGGTTGCTCGGCTGGAGGATGCGGTTGAACCAGACGTTCATGCGCTCGATGAGGCTTGGGCTCTCGGGCTCGACCGGCGGCAGGTCGAAGCGCAGCACCTGGCCCTGCGTGTAGAGGTGCCGGGAATCGAGCAGGAGGTTGGCATCCGTGTCGTAGATGCGGGCGCGGGTGCGTGTCGGCGAGATCAGCCGCCGCAGGACCGGTGCCACGCGCTCCGGGTTGATCGGGAATTCGAGGTCCTCGTCGTTCGGCAGGGGCGTGATGCTCTGGCCGGCCTGCAGCTCCAGCAGCTTTTCCGGGTCGATGGTGATCGAGTTGGTGTCGACCGAGGCGGAGGCCGAGATCGCGCCGGCGATGATCTCGCCCTGGGTCAGCAGGCTTTCGACGCGTGCGTCGATCAGGCCCTCGCGGAACTGGTTGAGATAGAGGATGCCCGCCACGAGCACGACGAGCGCGACGAGGTTGAAGAAGAGGATGCGGCGCGTGAGGCTGGAAAAGACCGCATTGCCGAAGATACGGCGCGCCAGCGTGAAGGGATGGGTCCAGCGGCGGCGCAGCGAGCGCGGCGCGGGCCGGCCCTCGACGTCTTCTCCATCCCTTTCCGGCACGTTCTGCAACAAGCGGGTCTATCCTCTGTGCGGCGGTGATGCGCCGCCGGCCGCGGCATGCCATCGCCGCCGCGGTCGATGCAAGCGAAATCGCCTCAGGCGGTTTCGCGGAAGCGGTAGCCGACGCCGTAGAGCGTTTCGATCATGTCGAAGTCGGTATCGACCATCTTGAACTTCTTGCGGAGCCGCTTGATGTGGCTGTCGATGGTGCGGTCGTCGACATAGACCTGCTCGTCATAGGCGGCATCCATCAGCGAATCGCGGCTTTTCACGACGCCGGGACGCTGGGCCAGCGAATGGAGGATGAGGAATTCGGTGACGGTCAGCGTCACCGGCTCGCCCTTCCAGGTGCAGGTATGGCGCTCCTGGTCCATGACGAGCTGGCCGCGTTCGAGCGAACGGGCCGCCACCTCGCCGGACTTCGCCGCCCCGCCGGTGCTGCCCGAGGCGGCCGCCTCGCGGCTCGAGGCGCGGCGCAGGATCGCCTTGACGCGCTCGACCAGCAGGCGCTGGGAGAACGGCTTGGTGATGAAGTCGTCCGCGCCCATCTTGAGGCCGAACAGTTCGTCGATCTCCTCGTCCTTCGAGGTGAGGAAGATCACCGGCAGGTCCGATTTCTGGCGCAGCCGGCGCAGCAGCTCCATGCCGTCCATGCGCGGCATCTTGATGTCGAAGATCGCAAGATGCGGCGGGCGGGCGAGAAGGCCGTCGAGGGCGGACGCACCGTCCGTATAGGTCTCGACCTTGTAGCCTTCCGCCTCCAGGGCGATCGACACGGATGTTAGGATATTCCGGTCGTCGTCTACGAGTGCGATCGTCTGCATCCTGCTTGTCTCCATATTCATAGGCGCCTTTCCCGACCTCGGATCCGAGTTCCTGTCCTGGATGTGATGCGCCTCCTTGGGGATAAAGGTGGAACAAATTGTGGCGAAGATAAAGGGAGACGTTTCAGCCGCATTCACCGAGTCATTTTTAAATCGATTATTCAAACGATTAAAAAAGTAGCATAATTATTTAAATCGATTAATTATTTGATATTATTGCCTAATTTTGATTCCTCTCTTGTCTTTGTGACAACGGCAGATTAGTTTCCTGCGAAATTCACCCCGGTCTTGTCGCCATGGAGGAAAACTGGACCATGCAGGAACTTGGCGTTCGCAACCCCGCTCAGGGGCTCACCGCGATGAGTATCCACACCAACGGCACGGTCCGGTACAACTTTGCAGCGGAAGCCCTCTATGAAGAGGCGCTCGGCCGCGGCGAGGCTGTGAAGACCGCCCACGGCGCCCTGCGCGCGCTGACCGGCCAGCACACCGGCCGCTCGCCGAAGGACAAGTTCGTCGTGCGCGACGAGAACACCGAGGGCCATATCTGGTGGGACAACAACAAGGCCCTCTCGCGTGAGCACTTCGACGCGCTCCACGCCGACATGCTGGCGCACGCCGGCGAACGCGATCTCTTCGTGCAGGATCTTATCGGCGGGGCCGATGCCGATTACGCGCTGCCGACCCGTGTCGTCACGGAGCTTGCCTGGCATTCGCTGTTCATCCGCAACCTGCTTATCCGGCCGGAAGAGAAGGACCTTGCGGCCTTCGTGCCGAAGCTCACCATCATCGACCTGCCGACCTTCAAGGCCGATCCCGCCCGCCATGGCGCCCGCACGGAAACCATGATCGCCTGCGACCTGACGCGCGGCATCGTGCTGATTGCCGGCACCTACTATGCCGGCGAGATGAAGAAGTCGGTCTTCACCGTGCTCAACTGGCTGCTGCCGTCGCAGAAGGTCATGCCGATGCACTGCTCGGCCAATGTCGGCCCGGCGGGCGACGCGGCCGTCTTCTTCGGCCTGTCCGGCACCGGAAAGACCACGCTGTCGGCCGATCCGAACCGCACGCTCATCGGCGACGACGAGCACGGCTGGGGCGAGAACGGCATCTTCAACTTCGAGGGCGGCTGCTACGCCAAGACGATCCGCCTTTCGGCCGAGGCCGAGCCGGAGATCCACGCCACGACCCAGCGCTTCGGCACCGTGCTCGAAAACGTCGTGCTCGACGCGAACGGCGTGCCGGACTTCAACGACGGCTCGCTGACGGAGAACACCCGCTGCGCCTATCCCCTGCATTTCATCCCCAATGCCAGCGAGACCGGCCGCGCCGGCCATCCGAAGACGATCATCATGCTGACCGCCGACGCCTTCGGCGTGATGCCGCCGATCGCCAAGCTGACGCCCGACCAGGCCATGTACCACTTCCTTTCCGGCTATACCGCCAAGGTCGCCGGCACGGAGCGGGGCGTGACCGAGCCGGAAGCCACCTTCTCGACCTGCTTCGGCGCCCCCTTCATGCCGCGTCATCCAACGGTCTACGGCAATCTGCTCAAGGAACTGATCGCCAAGCACGGCGTCGATTGCTGGCTGGTCAACACCGGCTGGACGGGCGGTGCCTATGGTGAAGGGCGGCGCATGCCGATCAAGGCGACGCGCACCCTGCTTGCCGCCGCCCTCGACGGATCGCTGAAGGACGCGCTCTTCCGCCGCGACGACAATTTCGGCTTCCAGGTGCCGGTTTCGGTGCCGGGCGTCGACACCAAGATCCTCGACCCGCGCTCGACCTGGGCGAGCGGCGCTGCCTATGACAAGCAGGCCCAGAAGCTGGTCGACATGTTCATCGCCAACTTCGAGAAGTTCGAGGACCAGGTGGACGGCAGCGTGCGCGACGCCGCTCCCGGCCTGAAGGTCGCCGCCGAATAGGTCTCCTGTCGATGATTCACGTGAAACCCGGCTCGAAAGGCCGGGTTTTTCGTTTCGGCAGGCGGCTTCCCGTTTTCCCGGCCACCCGCTACAACGGCCGGGAAAGGAACATCCATGGCCAGCGACCCGCTTTACATCAACGATGCGATCACGATTGCCGGCTGGGAACTGACCGAGCAGTTCGTGCTGGCCGGCGGGCCGGGCGGGCAGAACGTCAACAAGGTCTCGACGGCGGTCCAGCTCTTCTTCGACCTGCGCAACTCGCCCTCGCTCGGCGGCCGGGTCAAGGCGAATGCGGAAAGGCTCGCCGGCCGCAGGGTTTCCAAGGACGGCGTGCTGATGATCGAGGCGAACCGCTTCCGCAGCCAGGAGCGCAACCGCGAGGACGCGCGCGAGCGGCTGAAGGAGCTGATCCTCAAGGCCGCCGAGCCGCCACCGCCGCCGCGCAGGAAGACGAAGCCGACGAAGGGCTCGGTCGAGCGCCGGCTCAAGGAAAAATCGGGCCGGGCCGACGTGAAACGCATGCGGGCCAAGCCGACCGGCGAATGATTGCCGCAACTTGGCCGTTTATGCGTGTGAAGGAAACGAAACCTTTCCTTTGTGGGCGAGGTCTGCTTAAGTCGGGAAAACAGGAGGTAAACATGGGTCTCTTCAGCTTTATCAAGAATGCCGGCAAGAAGCTCGGAATCGGTGGGGACGACGAAGCGCCCGACGCCGACGCGGTGAAGAAGGAACTGGAATCGCACGGCCTCGGCACCGACCAGGTGCAGGTGGAGGTCGTCGACGACAAGGTGGTCCTGAAGGGCAGCGTCGCCGATCAGGCCGTCTTCGAGAAGGCCATCGTGGCCGTCGGCAACACGCTTGGGGTTTCCAAGGTCGACACTGAGGCGCTTGCCGTCGCGGCCGCCCCTGCCAAGGAACCGGTCTTCTATACGGTCAAGAAGGGCGACAACCTCTGGAAGATCGCCGAAGCGCATTACGGCAAGGGCAAGGGCGCGAAGCACACGGTGATCTTCGATGCCAACCGGCCGATGCTCTCCCATCCGGACAAGATCTATCCCGGCCAGGTGCTGCGCATTCCGGATCTCGCGGACGCGTGAGGCCTCGTCCCGAAGGAAGCGGGCATGGCTGAGCGCGGCCTGCCCGCGGGACTGCGCTACTTTCCCGGCTACTTTCGCCGCGAGGCGCAGGACGCGCTCGTCGCGGCGGTGCGGCAGGTCGTGGCCGAGGCGCCGCTCTTCGTGCCGCGCATGCCGAAGACCGGCAAGCCGATGTCGGTCCGCATGACCAATTGCGGATCGCTCGGCTGGGTGACGGACAAGGACAACGGCTACCGCTACCAGCCGACGCATCCCGAAACCGGCCGCCCCTGGCCGGCCATTCCCGCGGAGCTTCTGGCCCTCTGGGAGCAGGTGTCCGGCTTTCCAAGGCCGCCGGAGGCCTGCCTCGTCAATTTCTACGACCCGGACGCCAGGATGGGCCTGCATCAGGACCGCGACGAGAGCGAGTTCGGCGCGCCGGTCGTCTCGGTGTCGCTGGGCGATCAATGCCTGTTCCGCATCGGCGGCGTTTCGCGCAGCGACCCGACCCGGTCCTTCCGGCTGTCGAGCGGTGACGTCTTCGTCTTCGGCGGGGAAAGCCGGCTGATCTTCCACGGCGTCGACCGGATCTATCCGGGCACCTCGACGCTTCTGAAGAACGGCGGGCGCATCAACCTGACGCTTCGCCGCGTGAACCCCTGAGCCGGCTTACAATTTGCGCAGCGCCACCGTCTCGATGAAGTGGTCCTTGCCCTTCTGCAGGATCAGGTCGGCGCGCGGGCGCGTCGGCAGGATGTTCTGGTGCAGGTTCTTGAGGTTGATGTTGTGCCAGAGGCCTTCGGCAATGGCGAGCGCCGCCGTCTCGCTGATCGTCGCATAGCGGTGGAAGTAGGAATCCGGGTCCTTGAAGGCCGTGTCGCGCAGCCGCATGAAACGCTCGACGTACCAGGTGTGGATCAGCGCCTCTTCCGCATCGATATAGATCGAGAAATCGAAGAAATCCGAGACCATCGGCACGATCTTGCCGTCCGCCGGCAGATCGCGCGATTGCAGCACGTTGATGCCCTCGAAGATCAGGATGTCCGGCCGGTCGATGGTGCGGAAGGTGTTCGGCAGCACGTCGTAGGTCAAGTGCGAATACATCGGCGCCTTGACGTCCGGCTTTCCGGCCTTGATCGCCGAGAGGAAGCGCAGCAGCGCGCCGATGTCGTAGCTTTCCGGAAACCCCTTGCGGTCCATCATGTTCTCGCGCTGGAGCACCGCATTCGGATAGAGGAAGCCGTCCGTCGTCACGAGATCGACCTTCGGGCTCGACGGCCAGCGCGAGAGCAGTTCCATCAGGATACGCGCCGTGGTCGACTTGCCCACCGCGACCGAGCCGGCAATGCCGATGACGAACGGCGTCTTCGCTTCGTCGGAGAGGCTGAGGAACCGCTTCCTCTGCTCGAAGAGCATCTGCGAGGATTCGACATGGGCCGAAAGCAGGCGCGAGAGCGAGAGATAGATGCGCCGCACCTCGTCGAGATCGACCGGGTCGCCCAGCGAACGCAGGCGCTGCACCTCGTCGGCGGTCAGCGTCAGGGGCGTGTCGGCACGGAAATGCGCCCATTCTTCTGCGGAGAAGAAGCGGTAGGGAGAATAATCGCGGTTGCCGAAATCGTCCGGAATGTCCGCCTGGTCCTTGTCGCGCGCTGCCTGGATCATCAATTCTTCCGGCTGGCCTTTTCCGCAAGACCCGACTGGCCCGTACGCCGTTCCAGCTCCCCCATGACATCTTGTAGCGGGACGCCGCCGATTTTCAATACGACCATCAGATGATAGAGCAAATCGGCCGTTTCGCTCGTCAAATCTGCCTTTTCGCCCTCGATTGCCGCGATGACGATCTCGACGGCTTCCTCACCGAGCTTTTTCGCCGCTTTCCGCTGCCCGGCCGCGACCAGCTTCGCCGTCCAGCTTTCCGACGGATCGGCCTTTGCGCGGGCATCGACGATGCGTTCGAGGTCCGCAAGGGTGAAGGTGCTCATAGGCCTCTCCTCAGTCGAGCCGCATGGCGATGCCATGGTCGGCCATGTAGCGCTTGGCCTCGCCGATCGTATAGGTGCCGAAGTGGAAGATCGAGGCGGCCAGCACCGCCGTCGCATGGCCGTCGCGCACGCCCTCGACGAGGTGGTCGAGATTGCCGACGCCGCCCGAGGCGATGACCGGCACGGAGACGCGGTCGGCGATGGTGCGGGTGAGCGCGATGTCGTAGCCGCTCTTCTGGCCGTCACGGTCCATGGAGGTCAGGAGAAGTTCGCCCGCGCCGCGCTCCACCATCCTTTCCGCGAAGGCCACGGCGTCGATGCCGGTCGGCTTGCGCCCGCCATGGGTAAAGATCTCCCAGCGGTCCTCCTCGCCTTCGGCGGACACCTTCTTGGAATCGATCGACACGACGATGCACTGGTTGCCGAACTTGTCGGCGGCTTCCGCGACGAAATCCGGATTTGCGACGGCCGCCGAGTTGATCGACACCTTGTCGGCCCCGGCGAGCAGCAGCTTGCGGATGTCGGCGACCGTGCGAACGCCGCCGCCGACGGTGAGCGGCATGAAGCAGTGCTCGGCCGTGCGCGCCACGACGTCGAAGATCGTGTCGCGGTCGTCGGAGGAGGCGGTGATGTCGAGGAAGCAGAGCTCGTCGGCGCCGGCCGCGTCATAGGCCTTGGCCGATTCCACCGGATCGCCGGCATCGATGAGGTTGACGAAGCTGACGCCCTTGACGACGCGGCCGTCCTTGACGTCGAGGCAGGGGATGACACGGGCCTTGAGGGTCATGCTGCCCGTCCTTTTGCTTCACGGATCACCGCCAGCGCTTCGGCCGGATCGATGCGGCCGTCATAGAGCGCGCGGCCGGAGATCGCGCCTTCGAGCTTGCGGGCGTCGGGCGAAACGAGACGGCGGATGTCGTCCATCGAGGCAAGGCCGCCGGAGGCGATGACGGGGATGGAGACGGCGTCGGCCAGTTCCAGCGTCGAAGCCCAGTTGATGCCGGTCAGGATGCCGTCGCGGTCGATGTCCGTATAGATGATCGCGGCGACGCCCGCGCCCTCGAATTTTTTGGCAAGCTCGATCACGCCGAGCTCGGACGCCTCCGCCCAGCCCTCGACGGCGACCTTGCCGCCCTTGGCGTCGATGCCGACGGCGACCTTGCCGGGGAATTTCCGGCAGGCTTCGACGACGAGCGCCGGGTCGCGCACGGCGACGGTGCCGAGGATGACGCGGGAGAGGCCGCGCGCCAGCCAGTTCTCGATATGGTCCAGCGTGCGGATGCCCCCGCCGAGCTGCACCGGGTTCCTCGTCGCCTTCAGGATCGCGTCGACGGCGACGCCGTTGACGCTCGTTCCCGCGAAGGCGCCGTTGAGGTCGACGACGTGCAGCCATTCGAAGCCCTGGTCCTCGAAGGCCTTCGCCTGCGCGGCCGGGTCGGGATTGTAGACGGTAGCCTGGTCCATGTCGCCGAGTTTCAGGCGAACGCACTGGCCGTCCTTCAGGTCGATGGCGGGAAAGAGGATCATCTTACGGCTTCCAGCGCAGGAAATTGGCGATGAGGGAAAGGCCGAGCGTCTGGCTCTTTTCCGGGTGGAACTGCGCGCCGGCCTTGTTCTGCCTGGCGACGAAGGCGGTCATCTGGCCGCCGTAGTCGACGGTGGCGACCACGTCCTCGGGATCTTCCGCGGCAAGGTGGTAGGAGTGCACGAAATAGGCGTGCAGCGTTTCAGGGATACCCTCGAAGAGCGGATGCGCGCGCTTGCGGTCGAGCGTGTTCCAGCCGATCTGCGGGATCTTCAGCTCCGGATCGTCCGGCGTCATCAGGACGACGTCGCCCCTGATCCAGCCGAGGCCCTCGGTCACGGTCTTTTCGAGGCCGCGCGAGGACATGAGCTGCATGCCGACGCAGATGCCGAGGAAGGGACGGGCCTTCGCCTCGACGGCATCGCGCAGCGCCTCCACCATGCCGGGCACGGCATCGAGGCCGCGGCGGCAATCGGCATAGGCGCCGACGCCGGGCAGCACGATGCGGTCGGCGGTGGCGACGCGCTCGGCCTTGTCGGTGAGGTCGATCTCAGCCGCGATGCCGGCCTCGCGGGCCGCGCGCTCGAAGGCCTTGGTGGCCGAGCGCAGGTTGCCCGAGCCGTAGTCGATGATCGCGACGCGCATCTCAGCCGCCTTCCTTGAAACCGACGAGGCCGAGCATGGGAGCGTGCCGCCGCGCGGAGGTTTGCGATGCCGGCAGGAGGGGGCGGGCGCTTTCGGCCGCCGGCGCCTCGCCGGTCCCGTTTTCCATGTAGTAGATGTCTTCCGCCGTTTCCCGGTCGGCCGCGCTGATCACCGCGTCGACCGTCCAGCCCTTCCGCTCGAGGGAGGCGGCGAGCATGGACGGGCCTTCGAGCGCGACCAGGAGGCCGGTCGCGACGGAAAGGCCGAGGCCCGCAAGGCCGAAGGCGGGATGGCCGGCGATGGCCGAGCCGAGCGACTGGACGGCGAAGGCGAGCGCGGCGGCGAGGAAGGCGCGATGCCACAGCAGCCAGAGGACGGGCAGGAAGAGCGCGATCCAGGAAAAGCGGTCGCGCAGGAACCGGGCCTTTTCGTCGCCCGCTTCGGCGCCCGGCGGTATCAGAACGAGGAACGTGGCCATCGGCGGCCTCCTGATGGGTCTAGGCCAGCGAGCCTTTCGTCGAGGGGACGCGGCCCGCCTGGCGGGGATCGATCTCGGTCGCGGTGCGCAGCACGCGCGCGACGGCCTTGAAGCACGTCTCGGCGATATGATGGTTGTTGGCGCCGTAGATGTTCTGGACGTGCAGCGTGATGCCGGCGTGCTGGGCGAGCGCGTTGAAGAACTCGCGCACCAGCTCGGTGTCGAAGGTGCCGATCTTCGGGGCGGAGAAATCCACGCTCCAGACGAGGAAGGGACGGCCGGAGACGTCCACGGCGGCCCGCGTCATCGTCTCGTCCATGGCAAGGTCGAGCGAGGCGTAGCGCGTGATGCCGCGCCGGTCGCCCAGCGCCTTGGCGATGGCCTGGCCGATGGCGATGCCCGTGTCCTCCACCGTGTGGTGGTCGTCCACGTGGAGGTCCCCTTCGGTCCTGATCTGCATGTCGATCAGCGAATGGCGCGACAGCTGGTCGAGCATATGGTCGAAGAAGCCCACGCCCGTCGAAATGGTCGACGTGCCGGTGCCGTCGATGTCGACGGCGACCGAAACGGAGGTCTCGTTCGTCTTGCGCGAAACGCTGGCTGTGCGGCTCATTGGTTTCTCCGGTACTTCTCCGCCGCTCCTTAACAGGGCTCTTCGTAAAAGGCCAGTCTCTCGCGGGTTTTCGGCGCATGCCGGAACGGCCCCGCGCGGAGCGCTGCCGGGTTATGCGACAGTCCGGAAAGCCGCGCGAAAGCCCCGCATCTGAAACTGTGTGGGGTGGCTTCGCTTTCGCGCGGCCCCCGAGGCGTTCTACGGAGGCGGTCAATCCTCCTTCAGGCGAGAAGGCGAGGTTTCGGGGGTGGGGGAATGTCCAGGAGAACAGAGGCATTGCCGGTGCCGGTGTCCATCACGCCACCCGTTTGCAATTGCCGGAGCGCTGCTTACATAGGGGACGACGAAGCCGCCTCGCTGGCGGTGCCCCGCCCGGTCCTCCGGGCCTTTGAAGGTCTACCCATGAGTGAACACAACCCCTATGCTTCCATGCACGCCACGACGATCATTACCGTCCGCAAGGACGGCAAGGTGGTGATGGCGGGCGACGGCCAGGTGAGCCTCGGCCAGACGGTGATGAAGGGCAACGCGCGCAAGGTCCGCCGGCTCGCCAAGGGCGACGTGATCGCCGGTTTCGCCGGCGCCACGGCGGACGCCTTCACGCTGCTCGAACGGCTCGAGGCCAAGCTGGAGCAATATCCCGACCAGCTGATGCGCGCGGCCGTCGAGCTTGCCAAGGACTGGCGGACCGACCGCTACCTGCGCCGGCTCGAGGCCATGATGCTGGTCGCCGACAAGTCCGTCACGCTGGCGCTCACCGGCACCGGCGACGTGCTGGAGCCCGAGCATGGCACCATGGCGATCGGCTCGGGCGGCAACTATGCCTATGCCGCGGCCCGCGCGCTGATGGACACGGACAAGTCGGCGGAGGAAATCGCCCGCCGCGCGATGCAGATCGCCGGCGACATCTGCGTCTACACCAACCACAATGTCGTGGTGGAGACGCTGGATGCCGATTGATCCCGCCCGGATCGGCTTTTCTCCCGTCCGAAAGGAGCACTACCCGCTGCTTTCCGCATGGCTGAATGCGCCGCATGTGCGGCAGTGGTGGGGCGATCCGGAAGAGGAACTCGGCTTCATCCGCGACATGGTGGAGGGCAGGGACACGACCCGTCCCTTCCTCGTCACGCTCGACGGAGAGCCGGTCGGCTACATTCAAGTCTGGTTTCTCGGCCACTACCAGAACGAGGAATGGACGAAGGACAATCCCTGGCTCCTGGAGCTGCCGCGCGAGGCCGTCGGCGTCGATCTGTCGATCGGCCATCAGGACAAGCTCTCGGCGGGGATCGGTTCCGCGGCGCTTGCCGCCTTCGTCGCCTATCTTCGCGGCCTCGGCCATGAGACCATCATCATCGACCCCGATCCCGCCAACGCCCGTGCGGTTCGCGCCTACGAGAAAGCCGGCTTCCGGCCGGTCGAGAAGCTCCTGGGCCGCACAGGCGACGACGTGCTGATCATGCAATACGACCCGAAAGCGAACGAGAGATCATGACCAATTTTTCCCCCCGCGAGATCGTCTCCGAACTCGACCGCTACATCATCGGCCAGCACGACGCCAAGCGCGCCGTCGCCATCGCGCTCAGGAACCGCTGGCGACGCCACCAGCTGGACCCGGACCTGCGCGACGAGGTGATGCCGAAGAACATCCTGATGATCGGCCCGACGGGCGTCGGCAAGACGGAGATCTCCCGGCGCCTCGCCAAGCTCGCCGGCGCGCCCTTCGTCAAGGTCGAGGCGACGAAATTCACCGAGGTCGGCTATGTCGGCCGCGACGTCGAGCAGATCGTGCGCGACCTCGTCGAGGTCGGCATCGGCCTCGTGCGCGAGAAGAAGCGCGCCGAGGTGACGGCGAAGGCCCACATGAACGCCGAGGAACGGGTGCTCGACGCCCTCGTCGGCGCCACCGCCTCCCCGGCGACGCGCGATTCCTTCCGCCGCAAGCTGCGGGCCAACGAGCTGGACGACAAGGAGATCGAGATCGACGTCGCCGACACCGGTGGCGGGCTTCCCGGCGGCTTCGAGATCCCCGGCATGCCCGGCGCCAATATCGGCGTGCTCAACCTTTCCGAGATGTTCGGCAAGGCGATGGGCGGGCGCACCAAGAAGGTCAAGACGACGGTCAAGGACAGCTACAAGATCCTGATCGACGACGAATCCGACAAGCTGCTCGACAACGAGCAGATCCAGCGCGAGGCCATCCGCTCGGCCGAGAACGACGGCATCGTCTTCATCGACGAGATCGACAAGATCGCCGCGCGCGACGGCGGCATGGGCGCCGGCGTCTCGCGCGAGGGCGTGCAGCGCGACCTGCTGCCGCTGGTCGAGGGCACGACGGTCGCCACCAAGTACGGGCCGGTGAAGACGGACCATATCCTCTTCATCGCGTCCGGCGCCTTCCACGTCTCCAAGCCGTCGGACCTCCTGCCGGAGCTCCAGGGCCGCCTGCCGATCCGCGTCGAGCTGCGCGCGCTCACCAGGGAGGACTTCCGCCGCATCCTGACGGAGACGGAGGCCAGCCTCATCCGCCAGTACAAGGCGCTGATGGCGACGGAGAACGTCGAGTTGGAGTTCACCGAGGACGGCATCGACGCGCTTGCCGACGTCGCCGTTCAGCTCAATGCGAGCGTGGAGAACATCGGCGCGCGGCGTCTCCAGACGGTGATGGAGCGGGTGCTCGACGAGATCTCCTTCGAGGCGCCGGACAAGGCCGGCAACAGCCTCGTCGTCGATGCCGACTATGTGAAGAAGCATGTCGGCGCGCTCGCGGCCAACACGGACCTGTCGCGCTACATCCTGTGACGTTTCGGCACCGGTGGCCCGTTCGCCGGCCGCCGGTGCCGGATTTTTGATGGAAAAGCCCCTCGACAGAAAGGACCGCGCGGCCTAGGCCATTGCCGCGCTTTGGCATCATTCCGACATGATTGTTCTGCATCGGTCTCGCCATTCGCCGACAGATTTGACCAGACAGGAACCGGAATCGTGCGACAGCTCTTCCCCGTGCTTGCCCTTGCCGCCGCCCTCGTGATGCAGAGCCAGACCCTGGCGATGGCGCTCGACGTGGTGCCGGCCGGCAACCGCAATGCCGAGCAGCCGGCCATTCCGGGCGCCGCCGTGCGCCGCACGAAGGGCAGCAAGACCTCCTTCGACGCGAAATACGAGAAGGTGCGCGACCTCCTGGCCAACGACCGCCGGCTCACCGGCAAGATCAGGTCCGTCGCCGGCCAGTACGGCATCGACCCGATCCACATGGTCGGCGCGATCGTCGGCGAGCACACCTACAACGTCGACGCCTACGACCGGCTGCAGAGCTACTACGTGAAGGCCGCGTCCTATACGGGCAGCTTCCGCTTCGCCTACGACGGCGAATCGATCGCCGATTTCGTCGCCCGCCCGGAATTTGCCAAATGCGCCGCCAGGAAGGGCTCCTATGCGCTCTGGACCTGCCGCGAGACGGTCTGGAACAGGAGCTTCAAGGGCAAGACGGTCGGCGGCACGTCCTTCCCGAACAACCGCTTCAGCGCCGTCTTCTTCCAGCCCTTCTATGCCGGCCAGACCTTCGGCCTCGGCCAGATCAATCCGCTGACGGCGCTCACCCTGACCGACGACGTGGCGCGCATCTCCGGCTACGACCGGCTCGACGAGAACGACGCGGCGGGCGTCTACAAGGCGATCATGGATCCCGACATCTCGCTCGCCTACATGGCCGCCTCGATCCGCCGCTCGATCGACGCCTACAGGAAGATCGCCGGCGTCGACATCTCGAAGAATCCGGGCCTTACGGCGACGCTCTACAATATCGGCAATCCCGATGCGCGCGCTGCCGCCTTCGCCGCGCGCCGCGCGGCGGGCGAGGCGACCTGGCCGGAGGAGAACTACTACGGCTGGCTGATCAACGACAAGCTGGCGGAGCTTGAGGGCCTGCTCTAGGCCGGGAACCGGCAGGCCCTGGATCATGTCCGGTTGGACGTCCGGTCCTTGCGATCTTCCCAATCGCTGCGCAGCAACGTCGTGACATGCTCGATCGTCTGCCGTCCGTCGGCCATGCAGCGGCCGGCGACCTCGGCCACGCGCCGATAGCCGAGCCTGCGCTGCATTGCCCAGGAATTCCCGTTGCCGTCGAAGTAGCCGTTGACCAGTTTCGTCAGGCCCAGTTCGCGAAAGGCGAAGCGGATCTTCGCCTCGAAAGCCTCGCGTCCATAGCCGCGCCCCTGATGCCGCCTGGCGATCCAGATTCCGCCGCCGCCCGTCCCGGCCTGCCAGTCGATCTTGTTGAGGCTGACCCCGCCGATCACCAGCCGTTCGGGTTTCAGCTCCACCGCAAATTCATAGGCGGCCGGCCGGTTGCCCGTATTGGAAATCTCCCGGCATTTCCTGATCCAGTCCTCGGCGTGTGCCGTCGTATAGGGGTGAGGCACGAAGGCCAGCCATTTGGCGAGCTCCAGGTCGTTCAGGCCCAGCGCGAGGTGTTCGATGTCTTCCACGCTCCAGGGCCGGAGCGTAAGACGGGCTGTCTCGATCCTGGTGTCCACGGCGTTGCAGCCTCCTTCGCTCATTTTACGCAAGACGCTGCACAGTTTGCGCGAATTGCTCTAACTTCCGCCTACCTCTCGGCCCACTCTCCATAAAGAGCCGATCACAAGGAGGCAGATGATGGACATGCGTCCCGAGCCATTCGAACCGCCGGCGCCGATTCCCCGCACGGTGCCGCCGTCGAAGCTCGAGATCATCCGCACCGTGTTCCGCAATCCCCTGGAGCTATGGGGCGAGCCCTCCTATACGCTGCCCTGGATCATGACGAGCTTCTTCGGCGAGAAGACGCTGATCGTCAACGACCCCGGCCTGATCAAATACCTGCTGGTCGACAATGCCCAGAACTACAAGATGGCCGTGGTGCGCCAGCTCGTGCTGCGGCCGATCCTGCGCGACGGCCTGCTCACGGCGGAAGGCGCGGTCTGGCGCCGCTCGCGCAAGGCGGTGGCGCCCATCTTCACGCCGCGCCACGCCAAGGGCTTCGCCAGCCAGATGCTGGCCCAGTCGCAGCTCTATGCCGAAAAATATGCAGGCGCCGACGGTGCGGTCTTCGACATCGGCGCCGACATGACGGAGCTCGCCTTCGCCATCCTCTCGCAGACGCTGTTCTCCGGCGAGATCGCGACCGAATCGGACAGTTTCGCCGATGACGTGGACGATCTCCTGCACACGATGGGGCGCGTCGACCCGATGGACCTTCTGCGCGCGCCCGCCTGGGTGCCGCGCGTGACGCGCATCGGCGGCGTGCGGGTGCTCGAAAAGTTCCGCCGCATCGTGCGCGACACGATGGACGAGCGCCGCAGGCGCATGGAGCGCGACGGCGAGGCGGTGCCGAGCGATTTCCTGACGCTGCTGCTGCGCGCGGCCGGGCCGGACGGGCTCACCATCGAGGAGGTGGAGGACAATATCCTGACCTTCATCGGCGCCGGCCACGAGACCACGGCGCGGGCGCTCGCCTGGACCCTCTATTGCGTCGCCAACAGCCCGCACGTACGCGAGGCGATGGAGGCGGAGATCGACCGGGTGCTGGCAGGCGGCGCCGACCCGGTCGAGTGGCTCGACCTCATGCCCTGGACGCGGGCGGCCTTCGAGGAGGCGCTGCGGCTCTATCCGCCGGCCCCTTCGATCAACCGCGCGGCGATCGCGGACGATTCGTGGACGAGCCCGGCCGGCGAGCGGGTCGAGATTCCGAAGGACGTCACCGTCCTCGTCATGCCCTGGACACTGCACCGCCACGCGCTGCTCTGGCAGAAGCCCCGCGCCTTCGTGCCGGAACGCTTCCTGCCGGAGAACCGCCAGGCCATCCACCGCTTCCAGTACCTGCCCTTCGGCGTGGGCCCGCGCGTGTGCATCGGCGCGACCTTCGCCATGCAGGAGGCGATCATCGCGCTCGGCGTGCTGATGCATCGCTTCCGCTTCGACATGACCGAGGCGACGCATCCCTGGCCGGTGCAGCGCCTGACGACGCAGCCGGCTAACGGACTGGCGTTGAAGGTGACGGCTCGTCGGCCCGCTTCTTCGATTTCTTGATCGTCTTGATCGAGGCGCAGGTCGCCTCCGGGTTCTTGCAGGGCTGGTAGACGACGATCTCGCTGCCGCTGCCGTCGTCCCAGACCGCCTGCACGGCGATCGTCTCGGCCTCGCCGGGCTTCAGCTCGAGGTAGATCCAGTTCTGCGTGTCGTCCGACGGCAGGTTGAAGGGCAGTTCCGGATCGCACTTGGCAAGCGGAAAGCGCTGGTCGAGTGTGTCGCTGTTGATCGAGTAGCGGATTTCCGACAGCCGGCAATGCATGGTCTGGAGGGCCGTGAAGTAGATGAGCTGCTGGCCGGCGAACGAGCGGAACTGCACCCAGCCCGTCTGCTTGTTGGCATCCAGCATCGCCTTGTAGATCGCGACGTCCGGGATCTGCGCCATGTACTCCTCCTCGTCCTCTTCCTGGGCATTTGCGGGCAGGCCGCCGGCAAGCAGCCCCGTGCCGAGGAGAAGGGCGGCCAGAAACGGCTTTCGGAAGGGGCGGTGTGTCACTGGACGGGCTCCTCGTTCTTTCATCGCATGTCGCCGGCGGAATGGTGGCAATTGCGCCGCACATGCAATAACACCATTCGAGGCCCGCTTTGAAAAGGGACGGCGGGCGGTCCGGAAGAATTCTCGTGGCAGATCACTTGTTACTCGGCATCGATACCGGCGGCACCTATACGGACGCCGTGCTCTACAGCGAAACGGAGGGCGTCGTCGCCCGCGCCAAGGCGCTCACCACGCGCCACGACCTATCGGCCGGCATTTCCGGCGCCGTCGAGGCCGTGCTGGATCAGGCGAAGGCCCCCGTCTCCGCCATCGGCCTCGTCGCGCTGTCGACGACGCTCGCCACCAATGCGCTGGTGGAAGGGCAGGGCGGCCGCGCCGGCCTGGTGATGATCGGCTTTGCGCCGGACGACCTCAAGCGCGACGGCCTCGCCGATGCGCTCGGCAACGATCCCGTCCTCTTCCTGCCCGGCGGGCACGATGTGCACGGCCACGAGACGCCGCTCGACATGGCGGCGCTCGACGAGGCCCTGCCGGCGCTGGCGCAAGGCGTCTCCTCCTTCGCCGTCGCCGGCTATTTCGCCGTGCGCAACCCGGCGCACGAGCAGCGGGTGCGCGATCGCATCCGCGCGGCCTCGCACCTGCCCGTCACCTGCAGCCATGAGCTTTCCTCGAAGCTCGGGGGGCCGCGCCGCGCGCTGACGACGCTGCTCAACGCCCGCCTCGTCTCGATGATCGACCGGCTGATCGGCGCCTGCGAGGATTTCCTTGAGCGCCGCGGCATCGATGTGCCGATGATGGTGGTGCGCGGCGACGGCGCGCTGATCTCGGCGGCCGAGGCGCGGCTGCGGCCGATCGAGACGATCCTCTCCGGCCCGGCGGCAAGCCTTGTCGGCGCGCGGCACCTGACGGGGCTCGACGACGCCGTGGTCTCCGATATCGGCGGCACGACGACGGACGTCGCGGTGCTCGACAAGGGCCGGCCGAAGCTCGATGCGGACGGCGCGGTCGTCGGCGGCTACCGCACCATGGTCGAGGCGGTCGCCATGCGGACCTTCGGGCTCGGCGGCGATTCGGAGGTGCGCATCAATGACCGCGGCCTCAAGGCGAAGATCGACCTCGGCCCACGCCGTTTCATGCCTCTCAGCCTTGTCTCGGCGCTCCATCCGGACGCGGTCGTCCCGGTGCTGGAACGGCAGCTCCGCGCGCCGCATGCCGGCCGGCAGGACGGCCGCTTCGCCGTGCGCACCGGCGTGCCGGAGCGGCTCGCCAGCGGCCTCCAGCCGCAGGAACAGGCGCTCTACGAGAAGATCGGCGCGGCGCCGCTGCCGCTCGACGGCCTGCTCGCCACGACGCCGCAGAAGGCGACGCTCGACCGGCTGGTGGCGCGCGGCCTCGTGCATATCTGCGGCATCACCCCCTCGGACGCCATGCACGTGCTCGGCGGGCAGGGGCAGTGGGATGCGGCCGCCGCGCGCCTCGGCCTCGCGCTCGCCGCCCGCACCAGGGACGGCTCCGGCCGGCCGATCGCGGGCAGTCCGGAAGAGCTCGCGCGCCTCATCGTCGACCGGCTCACCCGCCAGTCCTCGGACGTGATCCTTTCGGCCTGCCTTGCCGATGACGGCGTGGGGGCGATCGACCCGGCGAACTCGCCCTCCGTCGAGCGCGCATTGCACCGGGCGCAGGGCATCGTGCAGTTCCGCATCGCGCTCGACCGGCCGCTGGTCGGCCTCGGCGCGTCGGCACCGGTCTACTATCCGGCGATCGCCGCCATGCTGGGCGCGGAGGCCGCCATTCCGGCGGATGCCGGCGTCGCCAATGCGGTCGGCGCGGTCGTCGGCCAGGTGCGCACCGCCGTCACGGTCTTCGTGACCATGCCGGAAGAGGGTGTCTTCATCGTGAGCGGCGCAGGCGAGAGCGTGCGGCTTCTCGACGAGGCGGAGGCCTTCTCGCTGGCGAAGGAACGGGCGATGACCGCCGCCCTGCATTCGGCCCGCGCCAACGGCGCCGACGAGCCGGCCGTGACCCTTTCCGAAGAGATCGACGCGCCTGAGGTGGAAGGCAGCCGCAAGCTCGTCGAGGCGCGGTTCACGGCAACGGCCAGCGGCCGCCCGCGCATCGCGGGAGAGGCATGAACCGGCTGGCGGCAGGTGTGCGCAAACCCTTAACTGTGTCATGCTCGGGCTTTAAGCCTTTGAGAAATTTAGATCCTCGGCTCAAGGCCGAGGATGACGGCAGTGGGTGGGGAGGGGCTAGCAAGCAAAATTAAGTATGATTTTATCCCGAGCGGAATAAATTCTTTATGCTATTGCCGAATTGACTATCAATGAAAGCTCCGGAAAGTGACAGCATTCGGGATACTCCCCCTTCGTCCCGTCATTCGGAGTTTTTCAGATGACCTTTACCGAAAAAGCCGGTCTTTCGATCGATAGCGCCCTTTATGATTTCATCGTCGAGGAGGCCCTTCCCGGCACGGGCGTGGATGCGGAGCGCTTCTTTGCCGATTTCTCGGCCATCGTGCACGAGCTTGCGCCGGAAAACCGCGCCCTGCTGGCCAAGCGCGATGCGCTGCAGGACAAGCTCGACGCCTGGTATCGTAAGAACGGCGCGCCCTCGGACATGGCCGCCTACGAGGCGTTCCTGCGCGAGATCGGCTACCTCCTGCCGGAGGGCGGCGACTTCGAGGTGACGACGGAGAACGTCGATCCGGAAATCGCCAGCGTCGCCGGCCCGCAGCTCGTCGTGCCGGTGATGAATGCCCGCTATGCGCTGAACGCCGCCAACGCGCGCTGGGGCTCGCTCTACGACGCGCTCTACGGCACGGATGCGATCCCGGAGGCGGACGGCGCCGAGAAGGGCAGGGGCTACAATCCGGTGCGCGGCGAGAAGGTCATCGCCTGGGTGCGCGCCTTCCTCGACGACAGCGTGCCGCTTGCCGGCGCTTCCTGGCGGGATGCCACGGGCCTTGCCGTCGAGGGCGGCAACCTCGCCGTCTCGCTGACGGGCGGCGGCAAGACGGGCCTTGCCGATGAAAAGAAGTTCGCCGGCTATCTCGGCGAGGCCGCCGCGCCGACCCATGTCCTCCTGCGCAACAACGGCCTGCACATCGAGATCCGCATCGATGCCGGAACGCCGACCGGCAAGGACGATCCGGCGCATATTTCCGACGTCGCGATCGAATCGGCGCTGACCACGATCATGGACTGCGAGGATTCCGTCGCCGCCGTCGATGCCGAGGACAAGGTCGTCGTCTACCGCAACTGGCTCGGCCTGATGAAGGGCGACCTTTCCGAGGAGGTCGAGAAGGGCGGCAGGACCTTCACCCGCCGCCTCAATCCCGACCGCGACTATACCGCGCCGGACGGCTCGGCCTTCACGCTTGCCACCCGCTCGCTGATGCTGGTGCGCAATGTCGGCCACCTCATGACCAACCCGGCGATCCGCGACCGCGACGGCAACGAGGTGCCGGAGGGCATCATGGACGCGATGGTCACGGGCCTGATCGCGCTGCACGACATCGGCCCGCACGGCCGGCGCAAGAACTCGCGGGCCGGCTCGATGTATGTCGTCAAGCCGAAGATGCACGGGCCGGAGGAGGTCGCCTTCGCGGTCAAGCTCTTCGGGCGCGTCGAGGCCGCGCTCGGCATGGCGCCCAACACGATGAAAATGGGCATCATGGACGAGGAGCGCCGCACGACCGTCAACCTCAAGGAGGCGATCCGCGCCGCGAAGGACCGCGTCGTCTTCATCAATACCGGCTTCCTCGACCGCACCGGCGACGAGATCCATACGTCGATGGAGGCGGGCCCGATGATCCGCAAGGGCGACATGAAGCAGGCTGCCTGGATTTCCGCCTACGAGAACTGGAACGTCGATATCGGCCTCGAATGCGGGCTTTCCGGCCATGCCCAGATCGGCAAGGGCATGTGGGCCATGCCCGACCTCATGGCGGCGATGCTGGAGCAGAAGATCGCTCATCCGAAGGCCGGCGCTAACACCGCCTGGGTGCCGTCCCCGACCGCCGCGACGCTGCACGCGACGCACTATCACAAGGTCAACGTCGCCGAGGTGCAGGCCGCGCTGCGTTCGCGCCCGCGCGCAAAGCTCTCCGACATCCTCTCGGTGCCGGTCGCGGTGCGCCCGAACTGGACGCCGGAGGAGATCCAGCGCGAGCTCGACAACAATGCGCAGGGAATCCTCGGCTATGTCGTGCGCTGGATCGACCAGGGCGTCGGCTGCTCCAAGGTGCCGGACATCAACGATGTCGGCCTGATGGAGGATCGCGCCACGCTGCGCATCTCCGCCCAGCACATGGCTAACTGGCTGCACCACGGCGTAGTGACGAAGGACCAGGTCGTCGAGACGATGAAGCGCATGGCCGCCGTCGTCGACGGGCAGAACGCGGGCGACCCGCTCTACCGCCCGATGGCCGGCGACTTCGACGGCTCGATCGCCTTCCAGGCGGCGCTCGACCTCGTGCTGAAGGGCCGCGAGCAGCCGAATGGCTACACCGAGCCGGTGCTGCACCGTCGCCGGCTGGAGCTGAAGGCGGCCGGTCGGGCTTGACCGGCCGTCCCTGCTTCGTGCTCCCCGGTGATCCTCGGGTCAAGCCGGAGGATGACGTCGAGAGCGGGGTGAGGTGCCTACCAGGTCAACGAACGAAAAAAGCCGCCGGAGCGATCCGGCGGCTTTCTCTCATATCTATACGTCGTCCGCCTACTGCTGGACGACGACGCGGGCGCTCCGGCCGGGGCGGACGCGCTTGTAGAGGTCGATGATGTCCTGGTTCATCAGGCGGATGCAGCCGGAGGACGCGGCGGTGCCGATCGAGGCCCATTCCGGCGTGCCATGCAGGCGGAACAGCGTGTCCTGGCCCTTCTCGTTGAAGAGGTAGAGCGCGCGGGCGCCGAGCGGGTTCCGCAGGCCGGGGCCCATGCCTTCCTTGACGTAGCGGGCGACCTCGGGCTTGCGGGCGGCCATCTCCTCCGGCGGATGCCAGGTCGGCCATTCCTGCTTCCAGGCGATATAGGCCTCGCCCTGCCATGCAAAGCCCGCCTTGCCGACGCCGATGCCGTAGCGCACGGCCTTGCCGCCGGGCAGCACGTAATAGAGGAAGCGGTTCGGCGTGTTGACGATGATCGTGCCGGGCTTCTCGTTGGTCGCGTAGTCGACGATCTGGCGGTGGAACTTCGGATTCACGCGGTTGATCGGGATCGCCGGCAGCGCATAGCCGTTGTCCTCAACAGGGCCATATTCCGATGTGAAGATAGCGTTGGTCGCCACCTTTTCGCCCGGAACGGACGAGGAGGAGCACCCGGCGAGCGTGACGGCTGCTGCGAGGCCGCACAGAAGGAGGGCATTGCGGAGGCGCATGAGATTCTCTTGATAAGGAATTAAGAAGTTCCGTGACGCAGAACTTTCATCGACCATGGTTTATTTTCGATTAAACCGGTCAATGCAAGCGTGTGCGCTGCGGCGCGGGCCTGCGCCTGAGCAAAAAGCCGGAGAAGTGTTTTTTTGCAACAATAATGCTTGGCCGTCTGCCGCTCTCGCCGTGCCCGCTTCATGCCAAGCACGCCTTCGCGGCCCGTTCAATGGCCTTCCCGCCGGCTGACCCGGAGCCGCACAGGAACCGCGCAGCGCGGTTAACGAAATCCTGCCGCGCCCGCCGCGGGACGCGGCGCCCTTAACTTTTCCCCTTCGCAGAACCGTTTCGCGCTAGAATCCGATTCGCCGAGGTTGACCGAATGACGATCGTTTCGCTCCACAACGACAATCCGCTGCTCGACGGCCGCCAGTCCGACCGCGCCATGATGGTGCGCCGGGGCGTCCAGCGCATGCTCATGGAGATGCGCCACGCGGTGCTGCCGGAGCTGACGCTGGCGAGCGGCCGGCGCGCCGACCTCATCAGCCTTTCCGACAAGGGCGAGATCTGGATCGTCGAGATCAAGACGTCGATCGAGGATTTCCGCGTGGACCGCAAATGGCCGGACTACCGCCGCCATTGCGACCGGCTGCTCTTCGCCACCCACAGGGACGTGCCGCTCGACATCTTCCCGCAGGAATGCGGCCTGATCCTCTCCGACGGCTATGGCGCGCACATGCTGCGCGAGGCGCCGGAACACCGGCTGCCGGCGCCGACGCGAAAGGCCGTGACCTTCGCCTTCGCCCGCGTGGCCGCGGGCCGGCTGCTGCTGGCGGAGTTTTCCATGGACACCCGGCGCGACGGGCCGGACATCTCCGCCATCGTCTCCGGACGCCGGGACGAGCCGGCGTGAGGCCTGAAACGGGACTTGGGCGGACTCCCCCTCATCCGCAGGCGTTTGCGATAGGTCGTTACTTCGGCGCGCGCTTGGCGAGGATGCGCTGGAGCGTGCGGCGGTGCATGTTGAGGCGGCGCGCCGTCTCCGAAACGTTGCGGTCGCACATCTCGTAGACCCGCTGGATATGCTCCCAGCGCACGCGGTCGGCCGACATCGGGTTTTCCGGCAGTTCCACCTTCTCGCCCGGGCGCTGCGTCAGCGCGGCGAAGATGTCGTCGGCGTCGGCCGGCTTGGCGAGATAGTCGACGGCGCCGAGCTTGACCGCATTGACCGCCGTCGCGATGTTGCCGTAGCCGGTCAGCATGATGATGCGCGTGTCGTCGCGCCGCTGGCGGATGGCGGCGATCACGTCGAGGCCGCTGCCGTCGCCGAGGCGCAGGTCCACCACCGCATATTTCGGCGGGTTCGTCTTGGCCTTCGCGATGCCCTCGGCCACCGATTCGGCCGTGTCGACGGTGAAGCCGCGCGTCTCCATGGCGCGGGCAAGGCGGCGCAGGAACGGGCCGTCGTCATCGACGAGGAGAAGAGAAGGGTCGGGCCCGATATCGTCCGCTGTCGTGTGAGGTTCGCTGTTTTCTGCCATTTTCCGTCTTCCGAGGCCGGTTTTCGTCCATTCTTGACCGGGATCAGCTTATCGCCCGTAAGATGCGGCAGGTAAAGTCATTTCGCGCCCTTCGCCTCCATTCGCGCCCGCGGCCAATCGACGGACACGCGCGCGCCCGGCCGGTCGCCGGTTCGGTTGCCGAAGGTCAATTTGGCGCCCGAGCGCTCCAGCAGCGTCTTTGCGATGAACAGGCCGAGGCCGAGGCCGCCGGCCCTCTCGTCCTTCTGCCGCCTGGTGACGTAGGGGTCGCCGATGCGCTGGAGAATGTCCGCCGCATAGCCGTCGCCGTCGTCCTCGATGACGATCGTCACGCGTTCCGGCGTGTGGCCGACGGTGACGGTCACCTCCTCGCGGGCGTGATCGACGGCGTTCTCCAGAAGATTGCCGAGGCCGTAGAGGATGCCGGGATTGCGGTTGCCGACCGGCTCGGTGTCGCGCTCGCCCTCCTCCACGAGGTTGATCCGGATGCCGAACTCGCGGTGCGGCGCCAGCACCTCCTCCATCAGCGAGGAGAGCGGCAGCACGCGCATATGCGCCTCCTCCTCGGTCGACAGCGTGGTGAGCCGGCGCAGGATGTCGCGGCAACGCTCGCTCTGGCTGCGCAGGAGCTGCACGTCCTCCCTGAAGCGCTCGTCGCCGCCGAGCTCGCGCTCCATCTCGCGGGCGACGACGCTGATGGTGGCGAGCGGCGTGCCGAGCTCGTGCGCCGCCGCCGCCGCCAGCCCGTCGAGCTGCGAAAGGTGCTTTTCCCGCTGGAGGATCAGTTCGGTCGCCGCCAGCGCGTCGGAAAGCTCCGCCGCCTCCCGCGACACGCGGTAGGAATAAAAGGCGGCAAAGGCGGTGGTCGAGACGATGGCGAACCAGAAGCCGGCCGTCAGGATCGGCGGCACGACGAGCAGGGTTCCCGGAAACCACGGCAGCGGGAAGGGCGTGAAGGCGAGCGCCGTGATGCCGGCGACCGCGAGCAGCCCGAGCGTCAGGCTGAAGCGGACCGGCTGCAGCGAGGACGAGATGATCACCGGCACGCAGACGAGCGGAGAGAAGGGGTTCGCAAGGCCCCCGGTGATGAAGAGCAGCGCCGTCAGCTGGCAGAGGTCGAAGGCGAGCAGCAGGAAGGCCGAGGCCGGCGTCAGGCGGTGCGCCGGCGGAAAGCGCACGGCGAGGAAGAAGTTCACCGCCGCCAGAAGCGCGATCAGCACCAGGGCCGGCAGCAGCGGCAGCGGGAATTCCAGCCACAGCGCCACGACGATGACGCTGATCGACTGGCCGGCGACCGCCAGCCAGCGCAGGCGAATGAGCGTTTCGAGACGCAGGCGCCGGCCGGAGCCCTCGAAGTCGATGTCCTGGTAGCCCGTCATCCTTCGTTCCCTTCCCGTGGAATCATGCGCCGCGCGGCTTGGCGCGCGTCGTCGGCATGGCCCCGGCCGGTTCCTCCGGCCAGGGATGTTTCGGATAGCGCCCGCGCATGTCCGCCCGGACGTCGCGCCAGGAACCGGCCCAGAAGCCGGGAAGGTCGCGCGTCGTCTGGATCAGGCGGTGGGCGGGCGAGAGAAGTTCGAGCAGCAGCGGCAGCCGCCCGCCGGCGACGGCGGGATGCTGCTTCAGGCCGAACAGTTCCTGCACGCGGATCGCCAGCACCGGCTCCGCCCCGTCATAGCGGATCGGATGGCGCTGGCCGGTGGGCGCCTCGAAATGGGTGGGCGCAAGCCGCGCAAGGTCGCGTTGCACCTCATGGGGCACCAGCGCCATCAGGCCTTCCTGCAGGCTGCCCGGGGAAATGTCGTCGATGCCGCGCGCATTTTGCTGGAAGGGCACGAACCAGTCGTCGAGCCGCGCCAGAAGGGCGTCCTCGCCCGTATCGGGCCAGGGCTCGCCGATGGAGCGGTGGAGGAAGCCGATCCGGTCGCGCAGCTGCGCCGCCTCGCGGGAGAAGGGCAGGACCTTGAGGCCGAGCTGGCGCACACCCTCGGCAAGCGCTTCGGCCGCCTTCGGCCCGCCCGGCCGCGCCAGCGGGGTCTCCTCGAGGATCATCGCGCCGAGCCGGACCACCCGCCGCGCCCGCACCTGCCGGCTCGCCCGGTCGAAGACGCATTGCTCCTCGCGCACGATCTTTTCGGTAAGCTTCGCCTCCACGGTCGCCCGGTCGATTTCCGCGGCGGCGAGAATGCGCTGACGCCCGGCCTGCCCGGTGAGGTCGGCGACGACGATCATCTGCGCACCCGCCAGCCGCTCGGTCTCGGGCAGCTCGGCGCCGCGCCCGTTCGCCATGACGAACCGCCCCCGCCCGCCCCGCTGCAGCGCGACGCGGTCCGGGAAGGCATGCAGCAGCAGCGCGCCCGGCGTGCTGGCGGAGGCTGATGCGGTCCTGCCGAAACCGTCCGCCATGCGCTGCGCCAGCCGCCGCGCCGCCTCGGCCCGCTCGCCGCGCTCGCCGGTAAAACGGCGAAGGCGCTCCTCGATGTCGACGGCCGGACCGCCGAGCCCCTGTTCGGTGAGCAGCACGGCAAGCCGCGCCGCGGCCGCCTGCTCGCCGTCCTTTGCCGCATGGAGGACCATCGCCGCCAGCCGCGGCGGCAAGGCGAGGTCGCGGATGCGCTTTCCCGCCGGTGTCAGCGCGCCGGCCGCGTCGAGCGCGCCGAGCAGGTGAAGCAGGCTGCGTGCCTCCTCCACCGCCGGTGCCGGCGGCTGGTCGACGAGCCGGAGGGCGGCCGGATCGGTGACGCCCCAATGGGCAAGGTCGAGCATGAAGGAGGAGAGGTCGCTCGAAAGGATCTGCGGCGGCGTAAAGGCGGGCAGCGCCGCCGTCTGGCCGGCATGCCACAGCCGGATCGCGATGCCCGGTTCCGTCCGCCCGGCCCGCCCGGCGCGCTGGTCGGCGGAGGCGCGCGACACCCGGACGGTTTCCAGCCGGGTGATGCCGGTCGATGCCTCGAAGACCGGCAGGCGCTGCAAGCCGCTGTCGATGACGATGCGCACGCCGTCGATGGTGATGGAGGTTTCGGCGATCGACGTCGCCAGCACGATCTTGCGTGTGCCCGCGGGGGCGGGGCGGATCGCGGCGTCCTGCTCCTTCTGGCCGAGATTGCCGTAGAGCGGCACGATTGCCGTCTCGGCGCCGAAGCGGCCCTCCAGACGCTCGGCGGTGCGGGTGATCTCGGCCTGGCCCGGCAGGAAGGCGAGGATCGATCCGCTTTCGGTGCGGTGCGCCTCGACGATGGCGCGCGCCATGCCGTCCTCGATGCGCTCGCCGGCCGGCCGGTCCTGGTAGCGCACATCGACCGGGAAGCTGCGCCCCTCGCTGACGATGGCGGGCGGATTGCCGAGCAGCGCGGACACGCGCTCGACATCCAGCGTCGCCGACATGACGAGGAGGCGCAGGTCCTCGCGCAGTGCCGCCTGCACGTCGAGCGCCAGCGCCAGGCCGAAATCCGCGTCGAGCGAGCGCTCGTGGAACTCGTCGAAGAGCACGGCGCAGATGCCGGTGAGCTCCGGGTCGTCGAGGATCATGCGGGCGAAGACGCCCTCCGTCACCACTTCGATGCGGGTTTTGGCCGATACGCGGTTGTCGAGCCGCATGCGGTAGCCGACCGTCTCGCCCACCTTCTCGCCGAGCAGCGACGCCATGCGGCCCGCCGCCGCGCGCGCGGCGAGGCGCCGCGGCTCCAGAAGGATGATCTTTCCGTCGCCCCGCCATTCGGCATCGAGCAGGAAGAGCGGCACCAGCGTCGTCTTGCCCGCGCCGGGCGGTGCGCAAAGCACCGCGCGCGTTCCCGTGCGCAACGCCTCGCCAAGGCAAGGAAGAACCTCCGAAACGGGCAGGCGCGGCAGGTGGCCTTCCAAGGATACCATCATCGCGCGCGCCGCCGGGTCGGGAAGGTGCCTTCTGCACGGCTGGACATGCATCTCTCCGGACTTGTTTCCTCCAGCCTGAATAGCCCGGTGCGATATCCGAGAGAAGGGGTGGAACGCCGCTATGGGGTCGCAGGGGCACGTAAAGCGGTTTTCGCGAGAAATTTACCGCTTGGACGAGATCCTCGACCATTTCTCTGGGGCGTTCGGATGGTCCGGACGTGGATTTTTTAGAAAATCCATTAATAATCAGCGCGTTGGAAGATTCTTGATTTTTCTTGTTTTGAGGAGTTGACGAGTTGGATTGGGTGGGCTTATAACGCGGCCATCGAACGAGAGCGGCTTCGCTTCTGGCGGCGGTTGCTTTTGCTCTGAGGTTTCCTAGAGAAGCGGGTGAGAATTGGGCCTGATTTGGTTCGGGTTTGTTTTGCTGCTTTGGGGGCTTTGACGGGTTTGGCCGTCGGTTTTTTGACAATTGAAGAGAGAAGAAAGAGAAACGTGGTCGGCGGGGTCGCGGACGGGTTTATTCCTGTCCAGGAAAGAGACTTTGGCGGTCACGTTTATCAAGAGAAGTTACACTGGTTTTCGGGGCCTTCCGCGAGGGGGGTTCTTGGAGAACAGGTGTGAAGTTCTCGTCGATTTCGAACGTGATTTGGCCAATGATTGAATTCTCAACATGAGAGTTTG
>NZ_JBJIEP010000017.1:0-151266 GCF_046557955.1 Shinella agrisoli | reverse complement strand
CGGCTGCCGAACGACATGGTGACGAGGTTGTTCCAGTTGTAGTCCTGGCACCACATGCCGACGGTGTTTTCGTGGATGCCGAAATAGCCGCCGCGCGCGCCGTTCGGCCCCGTCGTGCCGGTGCGCGCCTCGTACTGTTTGCGGACCTCGAATAGACCGGTCGCCCTGTTCTTCAGCTTGATGTCGAACATCGGCATCTGATACCGAACGCCCGGGAAGCGCGAGGCGCGGAACCAGTAGTTGGTATTCCCGACCGCGCCGCCCGAACCGTACGAATAGATGGCGCGGTCGAAGTTGCCGAAGCCGGTTCCGGGCGGGTCGAAAAACCACTCCTCGGAGGAACTGCCGAACGCGCGCTGGTAGCAGAATTCCGTGTAGGGCGTTTCGACCTGCTTTTCCCATTTCGTCGAGTAGTAGAACTTCTCGCGCTCGGCGTCCGGCGTGGTCCGGGCAGCGTAGCCGTCCTTCGTGATCTTCACGCAGGGCGTGTCGGTGTAGTCGTAGCCGATGAGAACGTTCTTCATGTCCATATCTCGATGGTTCCGGCTTCGACGTCGATCTTCATCTTGCCGTTCGCGCCCCGAAGGACGCCGGCGGTGACCGTGCCGAAACGGGCGAAAGTGCCCTTCAGCTCGCCGTTCTCGACGACGAAGGGGACCAGCTTGGTTGCGCCGTCGATCACGGCGAAGCGGGCGGCATCAATGATGACCTGGACGGGAAGCGCTGTGTTGGTCGGCACGTCGAGATAAATCCCGCCCTCCCGATAGTTGCCGGTCGTGCCGGCGCGCGCCATCCAGGCGATCCTGGCGTAACCGCCCGGCCCGCTGACAACCTCCATCTTGGAACGCGCGGAGGCGCTGAGGTCGCCCACGCTCGTCTGCAATCCCGTGATCGCCGTCGCCTGGGCCGAAATCGTGTTCCCCTGCGACGTGACGGTTCCCGCCAGTGAGTTGAGCGCCGAGACGCTGGCCTTGTCCGGAAGCGCATTGTTGATCGACGTGATGGCCGAGCTATGCGACGAGATCGTATTGCCCTGCGACGTGACGGTTGCAGCAAGGCTGTTGAGCGCGGAAGCATCCGCCTTGTTCGGCAGCGCGGCGTTGATCGAGGAGATCGCGGACGTGTTGGCGGAGATGTTGTTTTCCGCCGTCGTGACGCGCCCTTCAAGAGCCGTGACGGACGAGGTCGAGGCCTTTCCCGGCAAGGTGTTGTTGATGGTAGTTATCGCCGATGTGTTCGCCGAGATGGCGTCGCCTTGCGAACTGACCGTACTGGCAAGGGCGTTGAGGGCCGATGTGGACGCCTTGTCCGGAAGCGTGTTGTTGATGGCGGTGATGGCGCTCGTATTGGACGCGATGCCCGCCTCGGTATTCGTCACCCGTCCCTCAAGCGCTGCGAGGGCGGACGTCGAGGCCTTGCCGGGTAGCGCATTATTGATCGAGGTGATCGCCGAGGCATGGGACGCTATCGTGTCGCCCTGGGAACTCACGGTCCCCGCGAGCGAGTTGAGCGCTGCGACAGAAGCCTTGCCCGGCAGCTCGCCGTTGATCGACGTGATCGCAGAGGTATTCGCGGCGATGTTCCCCTCGGCCGCGGTCACCCGGCTCGTCAGGCCGTTCAATGCCGTCGAGGTAGCGAGCCCGGGAATGATCGCCTGGACCTGCGTGAGCGCCGAGGAAACCACCGAAAGCGAGGCATTGGTGAGGTCGATGCGGGTATTGAGCGCCTGCGACGCCTCTGCCAGGGCGATGGCGCCCCTGCGCTCGCCGAAGAAGTTCGCAAAGTCCTGGTCGACGCCTTCCATGGCCGAGGGAAGCAGCGAGCCGCGAATGGCCGATACCATGGAGCCCTGGTTGAGCAGCCCGGAGCCAAGTGCCTGGATTTCCGCCGACATCGCGTTGACGACGTTAAGGTCCGCCTTGTCCTCGACCTCCAGTTCCAGGGCGTCGAGCGCATTTGCGGTCGCGGTCAGGGTGTTACCGAGCGTCGTCACCTGCGTCTCAAGCGCCGACACGCCCGTTGCGAGGCCGGAAACGCCCGTCTCAAGATTGGTGGCGCGCGCCTGCAATGCGTCGATGGCGCTTGCATTCGCACCGTCCCCGTCGATACGGGCCTGCCGTTCTGTCGCAAGCTCGGCCCGAGATGCCCCCGGCGCCGGCGCGCCGACTGAAATCCAGTCGATCGTATAATAGTCGGTCGGCGTCTGCGCCGTCGACAGGTCGAGGCGGATGCGGTCGACCGTGCCGGACCACTCCGGGTTCCACGTCAGAAGGCCGATGCCGTTGCCGTCGAACACCGGCTCGGCAATCGACGTTCTCCGTCCGCTATCCCATTCCTGCCCGTTCCCGGCCCACCAGCAATAGCCCTCCCATACGGGACTGCCGTACTTACGCACCCGTGCCCGCACCTGCCGGTAGCTCGCCGTGGCGACGGCAAGGCCGGCGGGCGACATGACATAGGGATCGCTCGCATGGTCGGCCGGGCGCAGATAGCCGTCCGTGATGGTCGGCGTACCGTTCCCGGTCCACCCCTCGAAGTCGCCACCAAAGCCCCAGAACCGGTAGGGATCGAACTGGTTGTCCGTGCCCGCCGATAGGAGCGACATCTGGTAGGCCAGCGCGTTCTGCCCCTCGATGCGCGCCAGGTCGACGGTGACGATCTCCGCTCCGAGCTCGACAGTCCTGGCTTCGAGCGACGTCGTGCGCTGCGCCACGGCCGCAATCTCCGAGGCCGCGACCGTGATCCGCTCGTTGAAGCTGGCCGCATAGCTCTCGATCGAGGCAACCAGAGAGCGTTTGATTTCCTCGCGGGCCTTGAAGTCGGCAAAGTCCGCCTCCATCGCCCGGTCTCGGAGCGTGGTGATTTCGTCGACAAGGGACCGATACCGATCGCTCGCCTCGATCGCGCCGGCAACGCGCGCCGATTGCTCCGCGCCGATCTCCTGCACCCGCTGCGCCGCCTCGTTGGCGATGGCCTGGGCGCGAGCCTGAGCCTCCGCCGCAATCGCCTGGGCAAGCTCAATGGTATCCTGCACAAGGTTGTCGATCGTCTCGTCGTCGATCCACTCGCGCAGTTGTTCCAGCGCTTCGCGGATTTCGGCCGCGAGGTCATCGAGCGATACGGGAACGTCCGGCGTCGTGACGGGAAGCCAGTTCGACCATACGGTTTCCCGGTCACCGCGCGGGATGTAGCGCCCGCGCACTTCATAGGCCTGCGCCGGCAGGAGGTTCTGGCTGACGATGATCGAGCCCGCCCGCACATTCTCCGTGCGGCCGCGATAGACCACCTCCTGCGTGGCTGCCAGGCGCACCTCGAAGGCGACCCCCTCGACATCGTCCTGATCGCCGTCCCACGAGAGTTTCATGGCGGCGCGGCGCGGCTCACCCTGCCCATCGTCGAGCGTCCAGGGCTGCGCGAACCAGTCCACGATGGCCTGCGGCGCCGGCCGCGCGGGACCGATCGGCCCGAAGGTCGGCGGTTTGTAATCCGTCGCCGGGTTCCAGGAATAATCGGCCGGGTCAACCTCCGTGATGTCGAGCACGACATCGAGGTTTGCCTTGTCCATGACGCCGTCGACGCGCATCAGCTTCGTGACATAGCCGTTACGCGCCGACGTCCAGGCGACCACGTCGCCCGGCTCAAGCACCCAGGCAGACGGGCCGAGAACGATCGTATGGCGACGGGCCCGGCGGGCCTCCTCCAGCGCCGACTTCATGAGCCGCTGGACCTGCGAGGCCCGGCGAACCGCGTTCAGTTCGACATTCGCCATAAGGCGGCGATTGCCGTCCTTGGCCTCGTAGTCGGGCCGGTAGATGGAGGGAGCCGCCTTGGCGTTCCACCCTTCCCCCGGCTCCGGATAGGTCGCGCTGATGCCGTTGATCGTGTCGGCAAGGCCGAAGAAGGGCGAGAAGGTCTGCCGCTCGGTCGAAAGGATGTCGCCGTCGGAAAACGAGAACACGGCCGCATCGGGCGCGCCGACGCGGATCTTGTAGATGCCGCCGGAATCGATGAGCCGGCCCTGGCAGCCGGTCAGTATCGCCTCGGCCGCCGACGCGATCTGGGCGCTGACCTGGATTTCGAGGCCGGTCAGGTATTGCTCTTCCGTCCCGCCGCCCGGCTTGGCCACCTGCAGGCGGCACTTGCCGATCTGGGCCCGCCAGTCCGCCGCCGGCAGCCGCGCCGCCGACATGTTCTGGAGCCCGTAGAACCATTCCGAGGCATATTTGACGCCGAGAAGCAGGTTGTAGGCCTGAACGGCCGGCAGCTCGTCGCCGTCCCCGCCCCAGGTCGAGGGATCGGAGAGGCGATGCGGCCCGCTCCCACCGGCCGTGCTATCCTTGGTGACGTCGTAGAGCCGCAAACCAAGAAGTTCGAACTTGAAGCTGGGGAAACCGGTGAACAGGTTCTCGTCGATGCGGGCCGTGCAGATCGCGTAGGATACGCCGCGCCCGACGCGGGTCGCCTCATACGGCCGTTCGGCCGAGCTTGCGTGGTTGACGAGGAAGGAATCGGCCTGTGTCTGCGTCCCGTCGTAGAACTTGATCCAGAGATGGTCCTCGCCGTTCGACCGGTATTCGAGGACGGGAAGGCCCAGCTCCGCATGCGGCGTATCGGGCAATAGCGTGCAGCGCTCGCCGTTGACCCAGATGCCGGAAAGCTCCTGCGTCGGCAGATCCGAAAGCGCGATAACCTGCGTGAAGAAGGCGTTCGGCGTCTTGCCGGAATCGCCCCACGTGTTCGCATAGACGAGCGAACCGGCCGTTGCAGTGCGTCCGATGATGAACGAGCGCGGGATGTCGCCGCCCGCCTGGAGTTGCCCCTGAACGGCGAACGTATGCTGCGGCTGCTCGGGCTTGCCTGCGATGGCGCTGGCGAGCAGGTTGAGGCCGATGCCGACCGCCGCCTTGAGCAGGAACGTGCCGACGGCGCCGGACAGGAAGGTGCCGCCCAGCAAGCCGCCGATCGCGGTTGCGATGCCAGTGAAGATCGTCATGATGTCGTCCGGAAACCTAAAGCAGATGCTTCATGAAATGCCGCTCGGCGGGCTGATAGCCGCAGCGGGCGTAAAGACGGCCGACGGCGGGCTCATCGCCAAGGCCGACCAGGTGCGAGATTTGGCAATCGCGGGACCGCGCCCACATCTCAAAGGCGGCGATCATGTGCCGGGCCGCCGTCGTGCCGCGGTGCGGCGGATCGATCCAGAACATGAGCTCGCTCGCAAGCTTCACCGGGAAGAAGCCGTGCGGCCCCGCCTGCGCCGCGAGCACGCCCGTCGCAACCCCGCCGACTTCTAGGACGAGGCACAGACGGTCTGGATCGGCGAGCGTTGCGTCGAACACCATCGAGGCCAGCGCCGCCGAGAACGGCACGGCAACGCCCGAGGCGGCATGGAAGGCGCGCGCCATCGCCAGCACCCGGCCCTTGTCCCGGGCTTCCGCTTTCCGGATCGTCATCCGGCCGACCCGAGCTTGCCGCTCTTCTTGCCCCAGAAGAATTCGACCTCGCCGATGGTCGTCACATCCTGGTAGAAGTTGTCGGTCGCCGAGCGCCGGCGCTGGCTGGCGTCGGAACGGGTGTCCGCATTGGAGCGCGTCATCTCCTGCGTATGCGACTTGCAGACTAGCGTGATCTTGCCGACGCCGGCTTCCTCCGGCGTTTCGATCGGAGCTTCATCGACGAAGCCGACAAAGCGGCAGAGTGCCGGTGCCACTAGTTGCCGCGTTGCGGGATTGTAGAGACCCCGATAGATCTCGACACCGGCCTGCCGAAGGTCGTATCCCCGGACAATCGCCTCGCTCGCCGGATCGAGCTGTGACATTTCGATCGTCACGTCCTGCACGGTGAGGTTGGCGACGAGCGAAATGTCGCTGATGCTGATCAGCGTGCCGCTCCCCTCGAAGTTCCGCGTCTCGGAAAGGCCAGTGTTCGGGTTCAGCACCGGCGCGGAGACATTGCCCGCATCGGACCAGAAGCCGTGTTCGGATAGCGCGCCGGTATCTATCGTCCGGGCACGTATCCAGAGGAAATCGCGCGCGATGATGCGTCCCGCCTGGATGGCGGCGAGGTTCCGAGTCGAGATCGAGCGCATCAACGCATTCCCAGGAATCTGTCTGACGGGAACATGATCGTACCGGCGTCAAGGTCGACAACTGCCCCGCCCGGAGAGGTGATCCGACCGGCCTTGCCGTGTCCGATGTCGGCGACCTTGAGAGCCATCTTCTCGTCCTCGGCAATGCGCTTCATGGCCTCGCTGGGCGTTTCCGCGATCTTCGCAACTGCCGGAATTATAGGCGCGGCAAAGAACGCCGCGAGGAATGACCTGCGTTTCATGGCTATATCCTTTGGTTGTGGTGGACTCGACTCTCGATTGCCGCCGTGGTTCGATGCGGGAAAGAGGGGCAGGCTATGAAACCAGGCAGAAAACCGTGCGTTACGATCAGGCTTCCGGCTGTCCCGGAACACCCGCATGCCAATGACGTAATTGTCGCCTTGGGGCGCCTGACGATGGCTTGGAGCGCTTCCGAGTTCTATCTTGCCTTGATTATGTCTCGCTTGATGGCACGGGCCGACTTGAGCACGATGGAAAATCTTCTCAAGGCCATGGATGGCGAGGCGGTGATGATCTCCGACACGAATGCGGTTTTTGCACTTTTTTTCGCGGTCGAAAGCAGCCGTGGGAGACGGAAACTCGTCCTCGATCTGGCAGAAGCCCGACACGGCGAGGGCTACCTGTACAAGGCTTCCTTTGACGAGATCAAAGCCCTTTTGAAATCCCACGGAGATATCGCGCGACTGCGAAACAGATATGCCCACACTGCCATGGGGCTAGCAGAAGACGGCTCATACATTTTGCTGGATGGAAAGATGATACTTACACGCATTGACGGAACGCAAATGCAACGCAATGCGAAAATCCGGGCGAACAACAATAAGGTCAACCCCAAGATGATCGACGATGCGACAAACAGGATAGCGGATTGGATAGATGAGGCCCGCTCGGTTTGTTCCCGCATAGCTACTTCGATAGAGCCCGGTCCAAGCCCTCCGACAACCACTTGAGATCATGTTGTAGGTCCTCAAAACACGTCATGCTGTTGGATACGCCCATTTCGCTGTGTCCGTGCGTGTAGATCTCATCGACAGCCGCGATCTCTTCATAGCGCATCGTGTCGATGCGCCTTAAAATTGCCTGGGCGTCCTCAACGGCCGCCCGGAGGTCTGCGACCCACTGTATGTCATGTTTGTAGCCTTCGCCGTCGTTCATGACCCTCTCTCACCTCACCTCAATACCTTCAAAACTCACCGTTCCCCGCCCCGTAGCAGGATTGGCGGCGGTGGCGATGGAACCCGGCACGATCGACATGATGCACGATGGCTTGCTGATGGACACCGCCGCGCCGGTGGCGACGCCGGGCCAGATATGCGGGCGGACCTCGAAGAGCCCGGTCGGATTGCCGGCGGCAGACTCCATGATCCGGTGCAGGTCGGCCGCGCCGATCTGGAGGAGATCGCCGGCAGACAGGTTGATGCCCGCAAGCCCCGAGACACGGATCGTATTCCGGCTGGCGCTGATCGTGTGCAGCGTCCCGGCCGGCAGCGCCGACGAACCCGGATGCCGGATCGGCCGGCAACGCGACATCGGCCAGGCGCGAAACGACCTCACGACGCCCTCAAGGGCTTCCAGCCGCGCGCGCCAGTAATCCAGATCGTTCGGCGAGAGGGTGCGGGATGTCCAAACGCCTCGCCACAACGGAGATCCGAAGTCCTTGCCGATGGTCGCACCATTGGCCTGTCGGGAATATTCCTGCCGGTAGACAGGTTCGAACTCGGTTGCCCATCCGGGAAATTCGGAGAGCAAGTCGAGCGGATAGGTCAGCGCCATGGGCACCTCATGTCTATGTTCGTGAAATCGCCCGGGTGTCAGACCTTGACGTTGAGGCTTCGGGCTTTCCGGATCGCGCTGACAGTGCGCGCCTCAAAGGTCATGCGGTCTTCAGCCTGCGCGCGGCGTAGCTCGGCGATGGCTTTCGGGTCTGCGCCCTGCGCCACGTTGTAGACCGGGGCGTAGGAGACCCGGAGCGATTGACTGCCCCCAACCATCCCGGAAAGATTCGGCATGGTTGGCGCGGACGGAAGCTTCGGCACAATCGTTCCGCTTTGTTCAGGAACGAACAGCTCAGGCCGCTTCTCGCCGACGATATAAGGCTGGCCCTTCTTCACCGGGCCGCCTGCGGCGCGGAACATCCCGCCGAGTGCGTTGAAGATGCTGCCGAATATCCCACCCGAGGACGACCCGGATTTCGGCTGGAACAGCGCGTCGAAGGCGCTGTTCAGAAGCAGGTCACCCAGCCGCTTCGCGATATTGCCCAAGGCCTCGCTCAACGACTTCGCTCCGGTGATGGCGTCGATCGTTTCCGATTTAAACGCATCGTAAAACTCGTTCGCTGCATCTTCGGCGCGCTGCTGCTCTTCCTGCACGCGGCGCAGCACGTCCGCCTGCTCGGCATAGGCGGCCGACGCCTCACGGATCTTCGCGATCTGCTGATCCGAAAGACGGATGCTCTCAAGGTCCGTCTGCCCCTTGCGGCGAGCTTCTTCGCGCAGATCGGCAAGCGCTGACTGCTCGAGGTCGAGCGCCATCCGGCGCCTTTCCTGCTCCCGATAGGAGAGACCGACGATGCGCTGCTCTTCGATGAGCGCCGCCGTCCGGTCGCGCACAGCCTGGATGTCGGCGTCGAAGCGGCTGTCCGCCGTCTGCTTTACGCCCTTCGTCTTCCCGCTGTTGTTGCGCGCCGCGTCGGCCGCGATGTTGCGTTCGGCAAGCGCGCGGATATCGGCATCATTCAGGAACCCGCCCTTTGCGGCGACGTCCTTCTTGATCGTCGCGATTTCCTTCTCGATTGCCAGCTGTTCCTTGCTGAGGGAATTCTGGCGCGCGGCCTCATCGGCATAAGCTTTGCCGATCCGAAGCATCTCTTCGCCCTGCTGGCGGGACTGTCCGTACTGGCGATAGCCTGCCATCTGCTGAGGGGAGAGAGAGACGCCGCTTGCCCGGTCCATTCGTCCTTGAAGAAGGTCGAATGCTGCCACTGCGTTACCGACCGCCTGAATAAGTGGGCTCAGCTTGTCAGCGGCGATACGAAAATCATAGTTCGCGGTTGCCATCCGGTGGATGGCTTGTTCCGCGTCTTCCGCCTTGATCTTGCCGGTATCAAGACCCTCTGCAAGTTCACGGAGTTGGCGCTTTTGCTCATCAGTGGCGAAACTCATCGAGTAGTCGTCAGTGAAAGCGGCGAACATTTCGAGCGCCGCAGCCTTCGTTCGCGCCACCTCTTCCTGTGCGATTTCGAGAGACCTAATCAGATTGTCGCGAGTTTTGTCGTCAATCGCCTCGGCTGCACCCTCAATTGCAGGTGCCGCCTCCTTCGCGCGGCGTTCGACCTCCGCAAGGGCCTCGGCATACGTCTGAGCGCCTTGGGAAGCCTCCGCCGAACTGGAGGAAAAGAGCGCCAAGGCACCAACAACCGTGCCGCCGATCACCAGTCCCAAAGGACCGGCCGCGGCAGAAAGTCCGCCAATAGCCGTGGCGAGGCCGCCGACGGTTGCGGCGGCACGGAGAGCGGCGACAAACCTCACGACGACCGACGTCGCAAGGCCGAGCTTCGCAACCATGAGGCCGATCGACCTCCCGACAAGTGCCCCCGCAATGACGCTGGCGACTTTCAAGACGACATCTGCGGTCTCGTCGAAATTATCGGCCAGGGCATTCAGGCCCTGAACCAGACGCTGCGAAGCGCCAAGTCCCTCGTCCGTCTGCCCGATGTACTTCGTGAAGGCGTTGTTGACCTTGGTAATGCCTTGGTCGATTGTTTGCGTGGCGTTCGCGGCCATCTTCTCGACAGAAGGAAGGCCCTTGAGAAATGCCTGAAAGAACTGCTGGCCCGAAACCTTTCCGTCGTTGACGAGCTGCTTCAGCTTGTTCACTGAACCGCCAGCCTCATCGAGACCGTTCGCAACAGCAATAAGGATCGGCCGCGCGCCTTCGTTGACCGAGTTGAATTCTTCCGCCTGGACGCGTGCTGATCCGAGAAGCTGACCAAGCTGCGTTAGCGCGCCCGATGCCTGAGAGGCAGAGGAACCGGAAACGCGCAGAGCGACGCCCACGCCATCGGCAAACTTGAGAAGGTCTTCCTGGCTGGCGCCGAGATTGTCGCTCGCCTGCGCAGCCTTGCCGAACAGATCGGCCATGGCGCCGAGCGGCGTCGCGTTCTTCTGTGAGGACTCGTAGATGCGATCGAGCACCTGCACCTGGTTGTCGCCGACCACACCGGCAACGGCCAGGCTATTCTTGGCAGATGTCCAAGCGTCGGCGTAGGCAAGCACTTCCTTCACCGAAACGGCCGCTGCGATACCCGCTAGAGGCGCCGTCAGCGAACGCGCTGCGCTCGTCCCGATCTGCGCGAGACGACGGTCCATCTGCCGATAACGGTTTTCGATCGCGCGAGCTTGCGCGTTCGTTACACCTTGCGCGCGTTGCATTTCCCGCTGATATTGCTTGATGTCAGCGGAGAGCTGCACGACAAGTTTTTCAATGTCGGTTGCCATGATGCCTCAAATAAAAATAGCGAAAGCAGCCATGCTTATCGCCGCGACATGCGGCCTATCTTCCTGCAATCCATTTTCAGACCATCTGACTACTGTCTGCGAAGAAGCCATAATGGAGAGGCTGAGATCGCCATCGACCTACAAGCGGATTGACCTGAAGAAGCGTGAACAGCAGCTCACGCGGGACGAATACGTAAAGCGGCTGGATGATGAAAAATCTCTGCCAGATACGCGGGAATTCAAGCTCAGAGCATTTGATGAAGGCCGATATCGACCAGCGTTAGCGTCGATCTCCATCAGTTACGATGCGGCCAACGCATACGGGACGCCGGTGCGCGGGCACGCTGTATGCGAAGCATTTTCCGACACTGCCGACTATTCGCATGCCTCAGCGTGGTTCGTGAAGGTAAATGGAAAAACACATACAGAGTGGCTGCTCGAACAAATCAAGGATTAGCCTTCCTCCAGCCAATCCCATATTTCGTCCTTCTCCTTATCGGAGAGAACCTTGTCGTCGTCGATGGAGTTGGCCTTGATGAAGCCGTCCACCGCCGCGAAATACTGGAACATGGACATGGCGCGCACCTCTTGAGGAGTGAAACCCATCACGGCGCCGTTTCCGTAGATGGCGGCAAATCGGAGTCTTCCGTCGGGAAGATCGTCGAGGGGCTGCCCTCTGGATTTGCCGCCCCGTGCTCCCCCACCTTCTCATCCTCCGCGCCGACAAGGCCGGCTTGAAGGATGCCCTTGGCGAAGATCAGGTTCTCCATGGGCGGCCGAGTCTCGACATAGGCCCGAACCTTCTTCAGGGCATCGACCGGCTTCATCCCGCCGCCGATAAGGCCGAGCCGGATCGTGTGCGAGATGTCGCCCATCTTCCAACTGTCGTCATACAGCCGGTTGAGCACGACATAGGGGCCGACGCCGCAAGCCTCCTGCAGAAGCTCCAGCTCGCCCCAGCCGAGGCGGAAGACATAGTCGCCATCCGCCCACGGCAATGTGATCTGTGCATCACGGCTCATCAGGGCACCGGCGTCACGACACGGGTCATCTTGCCGTCGCTCTGCATCGTCACGTTGCCTGTAACGCGGCGGCCATCCTGCGCGCCGGCCTCGAAGTTCTCGACATGCATGCGCCCGGTCCAGGTGATGGTCTTGGCTGGAAACAGCCATTCGACCTTGACGGGAACGCTCTCAACGTCGTCGAAGGCGTCCAGCCAGGTCTCGACGCTTTCCGCCGCAAGCACGCCCTCGCCTGCGATCGTCATCGAAAGCGAGACGGCATCACGGCCAAGCCAGTTAACGGCGTCGGGATCATCGCAATCGGGGATATTCACCTCTTCCAGCCCCTTATTCAGCGTCACGGTTCGCTGGCTGAAGCCGCAGGGCGCCGCATAGACAATGGGGGAAGCATCGTTTCCGAGCAGCACCTTTACCTTGCCGCCCTTGATGGTTGTCGGTTCTGCCATGGAAATCTCCTTTTATGGCAATGGTGGAAGGCCCGCTTCTGGCGGGGTGGCGAATGCCGGTGATGTTGGAATCAGCCGCTCGATGCGACTTTGCGCGCAGCCGTCCGGACGGCCTTTCTCACGCGAGCCCTCGCTGGCTTCTTGTTCGTGCGCCAGCTGACGTAGAAGAAGGGTTGGGCGCGGGTGCCGGGATGTTTCGATCCCGCGAACATTCCAGCGTTTGCATGGTCCTTGGTGCCGAACTCCACCCATCGGGCATAATAGACTTCGGCATTGCCGGCATAGATCGTCAATGTCAGATCCGATGCCATGCTGCTCTTGACCGTGGCGATGGCAAGAGAGCCCCGCGGTGCCTTGCCCCATGTCCACGCGATGGAGTCATGCAGGGCCATCGTGTCGCCGATCGGAACAAGGTTCTGCATGGTCGCGACGATCTCATCCGCCGCCGCTTCCATCCCGGCCTTGATTTCCGCCTTGGCGACGGCCGGCAATCGCTTGAGCTTGCAATCAAGCCTCGCGAGGTTCAGTATTTTCGTCATCGACGGTGTCTTCCTTCGATGCTGACGCATTGAGGCGCATCGCCTTGTTGGCGGCAACCGCCTTATCCGCGCAGTCGCGTTTGACCGTACCGCTCCAGCCCGCCAGATAACCGACGGTGATGCGGGAGGTCGGCTTGTAGTCGAAGTCCTCGGTAAATCTCACTCGCGCCATGGCTCTATTCCTCAATCACTGCTGTAACCTGGACGACGCCGTGCGTGGTGATTCCGTCCGGGTCGGGAAAGACGCGGACAAGATCGACCCGCATGAGCACGAGGGCGCCAGCGGCTAACTCGCCCTCCGCATCGTGAAGGGCACCCTTGACCGCATCGACCAGCCGGCGGCATGGCCACTTCTTGCCAGCGTCCCGCGTCCAGCAGTCGAGTTGCAAGGTCTCCTCCCGGCCGCGGATGCAGTCCGCGTCCTCGGGTGTGAAGTCGGACGGGCCGAAGGTGATGTTCGGATAGGCAAGATCGTCGTCGTTGCCGTCCACGATCCGGTCGCCGACGATCGACGTCACCTCTGCGGAAGCAAGCAGCCTTGCAAGAACGAGGTCCTGGAACGAGACGGAAACACTCACACGGCCACCCCGCCTTCCGCGGTGAATTCTAGATATTGCCGATCATCTGTAGGGACTGGACCGGATCTAACATTGTAGATTTCACCCGACCTCGCATCCCGCATGCGCCAGGACGGCCGAACTGCCCGTGTCTGCGAATTGTCATAGACTGTGACGACAACCGGCTGGCGGCCGGATAGGCGCGAGGCCTGCACCGTCTCGCCGCCTCGCAGAAAGCGGAACGATGCATCGGCTGTCACCGGATCGCCCCACCCGTCGGTCCGGCCGCCATGCCCATCCGGAACCTTCATCGGTTTCTCGAACACGACGAGGTAATCCATCTTTCCGGGGTCCATCATGCGAATGCGAAGCTCCTATGCATGGCGACCATTGCCTTGACGCCCATCGGGACGCTTCCGGTCATGTCGGAGGTGACGTCGGCGCGGTGCAGGTAGAAGCTGGCGACGAGCATCAAGCACGCCTGCACCAGCTTGGGCGGGATGTTGCCGGCGCCGAGACCAGCCTTGAAGACGACGGTCGCTTCCGAAACCTCCGGCGCGTTCTCGATGTAGAGCGCGCCATCGCGGATCTCGTAGTCGGTCACCGTGCCGGCGACCCCGAGCGGATCGAGATAGGTGACGGACTGGATATCGGCGTTCGGATAGCCCTTGAATCTCAGGGAGAAATCCGTGCCTGTCGCGGTGAACTCCGTTTCCAGAAGCACCGTCTGACAGGCACGCTCGACCCAATCGACCGCAGCCTCAAGATATTGCTGCAGTATCGCATCGTCATCGGAATGACGGACACGGCAATGCTGCTTGGCGAGGGCAAGCGACAGGACTTCGCCCACCGGCTCGCCGGACTGCTCAATCTTCATCTTGCCCTCGCTGGGTGCTTACGGGGTCGGCTCGGTCAAATCGCCGTAGACGATGCCCTCCGGACGGAGGGTTTCGAGCTGAATGCGCTCCTCGATGAGGATCGTCACCTTGTTCGCGATGAAGTTGTCGCGGTCCTCTGTGGAGCGGCGGATCTCGATGCCCTTGCGCTGCCACAGGATGGTATTACCGACGAAGCCCCCGACAAGGAACTTGCCCTGGGCGAGGCCCTTGGTGCGGACAACCGGGAGGCCCCACGCCGTGTTGCCGGCGAAGGCCGGGTGCAGGTAGCGGCCGTCGGCGTCCTTCGCCAGGTCGAGCGCTGCGGCGTCGAGATGGTTCATGACGACGGCGGTTGCCACGAGATCGGCTTCCGAGACCTGCGCGATGGCCACGCGGATATCGTCCATGGCATTCGCGGGCGTGATGCCGGGAACGATGGCCGGATTGTAGACGGTGGAATTGGCAATGAGGCCGTCCACGCGGTTCGCGGTGCCATCGCCGTTGATGACCTCGCCTTCCTCCTTGAGCTGGAGGCCGTAGATGCCGCGCTGGTTGATATAGCCTTCCATGCCGTCCACGTCGTCGAGGGTTTCCTCGTTGACGCGGAACCAGTGCGCCATCTTGACCATCGGCGCCGACTTGGCGGAGAAGGTGAGATCGGACTGCGGCTTGAGGGCGCCAGCGGCAACCGTCGCGGCATTGTTGGTGTAGCCGGTCTCCTGAAGGTATTCGAGGACGGCGGCCGTCGTGGCGAGCGTCGGGATGACGTCGCGCAGGAACAGCGTCTGGTTGACTGGTTCGATAAGGCCGCGGTTCTGGCGGCGCACGCCGGCCGGCAGGGTAATCGTGCCGAAGGAGGCGGACGTGATGTCCTTGATCTCGACGGTTTCGCGGCTGCGCATCTTGGCGCCGAAATCCTTCGTCTCCGCGATGATGCGGCCGAGCGACTTCGCCTCGTCGCGGCGGGCGTTGAGCTTCTTGGTCAGGTCGGTGACGGTCTCGCCGAGCTCGGTCAGTTCCTTGCGGCTGTCTTCGACGCGGCCCTTGATGTCGGTGATGTCCTCACCCGACGCCTGCTTCGTCTGGAGCTCCGCCAGCTTTTCCGAAAGGGCCTTCTGCTCGCTGGTGACTTCCTTGAGCTTGTCGCCGATTTCCTTTGCTGCAGCATCCAGTGCGGCCTTGATTTCAAGGTCCATCATAAACTCCTGTGGTCGATGGAAGGTTTAGAAGCTGAGCTTTTCCTTGATCAGCTTCGCGATCTCCGAGGCGGGCGCGTCGCGCTGCCCATCGCCTAGAGCTTGTGGCGCAAAAGCCGCCTGGGCCTTGGCCAGCCATGCCGGGAAGCCTGCGTCTCGCAAGGCACCTTCCACCGCACGTTTGAGGGGCGCGTAGTCGCCGGACTTCGTCGCCAGAATGATTTCGTCGACGCTCTTCACGGCATCGATCGTCGCCGACTCCAGCACCGGAAGCGGCGTGATGGACACCTCAAACAGCGCCACCTCCTTCAGCAGCCGGGCCGCACCTTCGCGGCCTGTCTTGATGGCCTTGTAGCCGATGGACATGCCGTTGATTGCGCCCATCTTGAGGAGGTCGTAGACTTCCCTACCCTTCGCCGTGGACAGCGCGAGCTTGCCGTCCACCCGCAGGCCGACGCCGTCTTCCACAAGCTTCGTCCACATGCCGATAGGCTGCTGGATGTCATGGCTCCAGAGCATCAGCGGCCGACGCTCGCCAAGGCTCTTCGCGAAGGCGCCCGCAACGACGATATCGTTGTCGAGATCCTTTTCACCGAAGCGAGATGCATATCCCGAGATCGTGCCGTCATCGGCAACGGCATCCGCCTCAATCTTGGCGAACTTGGTTTCCAGGTCCATTTCCTGCCTCGCTTCGTTTCGGAAGTTCGTCGCCGCCGCTCACGGGGTTTATGCCCATCTTGGCGCGGATGTCGTTCTGGGTTTCCCAGGCCGTGTTGTTGCCGAGCGCCTTGGCGGCGTATTCCCCGAAGGTCTTCAGGTCGCCGCGGTAATATTGCGTCTCGTCGAGGTTCACATACTGGTTCGGCTCCAGCATCGAGAAGGCGATGCCGTGCTCCCATCGCCGCGCCCAGGGCTGAAGTGTGACGGTGACGTGATAGTCCATCGCATCGGCGATGCGGGTCAGAGATTGCCCGGCGGCATCATGCGCGAGGAAGATCGGATGAATGCCATAGGCGCGCGCGACCTCCTCGATGATGAAACGCCGCGTCTCAAGCAGTTGCATTTCCGCCTGCGTCGGCACGATGCTCTTATAGTTCGCGCCGCTGTCGAAGACTGGCGTGCCCGGTAGCCTGTCCTTCAATGCGGCCTGGACCGCAGCAGCCGCATCATCATCGAGGGTCTGGTCCGTCGTGATGTAACCGCGGACGGCCTTCTGCTTGCCGTCATCGACCTGGCGCTCTTCCAGCGTCATCGCCAGTCCGAGAACCTTCTTGATCTCGTTGGTGATGTCCAAGCCTTCGATGTCGTCCCATCGCGGGTTCGATATCTCGATGAAATCCTCACGCGTCAGTCCATCAACGCTGCCAATGCCAGGGATGGTGCCGGTATAGGTGACACGAGCCGTCTCAGGGTCTTTGACGGCGCGTACCTGTCCATCGACAATGGGGATCAGCCGATTGATGCGCTTCTTGTACCCGCGGTCAATGTAGGCCCGGCCGACGCCATCGAACACGGCATGCAACGTCAGGCACTCGACGAACTCGACGGGCGTCATGTAGTCGTTGGGCTTGTGGCCCAGCCGCTCGGCAAGGTCGCTCTCGATGACCGGTCGACGGATCATGCGGCCCAGGTCGTCATAGGACTTCAAGCCGGTGATGATCGGCATCGCGGCAACGCCCTCGGCGATCCGAAGACCGGCCGCCAGCGAGGCCGTCACCTTCAGGTGCTTCTCGGTCGCGGCGATCTCGCGCTCGATGATGTATTCCTGATAGAACCGGTTCCCATTAAGGTCCCAATCCTTTTTCCGGAAGAAGGACGGCCACCTCATGCCACGCGCACCCCGCGCGCCATGTAGCTGCCCTTGGCCTTCTTGTCCGATTTGGACGCCCCGACGGCCATAGCCTTCGAGACCATGCCGTCGATGCGGCCACGGCTCTTGTTCTTGTCGAACATCTGGTTTCCTATCCCGTCAGCGATCAGGACCACGTTCGAAGCGCAAACGTCGGTCAGTTTGTTTTCCTCGATGAGGACTTCACCCTTCAGGATCTTGTCCGTCATGCGGCTGATGGAGTGCGGCATGCAGAGCTGCCGGTCCTCGAAGGCGATCTTGGTGCCCTGTGCATGGGTGACTATCTTCAGGCCGGAGCCGGCGGGCTCCTTCGGCCCCATGTAGCGCCACACCGGGAGGCCTACCTCGGCGGCTGCCTTGATGAACTCCGAGATATACGCCGGGTCCACGGTCAGGCTGTCGACCTTGAACTCCGCCCGCAGCGAGGCGACCTGTTGAGCGACGAACGTGTAATCGATCGTCTCGCTTTCGAGGATCGTCACGTACTTGTCAGTTGCGAAAGCCGTGTACGGGATGCCGTCCTGTGCCTCGCGCCGGGCAAGGCCGCCTCTGGTCGTCCAGTACCAGGTTTTGAGCGTCAGCCTGTCGTCAGGCGCTCGCCAGCACGCCGAAAGCGCGGTCAAATCGTTCTTCCGCGACAGGTCCAGCGCAAGAAAGCACGGGAAAGCCTTCACTTTGTCGGTGAAAACCGGCCCCAAACACTTCCTCCAGGCCTGTTCGTCGGAAAGCCAGAAGCCCGACGAGCCGACGGGCTTGCCGAAATACAGGCGCTCCGTCGCCAGCCGTTCCGATGCAATGTGCTTGGCGGTCTCCACACGGCGCCGGACATTGTCGATCGGATAGGTGATCCCGAGCGCCGGGAGCGCCTTCACCCAGCAGGATTCGTCGTTGAACGGGTCGTCGTCCTCGTCGACACGCGCGATGTAGGAGAACGCGGCGTCATCGCTGATCACCCCTTCCGCCACGCGCTGGTAGAACTGTGAAAGATCGGTGGCGACCGTCTGGTCCACGGCCGGCGTGTTGGTCCCGAGCAGCATCAGCGGATCGCCCGGCATCTTGTCGACGGCGGCCTTCCACAACTGGATGGCCTTGTCCGTCTTCATTTCATGAATCTCGTCGCCGAAAACCGCAATCGGCTTTGGACCCGAGATCGTGTCGCCGGATGCTACCGGCAGGAACTTGGCCTCCATCGCCGGAACTTCGATCTTCCAGGCGTTGTCGCCGACGCCGCGGATGATCACGGTGCCGCGGCTCTCCAGCGTCTCGCCCTCCTTTCCGGGTATCTCCGCCCGGCAAAGCGCCACGGCGTCGGAGAACAGAACCTTGGCCTGGTCCTTGTCGTTCGCGATGGCATAGGCCTCGGCGCGGCGGATGCCGCAAAACCCGATCATGTAGACGCCGATCGCGCCCATGAGCGGCGATTTTGCCTGCCCCTTCCCGGTCTCGATCCACGCATGCCGGAAACGCCTGGTCCCGTCCTCGTTCCGCCAGCCGAAGAGCGAGCCGACGACGAACGTCATCCAGTCCAGAAGATGGAACGGCTGACCGACCTTTTCGCCGGCCGTCACAGTGAACATCGCCGGGAAGAACCGGAGAGCGCGGCCCGCCTGGTCGATGTCGAATTTCAGCCCTCGCTTGTGACCGCTCTTCAGATCGTTCAGATGACGCTGACAGGCGGCGCGGACGAACCGGCCGGCAATGATCTCTCCCTTGACGACCTTACTGGCGTAATCCGTTGTCGGGTCCAAGGAACTCGTCGGCGGCAACCTTTCCGGCGGCCGGCTTTTCCCTGCCCGCTTTGACTGTTGCTTCACCGAACATCGCCTTTTCCAATTTCAGCATCCGCTCGTTCAGCTTTTCGCAGGCGGACCAACGATAGTTGAAGTATTCGCCGCCCTCCGCGCCCTTGAGCACCGGTCCCTGATCGAACGCGGTCGGATAGAGGTTTTCGAACTCGACTTTCGCCCGGACATAGCGATCCGCGCGGGCAAGGTTCGGCGTCGTAAGGGCGCCCGCGTCCTTCAGCGCAGCGACGGTTTCTTTCCAGAGCACTTTCGCCAGTTCGGCAGCGCCTTCGTCATTCGCGAAGACCCGCCCATATGCAGGTTGGACTACCTTGACCACCGTACCCCTCTTTCGGGACTGGTTTCAGTGCAAATGAAGGGGGGACGCGGGTGCGGAGAAAGCGACCCCTCTTTAAACTTTGAGGGGGTGCCCCGTGAAACATCGATCCGTTTCACGCAATATTGTTGCGCGCCTTCCGACCCCTCTTGGCCTTTGGCTTCTCCGTCGGCTCGGCCTCGCCTTCCGACTGCTCGTCGGCTCCGGTGCCGTTGACCTTGATGCCCTTGCCACGAGCAATGGAAGCGCCGCGGCTGATGGCGTTGGCAAGCTCGTGGTCGACGACGATCTCTTTCGTCTCCAGACCCGCAAGCTTGGCCTCTATCGCATTGACGTAGACGAGCGCCTTGGGCTGCGGTGCCATGGTGCGCCAGTAGGCCAGCGCTAGCTCAAGCTCTTCCTTCATGGTGTACTCCGATTCCAGGGATGGTCGGGATCGCGGGGGCGTCCGTGCTCGTCATGGCCCGGGACATAGCCGCGGTGCGTCGCTCGCTGGGCGGCACCGTCATGGCACTCCTTGCAGACCGACATAAGGTTCGCCGGATCGAGGAAGAGCTTCAGGTCGCCCTTGTGGTCTTTCCTGTGGTGAGCGACCGGGCTGTCCGGGTCGTTGCCCTTGCCAATGAGAGATCTACCGCAGCCCGGCCATTGGCAGGTGTAGTTGTCGCGGAGGAAGATCGAGAGCCGAAGCTGGCGCCATGCCGGATGCTTGAAGAGGCTTCGATATTCCGGGCGATATCGCTTAACCACGTACCAGGCTCTCGACTTCAAGCCAGTGGTCGTTGATGCGGACCAAGGCCTTCCCGTCAGGCTGGACGGCTTGGGCGTCGACGGTACCGGCAATGCCAGTGGTGGCGCAGCGAAGGGTCATTCCGATCATGTTCTTCTCCTTGTTTGCAGGGTATCGACTCTCACGTCCTCACGTTGCATCCTGTCGCCACCTAACCCAGCGGAGATGTTGTGCGATGGCGCGGCAGATTGCGTATCTTGTTCTGATCGGGGCCATCGCCTTCGCATGCTTCTGGGCGGCGTGGACGTGGTTTTGATGTATCTGCCTCTACCCTCCACCAAGGATACAGAGAGAAGCATCTGAGAAGCCGGAGGCTGAATATGACCGAATTTACGCCAGAAGAGATCGTCACTGAATTGAAGCGGCGCAAGGCTGAGATCGAGCGCATCGAGAGCGAGCGAAGATCAGATGACGCGCGTCGCCAACGGGAGGCCGCGGACACGACCTGCGCCCACTGCGGGATTCCGATCAGTTCGGTTGGCCGCTTTGCTGATTTCCCGCTTTGTGACGCCTGCGACGGTGATTGACATGGGGAAACTCCTGATCGCTAAACGCCGGAACCTCATGTTCGAGCTAGAGGACTGCCGCATCCACGAAGCTCTTTATAGGCCGAAGTCCATCTACTTATGCCCCGAATGCGGACGCTATGTTCGGCCGCACACTCACTGGAAGGAAGGGCCAAGGTTCAAGCACATGACGGTGTCGCCTTACTGCAGCTACTCGGGACGTCGCAGGGTGAAGAGGTGATGGGTTTCGTTGGCGAGACGAGACCCATCGAGGCATTTGACGCCTGCTGAAGAAGCGCACCACGAACGCCCGGTGCCGGGAGAGCGCATATAGCGCCTAAGATGGCTGAGCAGAGATTACCCCTGCTGTGATGATGCGAGCCGAGTTTCCCTCAACTTGGCGTATTCCTTCAGCCCCAAGTGCACCTTGAATTTTGAGGCCGAGTTGTCCCATCCAGCGGATGGGTCGCTGTACCTGAACGACCAAGCGCTGCCGCCGTAGCCGCTTCGAGTTTCATACCCAACGATCGAAAACCTATGCATTAACTCCAATGCAAGGTCCCCATCTACTGGGTTATTGGGTGACTTGCGCTTCCCATACTGATCCTTGAATGCCTCACGCTCGAACGTGAGGGTGCTTATGTTGGAGCATGCGCCGAGAGCCTCCACCCACTGTGGCCAATGCGGTCCTACCTCATCGTCAAGTTCACTTTTCAAGTATGACGAGTACGCATCTCTTGACGCGACGATATCCTCGTTCTTGATGATGGTGTCCACAGCATCTCGACGCTTAGCTTCAGCCAACGCAATGTTGAGAAACTGGATGACGTCCCGAGGACGATCGAAGGTCCTCGCTAGCACGTGGTTCCACTTCGTTTGAGAGCCACGCATGAGTTCAGGAGCGCTCACGGTGTCCCATGTCGCGCCGGCGCCTAGCTTCGCTCGAAGCCTCTCATTTATAAGGTTCAGGAGTTCATGGCTCTTCCAGTTCAAGTGCAGCGTCAGGGACTGGCTAATTTTGTTCTTGTCCGAGAAATTCATCTCGTCCCATAGATCAGACCGCAAATAGACCACGGGGTTGACAGCCAGCCCTTCTCCGATGCTTTCCCGGCGCACTTCACGGGCGGCTAGGACTAACCCTACCAGCATGTGGCGGCGCTCATCGTTTAGGCGATCCAATCCCTGATCGAGTTCATCAAAGTGCAGGCTCAGGCTTTTGACGCCCATAGCTTTCGCCGCATCGATAATCGCGGTCATTATCGATTGAGATAGCGCATTCAACTCAAGACCAAAGTTATGGTCGCCTTTTTTCCTCTCCAACTCTACCCCGCCGAGCTGATTACCCATAATCGCAGGCGTAAACGACAGCTTCGAGAGCGTAATCCTCTTTGGCTGCAGGATTTTGCTCAGATCGGGGTTTGGGCCGCCGTAGTTTTCTTCGAGAAATTTCGACAAAACCTCAGTCTTGTAGGTTCGGCTGCTTCCGGGAAGAGTAAGGAGAAGAGATGCGAGCTCAACGGCTATAAGATAGCGCCAAGACGAGACATAAGCTTCGATCTCGGACGCGCCATAGTCTATCCGCTGAGCGTGTATGCTCCACGGATAACCACGCAGACTAAGAGGGCGCGAAGTTGTTGCGGCGCTCCCCTCAGAAAAATACCGTACCAAAGCGGTCTTGCCAGTCCCTTTTCGGCCCAAAACAAGGAAGACCTTGCCTTGTTCGATGCTCTCAACAGCATTTGTCGAAAGAAAGTACTCCAAGACAGCGTCGTCCTCGGCCGCCACATCGCCGAAGGAATTTAGTTCTGATAGCGGTTTCTGCACGGTCATACGTCTCCCAGGTCTTGGGAGTTCCTACGACCAATCCGTCGCCGATGCAACTATATCGTGTTTCGAGGTAGGGAATGACCTGCTGACCGCAGCCATCACAGATGAGAGCCCTTCACCTCGCGCTCGCTCGCCCAGTGACAAACGGCCCGGTTTAGACCCGGTACACGATAACAAAAGCGGCTGGGAGCAAGACGCGGCTTATCTAGCCGCCGCTCAACCAGCCGCACGATCGCCGCGCAGCGAGAGGAGGCGCGCGCAGCAATGCAAAAATAGCGAGCGGCCAGACGTCACAGGCTGAACTGCGCCATGGGAGCGACCCATGACCGGATTACGCGCTCTGGTCTACGAAGATGGACACACGCGCAAGTCAACGTGCATCAGTCGAGTGGCGTCCGCGCTTGCACTGCGGCTGATAGCCCAGACGAACACTGTCACCAGTGCCGCAGCATCTTCGTAAAGCAAGGAACGGCCAGGTACGAACCCCAACCTTCTCAGGGTGTACAAAGTCCTGCCTTGCTGTGTAGTTCGAAGAATCCTGGGTAACTTACCGGCCCAGCGCCCATCTTCGAAGAGTTAGGCCCGGCTCATCGCTGGCCGAGCCTCCGTCGCAAACATTGGTGCGCCCGGAAAGGTGCGGGGCGCGCAACGTAGTTGCGACACCCCTTCACCTCATAGGGGTTTGAGGTGCGGAAAACTTCCCTCAACCCTCTGCAGCGCACTTAGCGAGTTCCATCGCTGCCTCGAAGTTGTCGTTGGCGGCCACGAGTAAGCGACGACCGGCGTCGATGGCGTGCCGCCCCTTGAAACCACGCGCAACGCCGAGCTCACCGAGACTTTTCGCACTCATCGCTTCCGTCAGAAGTCGAACGTGCTCGTCTGCCATCGCGTCGAGCCCACGTTGGAACTGGTCACGGTTTTCCTTCTCCGTGTAGATGTCCTGCCAAGCTTGTGATCCGCTCTCGCCATTTTTTCCTTTCCTCCCGCCGATAAAAAGCTGCCGGAGGTTGGTTGGGCTGGCCGGGAAACCGTCAGGATATCGCTTGATCTCCGGCATGACCGCTGTGTTCGCGTATGCATCGGCGAGCATTCGCTTCGTTTCCTCGTGTGAGAAAGCAAGGCGTTCACCTTTTTTGGGTCGCAGTTTTGGGGTTGTGGCAACCCTGCCGGGGACCATCCATCGATAGTGCGCGTTGGTTGATGAGACGTCTGTCTCCGCTCCCTTCTCACGCGTCGCCTTCTCGCGGCACCCCAGCATTGCCCCGACGGGCATCCTTATGTCAGCCTCAACAACCTTGTCCATGATGAGCCTGTGGCCGCGCTCTGTCTGCGTCCCATCGCTGAACCGCAGCTTCCCAATACCGACGGTCACGCGGTGGGCCTTGCCTTCGTCATCGATGTGGGTGCCGAATTCGACATCACCGTCGACCGGTATCGCTTCTATTTCCCTGCTGGCTCGGCGCACCTCATGTCGACCACCTGCTAGCATCATCGGCGCCGCACGATACACCATCCTGACCTTTGCCATTGCAGTTTCGATCGCGTCGATTGACGGCACATATTCAACCGCCGCCTCCCTGTCGAAGCCCTCCTCCGGCGCACGATTGTCGTTCGCGGGTATCGTGCGCCAGTTCGAGGATACGGTTGGTGCTGGCTCGCCTGGCACGCCTTCCGCCACACCGATCGGACGGTTACGCATGGCAAGCAAGGCCGAGAGTTCAGTAAGATCGCGATGCCTAGGCTTGTCGGCCTTCAACCTTCGTCCGAAAATCTCGCTGTCGTTCCTGGGCGCCGTTTCTCGCCAAGCTTCCACGGCGGCGCGGTGTTCAATGGCAGTGCGTTCCATCATTTTTTTCCTCAAATTTCGCAAGTGCGGCGTCGCCTTTGGGTGAACGCCCGAGATACCACTCGCCAGATCGATCTCTTTTCCAGGCGAGCATCTTCCGGGATGATAAGATTAGTTCGGTGCGGTCGTTCACTCTTTCGTGGACAGAGCTATTACCTCGGCGAAGGTAGTCAGCCTGCGTTCGCGTGAGCCGGAGTTCCTTGGCTAACCAGATCATTTGAGAAGCCCCTGAGTTGGAGGCAGAGCCATCTCTTCGATGGCGACGCTGAGTTGCGTCGGCACACCGGGGCCATCCTCGAAACGCATAGCGATCCCGTTGCGGACACGTTCCCCGTACTGTCGCAGTCCGGCTTCGGCGTAGCCGATGGCTATGGTGCTTTTCCGCAGCGGTATCACCACGTTCCCGTGGCAAGATTCAAACCCGCGGCGAAATGCGTCGTCGGCAACGAATCTAATGGCGTCCCTGGCTGCTTCTGCGATCCACTCTTCGTAGAGGTATGCGGTGGGCGGTGCCTCTCCCAACATGCGGTCAAAGGCGCGTAGGTAGCGAGTGGTGTCGGTTTCAGCAGGGGTGTGGGGAATGTTACGGAGGTGGTCCTTGAACGAAGCCCCGGCCATCTCGTCATCGCAATAGGTCATATTTCCTCCTTCATTTCGGGGATGGCGTTCCCAGACGCCTCCCCTTCTGAAAGAAGGGAAAAGCCTGGGAACGTGGGAACGGCTTTGTTTTCAATAACTTAGCCGTTCCCAAAATTCTTGGGAACGCTGGGAACGGGAACGGAAAACTCAGCAGAAACAATTATTTAGCGTTCCCATTCCCACGGGAACGGACGTTCCCAACGCTCTCTGGGAACGGATATTCAGCGCGGCATTCCCGCGGTAAAGGTGCCAATCCCAGCTGCGAACATGCCCGTCGGTACGTCCAACCATTTGGCTGTTTTCTCGCCACGAGCTGCCGCCCGAACGATCTCGCCCCGCTCAAGTGCGTCAGATGCTAGTGCGTCAAGCCTGGCTTTCCCAAGACGCCTGAGCTCTTCCGGCAGTCGCTCGCGCAATTCGAAGAGTCCGCTCGCACCTGTTTTGGTGAAAGGCGCGCCTGCTGCTGCAGCCGCCTCTACCGAAACTACGAGCGCGGCGCGCAGATCGCCCTGCGCGGGTGCCGCCGCACCCAGACCGGCGCTCCTGTCAATCAGAAGACCAGTCTCGTTTCTGGCGTATATCGACATCATGCGCCGCGCTGCGCCGTTGGCCTTTACCACACCGCCGAGGACGATCTTATTGGGCTCGTGACCGATACCTAAAGATTTGCAGACCCGCTTCGCACGCGCCTCATCCGCCGGCCACATGGCATACGCAAGCCGCAAACCATCGACCAAGGCGGTGCTGCCGCGGATCGCCTCGCGAGCGTCAGACAGCGTCTCGATGGGCGTCTTACTCTTCCTCATGTGATGCGCCACGAGCACCGTCGCTTTGGTTTCGGACGCGAGCCGTGCGAGCGACGAGCACACAAACTGCCCAGCCGTCGGATCTTCATTGAGTGGAAGATGCGCAAACGAAGCCAGCGGGTCGAAGGTGACGAGTCGAAGATCGGGGATACTGAGAAGTTGGTCGCATATGCTTCTGAAGTCGTCTGTTTCGAGAAGCCCACTCTTTCGGTCCTCTCGCCAAAAGGCGCGCGCCCCGCCTGCCGACGGTAACGGGACGATGATCATGCGCTTCCCAGCCGCGGTGTAGCGCTGTTCCTTGTCGTCAAGGGCTGCGATGCGCCGGTGGACTTCATTGGCGTCATCTTCGCTGGTGATCATGACCGACGTTCCCTCGGAGACCACCTTTCCGCCAAAGATAGGCGAAGCGAGCTTGGTCGAGCCGAACGCGATCCGTCGATGCAGTTCCAGCAACGCGTACGACTTGCCAGTGTCGCCAGCGGCGGACACCATTCCTGGGACTCCCATCGGGATGACGCCCTCGACGAGGTATTCGACCGGAGGCGCGACGCCGACGAACCTGTCTGCCGTCCAATCGAAGATTGACAGAGCGCGCGTGGGTTTGTTGTCGTTCGCCGGCACGGGTGGTGCGCTCCGGCAAAGTTCTTGCAGCTGCTCCGCAGTGTGCCCAGCCTCCAGCCAGTCCGTCACATCACCCTTGTCTGGTAGGCCAGGAAGTTCGACACGCTTGACCGTTGCAACGCTATGCAGAAGCGCGATCACCTTTTCGGCCTTCTCCGCACCGGGCGCATCGTTGTCGGGAATGACATAGACAGTTCGACCTCTCAGGGGCGAAAGGTCGAGCGGCCATGAGCCGTTCGGGGCTGTTGTGGCGAGCAAGCCAGCGGCGATCAGATTGTCCGCGTCTTTCTCGCCTTCAACGACATACACGGACTCTCCCGGCCTTGAGGCGATTTCGGGCCATCGGTATATGATCGGATCGGGCCGTCCAGAAAGCCAGCCGCCGCTGCCATCTGGCTGACGCTGCATGAAGGTCTTGGATTCGGTGCCGTGCTCATAGCGCAGCACCTGGAATAGCACCTCGCCATCCGGTGTCGCGTAATCGTATTCGGCTTTCAGGGCGTACCCGCGCCGGATTAGATGACCGTCATAGAATGCTTTCCGGGTATCCTTGGATTTCAGGATACCCATGTGCGCGGTCGGCTCGCCTGACCGCTGGCCGGGGGCAAAATCGGGCTCGCCGCACTGTCGTAATATCCAGTCCTTGATGGCGACTGAATCTTCGCCGCTGAAGCAATTCACCAAGATGCCGCGAGGCGCGGACGGGTCGACGGTGATGGAGATTTCAGGAGCGCCTTTTTTGTGGCCGGGGGCATGCGCGACGACGCGATTTCCGCGGACGACCTTCCCGCCGATGCGGGAGGCAACATACTGTGGCGTCAGAAAACTAAGCTGCGTTCGATTCGATGCTGTCACGGCGAATATCTCCAAGGGCAATAGATGAGAGGCGGACCAGTGTAGCCGCGAGGTCAGGCGTGAGGGTCGCAACAGACGAGCCGTACGCGGAGGGCGCATGAATCCGCCGCCCGGAGGGGCCATCGACCAGCTTCAAATTGAACAGCCGCAGTCCATTGAGTTGGACATCGACGAACGCGATGGCCCGACCAGCGCCAGGAGGCGCCGGTCTGACTGCAATGATTGAAGGGTGAACCATCAGGCAGCCCTGGCCCCGCGGGCAGCGATCTCGTTTTGCTCCGCCTCGTACTCTTTCCGCCAGTCCTCAAGTGAGGCGAACAGATTGTGGTCAGAATCGTAGACACCGCCAGCGGGATCTATGATCACTACATAGTCGTCGGCACCTTCATTGTAGCCCTCGAAGAGTGGGTAATTGCCCGATGCGCGGAGTTGCCATGCGATTACTGAGCGGCGACGGTAGTGAAAAGTACCGTCGCTCAAGCGGTCGACAAACACCGCAACGAACCCAGAATTGGCCTTGATGACCGGGATGAACAAGTCGCGGAGGTCGTCACTGCACGTATCCACATATTGCTCTCCGCCCGTCGACAGCAGGATTTTTGTTTGGCCGTTCCGCAATGTGGTGAACTGCACGACGTGCGCAGGATTGATGTTCAGGCCTTCCTCGGTAGTAATTAGACGCAAAGTTCCTCCTCCCGGCGCGAGGCCGGTCCGTTCGATGGTGATGATGTGGATGCTAAGCTGACGCTGAATTCATTAACCTATTGACGGCGAAAACCGTCAAGGTTTAGGTGACTAGAAGCCCCTCACGCGCGTCGTCGACTGCGATTTCCTCCGCGATGGAGAAGCCGCGCATGAACTGCTCGTGCGTGATAGACGGAAACCGATCACGGATAACGGACGCTCGATGCCGTTCCGGGATATCGCGGTATTCCGCGATCAGGAACGAAGCGAAGGCGGTGGACTGGTCGCTCATGCTGCGGCCCTCAAAAGCGAAACCCTGTCCCGCAGTTTGTCGAGCCGGTGCAACGTGGTGAAATCAGCCTCGTTCAGATAGGCGTCAATCGGACCATCGTCTGGATCCAGGCCAATATCGGCAAGGAGTTTGGCCTCGAATGCGTCGAGCGCTGCTTCCGCCTGTTTCAGTTCAGCGCTCATGCTGCTGCCCTCGCCGAGATTTTTGCCTGTATCCATTCGGCCACCTCGGAGCGGACGAATGCAACGCGGCGGTCGCCCAGGTCGACGGCAATCGGAAAGCGGCCTTCTGAACGATAGCGATTCAACATGGATCGGCTCATGCTGGTCATTCGGCAGGCGTCGTTCAAGCTTACGAGTGTGGGCATGTTGTCGTTGGCGGGATTCATGGTGTCTCCTCTCCCGAGCGCGGAACGGAATCCGGGCGTCGGCTCAATCAGGTTAAAATCGAGAAGGTTCGGTGGGCCGGCCGGAAGGCCGGGTTAGGGTTGACCGACGTCCTAGACGCCGCGCCTCACCGGGGCGCACGGGCGGCAGAGCCGCGGCTGGGGGATACCTTACGGTATCAAGCGGGCACCACCCCGCACGCTCGAATCCACCACAGAAATTCGAACATACTCTTTATAGGACCATTTTACAAATTTGTCAATATGGTCAACTAAATATAATTGGCCCATTCCTGCATCAGCGCCCTCCTCCGCTCCAGAGCATCGGATCGCGCATAAGATCGCTCCACCGCGTCGCCGACCGCGTGAGCAAGTGCCGCCTCAGCAATCTCGCGCGGCGCATGAGCCACCTCGGTCGCCCAATCACGAAACGACGAACGGAACCCATGGACCGTGACCCCCTCCCCGCCTGCAGCCTTCAATGCTTTGCCGAGACTCATGTCGGAGAGAGGCTTCTTGTCCCGGACGCCCGGAAAAACTAGGTCGTTGTCAGCGAAACGCGGAACCGTCTTCAGCAGTGCGAGTGCCTTGTCAGAGAGGGGCACACGATGAGGCTTTCCGGGTTTGGTCCGCGCCGCTGGAATGGACCATATCTTCTTCTGGAGATCGATCTCCGACCACAGTGCACCCCTCACCTCGCCGCTTCGAACTGCGGTTAGAATCGCGAATTCAAGTGCCCTCGCCCCAACACCGGCCACCTCGGCCAGGTTCTTCATAAAGCCCGGTACGTCTTCATGGGGCATGGATGCGTGGTGCCGCTTGCTAGTCAGCGCATCAGGTTTGTGCAGAACGTGCTCGAGATTGCCCTTCCATACGGCCGGGTTCTCACCACTCCGGTGCCCTTCAACCTTCGCCGAATCGAGCACACGCTCGATCGCCTCCCGGAGCTTTTCAGCCGTCTCCTGCTTCGAGCCCCATAGTGGCCGAATCGCCGCGAGGACGTGATCGACGGCAATGTCGGCAATGGGCTTGTCGCGGAGATTGGCGGCATGGTTCTCTATCATGTTGCGCCAGCGCGCCTCAGTCTTCGCGCCGCGCCATCGCCCTACCCGGACAGCTTCGTCGATGTAGAAATCGGCGTACCTTCCGAAAGTCATCACATCTCGCGGGGGAGCATTCTCTGCTCTTCGCTGCTCAATTGGATCGACGCCGTCCCGAACCATCTGGCGAGCTTCGGCCGCCCGGTCCCTAGCCTTCGCTAAGGACGTATCAGGATACGAACCGAGGCCCATTTGCCGACGCTTGCCTCTGAAGGTAAAGTCGAGGATCCAGTAGCGAGACGTGCCTTTTGACACTAACCATAGGCCGCCGCCGTCGCGAAGCTTTGGCGACTTGCTCGCTGCTATGGCTTTTACGGTCAAAACGTTCCTGGTATGGCTCCCCATTTTTCTTCCCCGCAATTACCCCCACTTTCGGGTGTGTTGCTAGAGATAGACGATATGGTTAGCATAGACAAGAAGATTGAATTACCACGTATATTTAGCGACTTAGAGCGAATGCTATAGTCGCAAAAGTTGCTATCATTTTTCCGGCCCGGGGAGCCAGTTTTTCGAAGGGCTGCGCTGGTAGAGCGCGGCCCTTCTGCTTTTCAGACCCATGCACCGTGAAAGAACCCGCAGGCCCGCTATCGCGTGTTCTGGGGCGGGCGCTTCACGTTCATCTCGATCTCGTGACGGCTGGCGAAACGGCCGAGGAGAAGAAGGAGCTTGCGTTCCTCCGCCTTGTCCAGCCCGTTCTTGCGGCAATGTTCGATGACGTCGAGAACATGGCGCGTCTGGCGGGGGCCGAACTGGCGATTGTCGAGATGACGGGTCATGGCAGGCTCCTCCGTGCTGGCGGAGGAGAAATGCGCCGGACGGGCCATTGTTCCCCGGCGCTTCCCTCTCTCAGGGCACCATGCCGGCGCCCAGTTGGCCGGCATTGCGGGCCGCGCCGTAGTCCCGGTCGTGCGCCGTGCGGCGGAACGCCTGGCCGCGCTCGCGCGGACGGGGCGAAGGATCGTCCGGCATCATGCCGATCACGCCGTCCGCATAGGTGCCGGTGGCGATGTCGTCGTCCTGATCGGCCGGGTTCGCCTGAAAAAATCCGAAAATCATCATGGTCCTCCATCTTCCGCCCAAACGAGCGAACGGGGATTTCCGTTCCCGCCGCACGCCGGATAGACGCAAAATTAACCACGTTTGCTAACAGCTCGTTAAAACCCGGCCGTTTTACGACGGCGCGTCCCGCACCTTTGTGACCCATTCCGTCACGATTCACGTCTTGGCCTTTGCCGGCATTGACGCTAGCCTTCCCTTACGTCGGGTTGGCAGAGGGGCAATCGATGACGACTGAAACGATTTCGCAAACGGCATTCTCCCACCGCGATGCGCTGACCGCGGACAATTTCGCGGAGCGCACGAAGGGCCTGCCGTTCCGCGCCCAGATGGTGCTGCGCGGGCTCGTCGGCCTCGAATCCGGCGCGCTCGCCATGACGATACCGGGGGGACAAACTTTCGTGATCGCCGGCAAGACGCCCGGCCCGCACGCCGTCGTGAAGCTGCACAACTGGAACCTCGTGCACCGCGCCGTGAGCGACGGGACGATCGGCGTCGCCGAGAGCTACATGGATGGGGACTGGGAAAGCCCGGATGCCGGCGCCTTCCTGGAGCTCTTCCTCATCAACAGCCATGTCGGCCGCAACTATACGAACGGCCCGCGCGGCCTCTTCCTCTTCGTCGAGAAGGTGCGCCACTGGCTGAACGCCAATACCCGCCGCGGCTCGAGGCGCAACATCGCCGCCCATTACGATCTCGGCAACGAGTTCTATTCCCAATGGCTCGATCCGACGATGACCTATTCCTCCGCGCTCTATTCGCGCGGGGCCAACGACCTCACCTCCGCCCAAGTCGCGAAATACCGGGCGCTCGCCGAGGCGACGGGCATCGGACCGAACGATCATGTGCTGGAGATCGGCTGCGGCTGGGGCGGCTTTGCCGAATTCGCCGCGAGCGAGATCGGCTGCAGGGTCACCGGCCTGACGATCAGCCGCGAGCAGCTCGCGTTCGCGCGCGAGCGCATGGCGAAGGCCGGCCTTGCCGACCGCGTGGAGCTGAAATTCCAGGACTATCGCGACGAGACCGGCACCTACGACCGCATCGTCTCCATCGAGATGTTCGAAGCGGTCGGCGAAAAATACTGGCCGGCCTATTTCTCCAAGCTCAGCGAGTGCCTGAAACCGGGCGGGCGCGCCGGCCTGCAGATCATCACCATCCTGCAGGAAGCCTATGCCGAATACCGCGCGAACCCGGATTTCATCCAGAAATACGTCTTTCCCGGCGGCATGCTGCCGACGCGCGAGCACCTCTCCGCGCTCGGCCGCCAGTTCGGGCTCTCGACAACCTCGGACATCGGTTTCGGCCATGATTATGCCCGCACGCTCGCCGAATGGCGCCATCGCTTCTGGGCGGCGTGGGAGCGCATCGTGCCGCTCGGCTTCGACGAGCGCTTCCGCAAGCTCTGGGAGTTCTATTTCTACTACTGCGAGGCGGGCTTCAGGGCGCGGAACATCGACGTCCGGCAGGTGGTCTACACACGCCCCCTCGCCTGATGGAAGCGCAGTGGAAAAAATCCCTCTGGAAGCCATGTGTGCAGGAACACGATTTCTTGCCAAGCGGCGCTTGCCGGCCGAAAAGACGCTTCCTAATCTAGGCACATAACGCGCGAGGCTCGGATCCCATGGCAATTCTTCCGTCCGTTCTGGATGCAATCGGCAACACGCCGCTGATCCGGCTCAAGGGCCCCTCGGAGGCGACGGGCTGCGAGATCCTCGGCAAGGCGGAATTCCTCAACCCCGGCCAGTCGGTGAAGGACCGCGCGGCCCTTTCGATCATCCGCAAGGCCGAGGCGGCGGGCGAGCTCAGGCCCGGCGGCGTCATCGTGGAAGGCACGGCCGGCAATACCGGCATCGGCCTCGCGCTCGTCGCCAAGGCGCTCGGCTACCGCGCCGTGATCGTCATCCCGGAAACCCAGAGCCAGGAGAAGAAGGACGCGATCCGCAGCCTCGGCGCCGAGCTGGTCGAGGTTCCCGCCGCTCCCTACAAGAACCCGAACAACTACGTGAAGCTCTCCGGCCGCCTTGCCGAGCAATTGGCGAAGAGCGAGCCGAACGGCGCGATCTGGGCCAACCAGTTCGACAACGTCGCCAACCGCGACGCCCATATCGAGACGACCGCGCCGGAGATCTGGCGCGACACGGAAGGCAAGGTGGACGGCTTCATCTGCGCCGTCGGCTCGGGCGGCACGCTCGCCGGCGTCGCGGCGGGCCTGCGCTCGAAGAACCCGAACGTCAAGATCGGGATCGCCGACCCGGAAGGGGCCGCGCTCTACAACTACTATGCGCACGGCGAGCTCAAGGCGGAGGGCAGCTCGATCACCGAGGGCATCGGCCAGGGCCGCATCACCGCGAACCTTGCAGGCTTCACGCCGGACTATTCCTACCAGATCCCGGATTCGGAGGCCGTTCCGCTGGTCTTCGACCTCATCGAGAACGAAGGCATCGCCGTCGGTGGCTCCTCCGGCATCAACATCGCGGGCGCGATCCGGCTCGCCAGGGACCTCGGTCCCGGCCACACGATCGTGACGATCCTCTGCGACTATGCTAACCGCTACCAGTCGAAGCTCTTCAACCCGGACTTCCTCGATTCGAAGGGCCTGCCCGTTCCGGCATGGCTGACGGCGAAATCGGGGATCAAGGTCCCCTATCAGCCGGTCGAATAGGTCCCATGCCCGCCACCACTGCCCTCTTTCGCGACGATTTCTATCTTTCGACAAACGAGGCGGTGGTGACGGCGGTGCACGAGGACGGCGGCATCGAGCTCGACCAGACCTGCTTCTACGCGACCTCCGGCGGCCAGCCGGGCGATACCGGCTTCCTGGAGCGCGCCGACGGCAGCCGCATCGCGCTCGGCCCGGCCGTGACGGGCGAGACCAAGGACGTCATCATCCACCGGCCGCTCGACGGCGAGACCCAGCCGATCGTCGGCGAGACGGTCGTCGCCCATATCGACTGGGCGCGCCGCTACAGGCTGATGCGCATGCACACCGCCTGCCACCTGCTCTCCGTCGTCTGCCCCTTTCCCATCACCGGCGCGGCCGTCGGCGAGGAGGACAGCCGCGTCGACTTCGACATGACGGAGACTATCGACAAGGACGAGGTGACGGCGAAGCTGATGAAGCTCGTCGAGGAGAATCACCCCGTCTTCGTGCAGTGGATCACCGACGAGGAGCTGGCCGCCAATCCCGGCATCGTGAAATCGAAGAACGTGCGCCCGCCGATGGGCCTCGGCCGCGTCAGCCTCGTGTGCATCGGCAAGGATTCGTCCGTCGACAGCCAGCCGTGCGGCGGCACGCACGTCTCCGAGACGCAGGAGGTCGGCGCCATCCACATCGCCAAGATCGAGAAGAAGGGCAAGGAGAACCGCCGGTTCCGCATCCGTTTCGGGGCGCCGGGCTCCGAGGCCTGACAGGGAGAATCGCATGTCCAGTGAAAAGAGCAAATTCGTCGTCTCGGCGGATTGGGTGGAAAAGCAGCTCGGGGCGCCGCAATTCCGCATCGTCGACGCCTCCTGGTATCTGCCCGCGCAGAACCGCAACGGCGCGGCCGAATATGCCGGCGGCCACATTCCCGGCGCCGTGTTCTTCGACCAGGACGTGATCGCCGACCATACGAGCGGCCTGCCGCACACCATCCCCTCGCCCGAATTCTTCGCCGCCGAAGTCGGCAAGCTCGGCATCTCGGATACGGACACGATCGTCGTCTACGACGGGCCCGGCATCTTCACCGCGCCGCGGGTCTGGTGGCTGTTCCGCACCATGGGCGCGAGGAACGTCTTCGTCATGGACGGCGGCATCGACGGCTGGAAGAAGGAGGGGCGGCCGCTCGAAACCGACCTGCCGGAGCCCGCCCCCGCCGTCTTCCACACCAATTTCAACCCCTATGCCGTCACCTCCTTCGAGGAGATGCGCGGCATCGTGACGACCGGCTCGAAGCAGATCGCCGACGCGCGCGGCGCCGGGCGCTTCACCGGCGAGGAGGCCGAGCCGCGCGCCGGCATGCGCTCCGGCCACATGCCGGGTGCGAAGAACATGCCCTCCGGCAGCTTCTCCGAGGGCGGCAGGTTCAAGGACCTCGCGAGCCTGCGCAGGCATTTCGAGGAGTCGGGCATCGACCTGTCGAAGCCCGTCGTCACGAGCTGCGGCTCGGGCGTCACCGCGGCGATCATAACGCTCGCCCTCCATTCGCTCGGCCACGAGGACAACACGCTCTACGACGGCTCCTGGTCGGAATGGGGCGGCCGCGACGACACGCCCGTCGTCACCGGGAAGGACTGAGCCATGGCCAGGAAGGTCCAGTCGGCGCCCATCGCGGTGCACATCACCTCGCTCGAAATGACGGCGCCGCCCAAGCAGAGCCTGCCGGTGCCGGTCAACGTGCACACCGCCATCCTCAACGCGCCGGACATCCCGCTCGCCTTCTACCGTTTCCTCTACCGGCAGGTCGGCAGCCGCTGGCATTGGGTCGACCGGCTGCGCATGGACGACGAGACGCTGGCGGCGACGCTGCACGACAAGCGCAACAGCGTGACCGTGCTCTACGTCAACGGCGCGCCGGCCGGCTTCTTCGAGCTGTTGCAGGTCGACGGGGAGACGGTCGAGCTTTCCCATTTCGGCCTGTTCGAGCGGGCGCTGGGGCTCGGCATCGGCAAGTGGTTCCTGCTCCAGACGCTCTATGCCGCGTGGGCGCTCGGGCCGAAGCGCGTGACCGTCACCACCAACAACCTCGACCATCCGCGCGCGCTCCAGCTCTACCAGATGTTCGGCTTCTCGCCTGTCGGGACGCAGGATGCCGAGCTTGTTCCGCTGTCGGACGCGGAGCTGCTGGCGCTCGCCAAGCGCGACTGTCTGATGCCGCCCGAGCGGCGTCAGACACCCTGAACGGTGCCCAACGGCCGGTTCATGTTTCCTTCAGATCATCCGTGGCAGTTTCCGGCCGAAAGACGATCAACCGATAAGGAGACCCCGCCATGCAACGCCGCGCCTTCCTGACCGCGCTTGCCGCCACCCTTGCCGCCCCGGCCCTTTCCGGCCTCGCCTTCGCGCAGGAAACGCCGTCGGAAGAGATGATCCTGCGCCGCCTCGACGCCGCGCCTTCCCGGCGCATGCGCGACAGCGAGCGCGTGACGGTGCGCGAGTTCAAGCGCCGGGCGGACCTGCGCCGCGCCGCGCCGTCGATCGACATCCAGTCGATCAACTTCGCCTTCGCCTCGGCCGAGATCCCGCGTTCGGAATATCGCAAGGTGCGCCAGATCGCCCGCGCCATGGAGCGCATCCTCAGCCGCCGTCGCCGCGCCGTCTTCCTGATCGAGGGCCATACGGACGCCGTCGGCTCGGCCTCGTCCAACCAGGTCCTCTCCGAACGCCGCGCCGAATCGCTGAAATGGGTTCTGGTGCAGGAGTTCGGCATCCCCTCCCGCGCGCTGGAGACCGTCGGCTACGGCGAGGAATACCTGCTCGTGCCGACCCAGAACGAGGAATGGCGCAACCGCCGCGTCACCCTGCGTCGCATCGACGAGTTCGTGCGCTGAGCAAGGCGGAGCGCCGCCCCTCATCCGCCTGCCGGCACCTTCCCCCCGCAAGCGGGGAGAAGGGACGCGTGGTACTGTCCCGCTCCGTCATCAAGGTCGCAATCGTGGAAAGACGGTTCGACAAATTCCTTCTCCCCGCTTGCGGGGAGAAGGTCGCGGCAGCGGGATGAGGGGCATTTCACCCCACTGCCATCACGCAACGTTCAGCACCGCCTCCGGCGCATAGGCCTCGTAGCCCAGCGCTTCCGCCACCGGGCGGTTCGTCACCCGGCCCTTGTGCACGTTGAGGCCGGCGCGCAGGTGCCGGTCCTCGGCGATGGCCTTGAGGCCCTTGTCGGCAAGCTGCAGGCCGTAATGCAGCGTCGCGTTGTTGAGCGCATGGGCCGAGGTGACCGGCACGGCGCCCGGCATGTTGGCGACGCAATAGTGCACCACGCCGTCGACCTCGTAGGTCGGGTCGGAATGGGTGGTCGCATGCGAGGTCTCGAAGCAGCCGCCCTGGTCGATGGCGACGTCGACGACGACCGCGCCCTTCTTCATGCCCGAGAGCATCTCGCGGGTGACCAGCTTCGGCGCGGCGGCTCCGGGGATCAGCACGGCGCCGATGACGAGGTCGGCGGAGAAGACCTCCTCCTCCAGCGCGTCGATCGTCGAATAGCGGGTGTGGATGCGGCCGCCGAAAATGTCGTCGAGCTGGCGAAGGCGCGGGATCGAGCGGTCGAGGATCGACACGTCCGCGCCGAGGCCGGCGGCCATCTTCGCCGCGTGCAGGCCGACGACGCCGCCGCCGATGATCGCCACCTTGGCCGGCAGCACGCCCGGCACGCCGCCGAGCAGGATGCCGCGTCCGCCATTGGCCTTCTGCAGCGCCGTCGCGCCCGCCTGGATGGAAAGGCGGCCGGCGACCTCGGACATCGGCGCGAGCAGCGGCAGGCCGCCGCGCTCGTCCGTCACCGTCTCGTAGGCAACGGCCGTGACGCCGGAGGCGAGCAGGCCCTTGGTCTGTTCCGGATCGGGCGCAAGATGAAGATATGTGTAGAGAATCTGTCCGTCGCGGAGCTGCGCCCATTCGGAGGGCTGCGGCTCCTTGACCTTCACCACCATGTCGGCCTTGCGGAAGACGTCTGCGGCGGTGGGAACGATCTTCGCGCCGGCGGCGCGGTAGGCGTCGTCGTCCGCGCCGATGCCGGCGCCGGCCTTGGTCTCGACGAGAACCTCGTGGCCGTGGGCCACATATTCGCGCACGGCACCGGGCGTCAGACCCACCCGATATTCATGATTCTTGATTTCCTTCGGACAACCGACACGCATGCGCGTTCCTTTCCCAGTGATGTTCCCGTTTCTCTTGCCGCCGCTTTCGGCGGGAACACAATGGAACCAGAGGATGCGTGCAATGTCCTTGCAAAGCCGGTTTGCGAAAGCGGCGCCTGTCGAATAATCTTCGAAAATAATCAGGAATTCCGAAGGAAATTCGAATGCCGCACCTCGATGCAATCGATACTGCGATTCTGAAAACGGTTCAGCAGAGCGGCCGGATCTCGAACGCCGAGCTTGCCGAGCGCGTCGGCCTGTCGCCGTCGGCCTGCTCGCGCCGCCTCGACATCCTGGAGAAATCCGGCGTCATCACCGGCTATCACGCCCGCGTCTCGCCGAAGGCGCTCGACTACAAGATGATCGCCATCGTGCACATCTCGCTCTCCGGCCAGTTCGCCAAGACCCTCGCCGAATTCGAGGCGGCCGTGAAGCTCTGTCCCAACGTGCTCGTCTGCTATCTCATGTCCGGCGAATACGACTATATCCTGCGCGTCGCCGCCAAGGACCTGGAGGACTACGAGCGCATCCACCGCGACTGGCTGTCGGCCCTGCCCCACGTGGTGAAGATCAATTCGAGCTTTGCGCTGCGCGAGGTCATCGACCGTCCGAACGTCGGCATCTAGCGTGCGACCACGCGGTTGCGGCCGGCGTTCTTGGCCGCATAGAGGCGCGCGTCGGCGGCCGAGAGCAGCGCGTTCAGCGTCGTGCCGTCGTGATAACTGTTGGCGACGCCGATGCTGACCGTCACCGGCACGCCGTCCGGCCGGCGGATTTCCGCCTCCACGGTGCGCCGCAGCGCCTCCGCCCGCTCGGCGCCGACTTCCGGCACGATGTCCTCGCAGATCACCACGAACTCCTCGCCGCCGAAGCGGAAGATGCGGTCGGAACCGCGCAGCGCCCGCTGCAGGCAGGCGGCGGTGTCCTTCAGCACGCCGTCGCCGGCAAGATGGCCGAAGCGGTCGTTGACCTCCTTGAAATGATCGGCGTCGATGATCATCAGCGCCATCGGCCTGCCTTCCGCCAGCATGGCGGAGAGCACGCGCGGCGCCTCGAATTCCAGCCGGCTGCGGTCGTAGACGCCGGTGAGCGCATCGCGGCCGGAGCGGTCGAGCAGGTCCTCGTAGCGCTCGCGGAAGGTGAGGTCGGCGAAGATGTCCGAGATCGGCCGCGGCGAGACGGGAATGGCCGAGATGCGAGAATAGTACAGGTAGACCGTGATCAGCACCGCATAGGCGCAGGCCGCCATCATCTTGGCGATCCACCCGCCCCAGAACACCTCGACCGGCGCGCCGTTGAGGATATGCAGCGCGGCGAAGAAGCCGATCTGGTCGAAGGTGAGGACCACGACGCCGGACACGAAGAAGCGCATCGCCGTGCTCTTCCTGATGACCCGCCCGAGACGCTCGTAGAGCAGGATGATGGCGAGCGAATCCACATAGAGCAGCATCGTGCCCCAGAGCATCAGCCAGCCCATCTCGTCGATGAAGGCAAGGTCGGCGATGCGGCCGGGCACCACCCCGATGGTCTGGTGATGGCGCAGGAAGAGGCTGAGGCCCACCGTCAGGAAATTGCCGGCGAGCAGGCCGTAGATCGGCGCGCGGACCACCGCCGCATCCTCCTTCACATAAAGAAGGAGGATCATCATCAGCTTGCCGGAAAAGAGCACGGACGAGCCCGGCGAGATCACGCCGAACGGCAGCTCGATATAGAAGACGGCCGCCAGATAGGTTTCCAGGAAGTGCATCACGCCGAGCGCGGCGACGAAAACGCCGATGCCGATCTGATGGCGCAGGTGCAGGATGCCCACCATGAAGACGAAATAAAACCCGGCCTCGATGAGAAGCAGGATCAGATTTTCAATACCCATGGGCGGCCCGCAGATTCATCGACTGTCCGCCATCCGACGATGCCGGGAGAGTCGCGCCAAGTCGTTTTCTGCGGATACAGGCAATCGCGCCGGTTCTCCAGCGCTTTCATGCCATTTTACGAATTTATCACAACCGAAGCGGTTTCGCCTCGTCGCGCGATCAGACCTGCCGGCTCTCCACGCCGTCGCCGAAGAGCGAGGCGCCGTGCTGGTCGGCGATCTGCCTTGCCTTGCGGAAGGTCGAGGCGACCGTGTCGTCGCGCGAGGAGAAGAGGTCGGCACGGATGAACGTGCGGATCAGCACGCGCTCGCCGTCCCGCTTTTCGATGCGCCCGGCAAGGCGGTACTGGCCGCCTTCCTGGATGGGCGCCGCCACGAGGAGAAGGTCGTTGTAGGCCTCGGTTTCCTCCGCGACCTTTGCCGGAGAGGACGAGCCGCCGCCGCGACCGAAGAGTTTTGAGAAGAAAGATGCCATGGCCGATTGCTAGCACAGGCCGCAGCGACCTCCAAGAGGAGAGCGCCGGGCTTCGTGTCGCTAGATGATGAGGTTTGCGAGAATCTCGTTTTCCGTGATGTCCTGGTAGCGCAGGCCCGCCCCGTCGAAGGCCTTCTTGAGTGTGGCGAAGTTCTCCGGGGCCTTGGTCTCGATGCCGATCAGGATCGAGCCGAAGTTGCGGGCGGACTTCTTCAGGTACTCGAAGCGCGCGATGTCGTCGTCCGGGCCGAGCAGGTTGAGGAAATCGCGCAGCGCGCCGGGACGCTGGGCAAGGCGCAGGATGAAGTATTTCTTGAGCCCCGCATGGCGCATCGCCCGCTCCTTGACGTCCGGCAGGCGCTCGAAGTCGAAGTTGCCGCCGGAAACGACGGCGACGACCGTCCTGCCTTCCAGCCCTTCGCGGCCGAGCGCTTCCAGCGCCGTCAGCGACAGCGCGCCGGCCGGCTCCAGCACCACGCCCTCGACGTTCAGCATGTCGACCATCGTCACGCAGATGGCGTTTTCCGAAAGCAGCATGACCTGGTCGGCCGAAAACCGGCCGAGCGCGGCGAAATTGAGCGCGCCGATCTCGCCGACCGCGGCGCCGTCGACGAAATTGTCCACCTGGTCGAGCGTCACCACCGCGCCGCTCTCCAGGCTGCGCTTGAGGCTCGGCGCGCCCGCCGGCTCGCAGAACAGGAAGCTTGCCGGGCCGAGCGTGCCCTCGAGATAGCCGGTCACGCCCGAGGCGAGCCCGCCGCCGCCGACCGGCAGCACGACGAGGTCGGGCAGCCTGCCGCCGCCGAGCTGCGAAACGATCTCCGCCGCCACCGTCGCCTGCCCCTCGATGATGTCCTCGTGGTCGAAGGGCGGAACCATCAGCGCGCCGGTCGCCTCCGCATGGTCGCGGGCGGCCTTGTAGCACTGGTCGAAGAAGTCGCCGACGAGCCTGATCGTCACGAACTCGCCGCCGAACATGCGCGTCTTGTCGATCTTCTGCTGCGGCGTCGTCACCGGCATGAAGACCACGCCCGGCACGCCGAAATGGCGGCAGACGAAGGCGAAGCCCTGCGCGTGGTTGCCGGCCGAGGCGCAGACGAAGCTGCGCGCGCCGTCCGGCCTCGCCAGGACCTTGCGGAAGAAGTTGAACGCCCCGCGGATCTTGTAGGAGCGTACCGGCGAGAGGTCCTCGCGCTTGAGGTAGATGTCCGCGCCGTAGCGGGCGGAGAGGTGTTCGTTGAGCTGGAGGGGTGTTTCGGGAAAGAGCCCGCGCAGAGCCCGGCAAGCTGCGTCGACGTCCGGTTTCATGCCGTTCGATGCCATCCTTGAGTTTGGTCAATGCAAAGGCTATTGCATATCGCAGCGACGGACACCACCCGTCCCGGCCGCGCGGCCTTTCGAGACTTGACTTGAGCCCAGCCGGCACGCAGGACGACCTTCCTTGAACGCCACCATTTTCCGGTCCGCCATCAACATCGCCGCCATCAGCGGCATCTACCTCTCCGTGGCGATGCTCGTCCCGGCGTTCATCGACGTCTATTACGGCCATCCCGATTCGGAGATCTTCTTCCTTTCCGCCTTCTTTACCGGAGGCCTTTCGCTCGCCACGGCCGCCGCGACGCGGGCCGGCCCGCCGCCCTTCAACAAGCGCATGGGCTTCCTCGTCGTCAACATGCTGTGGCTGTCCGGCAGCATCATCGGCGCCATCCCGCTCTGGCTGTCGTCCCTCGACCTCACCTTCGCGCAGGCCTTCTTCGAATCGGTGTCGGCGATCAGCACGACGGGCTCCACGGTGATCGTCGGCCTCGACCATGCCCCGCCCGGCATCCTGATGTGGCGCTCGCTGCTGCACTGGCTCGGCGGCATCGGGATCCTCGCGCTCGGCCTCTTCATCATGCCGTACCTGCGCGTCGGCGGCATGTCCTTCTTCAAGCTCGAATCGTCGGACACCGCGGACAAGCCCTTCGCCCGCATCGCGAGCTATACGCGCGCCTTCCTCGCCATCTATGTGGCCATCACCCTCATCTGCGCGGTCACCTATGCCGCACTCGGCATGAGCCGCTTCGATGCGCTGAACCACGCCATGTCGACGGTCGCCACCGGCGGGCTTTCCACGCACGACGCCTCCTTCGGCTATTTCAAGAGCCTGCCGCTGCTGTGGGCCGCAACCTTCTTCATGACGCTCAGCAGCCTGCCCTTCTCGGTGCTCATCCTCATCGTCGTGCGCGGGCGCGTCGATGCCTGGCGCGATCCGCAGATCCGCGTCTTCCTCGGCTATCTCGTGCTGTTCTCCATCGCCGCCAGCGTCTACCAGCGCCTGGAGAACGGCGTCGATTTCCGCGAGGCGCTGGCGCATTCCTTCTTCACCGTCTCCTCCATCCTCTCGACCACGGGCTTTGCCAGCGACGACTATACGCAATGGGGCCATTTCATCGTGGCGCTCGCCTTCGTCGCCACCTTCATGGGCGGCTGCTCGGGCTCCACCGCCGGCGGCCTCAAGGCCTACCGCCTGATCATCCTCTTCAACTTCATCCGCACCGGCCTCTACCGCCTCCTCTATCCGGACGGCATCCATGCGGTGCGCTACGGGCCGATGACGGTCGATGCGGACCTCCAGCGCAGCGTCTTCCTGTTCTTCCTCACCTATGTGGCGATCTCCGCCATCGGCGCGATCCTCCTCGGCCTGATGGGCTATGACGTGCTGACGGCGATCTCGGCGGCCGCCACCTCGCTTTCGAACGTCGGCCCCGGCGTCACCCAGGCGATCGGGCCGGCCGGAACCTTCGCCGGCTTCCACGATGCCGCGCTCTGCCTGCTGTCGTTCCTCATGCTCCTCGGGCGTCTGGAAATCCTCACCGTCCTCGTGATCCTGACGCCGCTCTTCTGGAAGAGCTGATTTCGACCGTTCTTGACTGTTGTCACGCTTCTTCGCATCCTGCCCCGCATCCGGCTGGAGGAAGACTGAATGTCCGTGTCGAAGTCCCTGTTGCGTATGACCTTTGCCGCCGCGTTCGCGCCGGCATTCGCGCTTGCCGGCCCGCTCGCGGATGCGGCGAAGAAAGCCGAGGAACAGGCGGCCGCCGGCGACACGGTGGGCGCGCACAACACGATTCGCGATGCCTTCGGCGCCTTCGCCGCCACGCTGCCTTTCTCGATCGGCAAGTCCGTGTTCGTTTCCGCCCCGCCGGAAGGCTACGGCATGTATACCGCGCGGCCCGACGCCAACTTCAAGGCGGGCGAGGCGCTGATCTCCTATGTCGAGCCGGTGGGCCTCACCTGGCGCCCGGCCGACGGCGGGCTCCTGGAATCGCATTTCACCGTCGACCTCGAGCTGCTCGACCCCAAGGGCACCAAGCTCGCCGAGCAGAAGGCCTTCGGTTCCTTCGACTTCAAGGGCAGCGTGCGGAACCAGGAGGTCTTCGCCAAGCTGACCCTCAACCTGAGCAGCCCGCCCGCCGGCGACTACGTGCTGCGCTACCGCTTCCGCGACACGGCAAGCGGCGCCGTCGCCATCAGCGAGCAGCCGTTCAAGATCGTGCCCTGATCCGCCTCCTGCCCGTTTGCCGCGGTGCGAGAGAATTGTGACAAGCCGCGAATCAGCGCTTTCCAGCGCCTTTCCGCTCAATTATGACAGCCGCATGACAACCCCAGCCACGTAAGGGGCATTTATGCTTTCGCTGTTTCGTAAACTCATGCCGCGCGAGGACCGTTTCTTCGATCTCTTCGAGCAGCATTCCCGCACCGTCGTCGGCGCCGCCGAGGCCCTCCAGTCGCTGCTCGCCGGCGGACCGGACATGGAAAAGCATTGCGACCGCATCGTCGAGCTCGAAGACCAGGCCGACGACATCACCCGCGAAGTGCTGCTGGCCGTCCGCCGCAGCTTCATCACGCCCTTCGACCGCGGCGACATCAAGGATCTGATCCAGTCGATGGACGATGCCATCGACATGATGCACAAGACGGTCAAGACCATCCGCCTCTACGAGCAGACGGACTTCCAGCCGGGCATGCAGGAAATGGGCGGAGCCGTCGTCAAGGCCGCCCACCTCATCGCCGAGGCCATTCCGCTGCTCGACAAGATCGGCGTGCATGCCGGCCGCCTCAGCGCCATCGCCGAGGAGATCACCCGCGTCGAGGGCCGCTCGGACGAATTGCACGATCAGGGCCTGAAGGACCTCTTCAAGACCTTCGGCAAGTCCGACCCGATGGCCTACATCATCGGCAGCGAAATCTACGGGGAACTCGAAAAGGTCGTCGACCGCTTCGAGGACGTGGCGAACGAAATCAGCGGTATCGTGATCGAGAACGTCTGATGGACGCCACCCTCGCCTTTCCGCTGCTCGTCGGCCTCGTCGGCATCGCTCTGCTCTTCGACTTCCTGAACGGCCTGCACGACGCGGCGAACTCGATCGCCACGATCGTCTCGACGCGCGTGCTGCGCCCGCAATATGCGGTGATGTGGGCCGCCTTCTTCAACTTCATCGCCTTCCTGTTCTTCGGCCTGCACGTCGCCGAAACGCTCGGCAAGGGCATCATCGATCCCGCCATCGTCAGCCCGCTCGTCATCTTCGCGGCGCTGATGGGCGCGATCATCTGGAATGTCGTCACCTGGATATTCGGCATCCCGTCGAGCTCCTCGCACGCCCTCATCGGCGGCCTCGTCGGCGCGGGCCTTGCCAGGACCGGGTTCGACGCGGTGGTCTGGAGCGGCCTCATCAAGACGGCGAGCGCCATCTTCATGTCGCCGGCCATCGGCTTCCTCCTGGCGCTGATCCTCGTGCTGACCGTCTCCTGGCTCTTCGTGCGCCAGACGCCGTTTGCCGTCGACCGCACTTTCCGCGTCATGCAGTTCGTCTCGGCCTCGCTCTATTCGCTCGGCCACGGCGGCAACGACGCGCAGAAGACGATGGGCATCATCGCCGTGCTGCTCTTTTCGCAGGGCTATCTCGGCAGCGAGTTCCACGTGCCGTTCTGGGTGGTCATCACCTGCCAGGCGGCCATGGCGCTCGGCACCCTGATGGGCGGCTGGCGCATCGTGCACACGATGGGCTCGAAGATCACCCGCCTCAACCCGATGCAGGGCTTCTGCGCGGAAACGGGCGGGGCCATCACCCTCTTCGGCGCCACCTGGCTCGGCATCCCGGTCTCGACCACCCACACGATCACCGGCGCCATCATCGGCGTCGGGGCCGCCCGCCGCGTGTCCGCCGTGCGCTGGGGCATCGCGGGCAACATCGTCTGGGCGTGGATCATCACCTTGCCCTCGGCGGCGGCAATCTCCGCCTTCTTCTACCTGGTGTTCGACGCGTTCACGGGCTGAGGCCGATCCGGGCCCGGTCCTTACGGCCCGGCCCGGGTGAAAATCCTGGTGCGGACGGCGGGGGTCGAACCCGCATAGCCAAAGGCTGAGGGATTTTAAGTCCCTTGTGTCTACCGATTCCACCACGTCCGCGCGGTTCTCCTGCTAACAAAGAGGCGCGGCATACTCAACCGGTAAACAGCGGCGCACCGACGGCCGGCAGATTTCTGTCATTGCGGCGGTGCAAGAAATCGCGCAAAAAAGGGCGCGGCCCCTGACGCTGGCCGCACCCTCTTTTCCGGCGACGTCTCAGGAGAACGTCAGGCCGAAAGCCTGGCCGCGATCTTCGCGACATGGGCGCCCTGGTAGCGGGCGGCTTCGAGTTCGATTTCGGAGGGCTGGCGCGAGCCGTCGCCGCCGGTGATGGTGGAGGCGCCGTAGGGCGAGCCGCCCTTGATTTCCTCCAGGCCCATCTGCCCCTGGAAGGCGTAGGGCAGGCCGACGACGACGAGACCGTGGTGGAGGAGCGTCGGGATGAAGCCGAGGATGGTCGATTCCTGGCCGCCGTGCTGGGTGGCGGAGGAGGTGAAGACCGAGCCGACCTTGCCGGTGAGCTTGCCCTGCGCCCAGAGGCCGCCCGTCTGATCCCAGAAATTGCGCATCTGCGAGGCCACCGTGCCGTAGCGTGTGCCTGCACCGACGATGATGGCGTCATACTCGGCGAGTTCGTCGACGGTGGCGATCTCGGCCTTCTGGTCCACCTTGTAGTGGGATGCCTTGGCGACCTCGTCCGGCACCAGCTCCGGCACGCGCTTCACAACCACCTCGGCACCGGCCGACTTCGCGCCTTCCGCCACGGCATAGGCCATGGTCTCGATGTGGCCGTAGGCCGAATAGTAAAGAACCAGAACTTTCGCCATCGTCGTCTCCTGTCTTCAAGGGGCTTTCCGCTTGATCGCGGCATCGCCTTGGATGTAGCACTTTGAGGCGGCAGCGACACGGAGCCGCACGGTCGACAGACTGTTCACCTGCCATTGACAATGCCGCCGTTTCCGGTCGGCATTTCTGTCCGAAATTCAGAGAGCGCCCATGAGTTCCAGTCCCATCGCCACCGCCGCCATGCTCGCCATCGGCGACGAGCTCCTTTCCGGGCGCACCAAGGACAAGAACATCGGCCAGCTGGCCGACGTGCTTTTCCTCGCCGGCATCGACCTCAAGGAGGTGCGCATCGTCGGCGACGACGAGGAGGCCATCGTCGAGGCGCTGAATGCGCTGCGGGCGCGCTACACATATGTCTTCACCTCCGGCGGCATCGGGCCGACGCACGACGACATCACGGCGGACGCGGTTTCCAAGGCCTTCGGCGTGCCGTGCCTTCACGATCCGCTCGCCATGCAGCTGCTCGGCGCCATGTACGAGAAGCGCGGCGTGGAGTTCAACGAGGCCCGCCAGCGCATGGCCCGCATGCCGCAGGGCGCCGTCCATATCGAGAACGCCGTCTCCACGGCACCGGGCTTCAACATCGGCAACGTCTACGTCATGGCCGGCGTGCCGCAGGTCTTCACCGCCATGCTGAGCGCCGTTGTGCCGAAGCTTGAAGGCGGCCGGCCGATGCTCTCGCGCTCCGTCGCCTCGCCCTTCGGCGAAGGCGACATCGGCAGCGCGCTCGCCGAAATCCAGAAGAATCACCCGGAGACCAGCATCGGCTCCTATCCGCGCTTCTCCGAAAACCGCTTCTCGACGGAGATCGTCATCCGAAGCCGCGAGGAAGCTCCGGCAGACGCCGCCGAACGTGATATACTTGCGATGATCGCCGAAATCGCCGCGGCCAAGGCCGCTTCTTGATCCTGATCAAGGTTTTGGCGGCAGGACCAGCGCAGGTTTCAGGCGAAACAGGACAGGAGGCAGAGATGACCTACAAGACCATCGTGGCAGTGCTGAGCGCCACAGAGGACGCCGGCAAGGTGACGGACCATGCGCTTGCGCTGGCGCGCCGGACCGGCGGCCATGTCATCGGTATCCATGCGGAAGCCCCGGTCGTGGTCACGCTGATCGCGCCCATGGAATATCCCGATCCGAACGCGGTGCTCGACCTGCAGGAGCGCGCCCAGCGCCAGTCGCGCGAGGTGGAGCAGGCGTTCAAGTCCCGCTGTGAGCGCGACGACGTTTCCTATGAATGGCGCCTCTTCACCGGCACCGCCGGCTACGCCTCGGCGGGCGTCATCGACAGCGCCCGCGGCGCCGACATCGTGATCGCCGGCCAGTTCGACCCCGACCTCGACGGCCCGGCGCGGGAAGACATCGAGGACCTGCTCTACGAGAGCGGGCGCCCCGTCTACCTCGTCTCCAACGCGCCCGCCGGCCCCGAGCCGATCGAACGCGTGCTCCTTGCCTGGAACGGCTCGCGGGAAGCGGCGCGCGCCGCCTTCGACGCCCTGCCCTTCCTGATCGCCGCCCGCGAGGTCGAGATCTTCACCGTCGATCCGCCGGAAAACGCCATGCAGTCGCGCGATTTCTGCGGGGCCGAGCTTGCGGCGACCCTTTCGCGGCACGGCGTCAAGACGACCGTCGCCTCCCGCCCCTCCGAGGGCCATTCGGTGGCGGAGACCCTGAACCGCCGCGCGACGGAGATCGATGCCGGCCTCATCGTCATGGGCGCCTACAGCCATTCGCGGCTGCGCCAGCGCCTCTTCGGCGGCGTGACCAGCGCCATGATGCGCGGCGCGCGCGTGCCGACGCTGATGTCGCGCTAGGACCGGCCGACAGGACTGTGGATCGCCCGGCTGCCCGGCCGGGCGGCGATTTCCTTGGCGGGCAAACTGCATTAGAGAGGGGAATCTTCTTTTCCGCCTATCAGGAGCCTGTCATGTCGCTGCCGGACAAAGCCTTTCCCGTATCCTGGGACCAGTTCCATCGCGATGCGCGCGCTCTCGCCTGGCGGCTTGCGGACGGCGGACGCGAGTGGCGGGCGATCGTGTGCATCACCCGCGGCGGCCTCGTGCCGGCGGCCATCGTCTCGCGCGAGCTCAACATCCGCCTCATCGAGACGGTCTGCGTCGCCTCCTATCACGACTATGTCTCGCAGGGCGAAATGCATGTGCTGAAGGGCATTGCCCCCGAACTGACCAAGGAGGGCGGCGAAGGCATCCTCATCGTCGACGACCTGACGGATACCGGCAAGACCGCCGCGGAAGTCCGCTCCCTGCTGCCGAAGGCGCATTTCGCCGCCGTCTACGCCAAGCCGAAGGGCCGGCCCCTGGTCGACACCTTCATCACCGAGGTCAGCCAGGACACCTGGATCTACTTTCCCTGGGACATGGGCTTCACCTACCAGGAGCCGATCGCCAAGGGCTCGCGCGGCTGACCGGCCGCGCCGCAACACACCGGATTGGCGGCTCTTCATGCGAAAGCCGGCGGATGTGGAGAACATGTCCGCCGGCTTAATCTTTCCGCAATTCCTGCAAAAGATAAGCCTTATATGCACCGGTCGGGGCCGGTGGCGGGAGGACGGCATTCCATGCAGCAGGCAGGACGGGCATTCGCGGCGGCCCTTTTCGGCGCTTGGCTCCTCTTCGGCCCGGCCGAGGCGCAGCCGGACATCCGCACCGCCGCCGTCGCGGAATTCATCGACGCCAATGTCCGCCCCTGGCTTGGGGAGCCGGCGATCATCAATGCGCTCCTGGCGCAGAACGCCGCCCATGCGAGCCTCAGCCAGGCGCAGATCGACGATCTCGACGCGCGCTGGCGGGCCGAGCTTTCCAGCGCCGACCGGCCGATGATCGAGGCGCAGCTCTCCAACGCCCTTTCCCTCTTCCTCAAAGGCCGGCAGCGCGCCGCCGAGGGGCTGATCACCGAAATCTTCGTCATGGACAATCGCGGACTCAATGTCGGCCAGAGCGACATCACCTCCGACTACTGGCAGGGCGACGAGGCGAAATGGCAGAGGAGTTTCGGCGCCGGCGCACTGCATATCGAGGAGGCGGGACGGGACGAATCCACCCAGCTCATGCAGTCGCAGGCAAGCCTTCCGATCCGCGATCCGCGGACCGGCGCGATGATCGGAGCCATCACAATCGGCGTCAACATGGACGCGCTCTGACGCCGGCAAGGGAATCACTTTTTCCACGGATCACAAGTCGATCCGGATGGCTATTCCCGGAAGTCGGGGGCTGTGAAAACCCTGTCTTTTTACCTGTAATTTTTTTCGCTTTTCCACAGCCGCATCCCACGCCGCCTCATCTTTCGGCGCGAACCTCCTGATTTTTCAGGGCTTGGGCGATGTCCCCATTTTCCACAGCAAACAGCCACTAGATATGGGGTTCAAACTTCATTCACAAACCAGCCCTTGACGGGAATCGGGCATATGAGGTTAATGAAGACCAAGTTGCGGCGGCGACTGGACCGTAGTGTTACGAGGTCGGTTCTCATCACGAAATCGCGTTTCATGCGCATGTGGCCGGGTGGATGATCCGCTCGCCGCAAGGGTGCTTTTGCGCCCGGTTTCCTGACGGGCCAAGGCGGCGGACGGGTCTGGCAAAAACAAACTGTTTATACTATATTTAGGGTTTGCAGCCAAACTCGACACAAGATACAGGATATCCGAGATCGATCGGGTTTCCCAAACGAACTGGAAGATCGGGGCTGGCTGCAAGGGCATTGCGGCCGGACGGGGATAATTGCGCCCTGTTTTCATGGCAGGATGCGGCAGCAGAGGACAACGGACAATGCGCATAGAACGTCGTTTCACCAAACCCGGCCAGTCGGCCTATGCGGAGATCGAATTCCGCAAGGCCGTAAGCGAGATCAAGAACCCGGACGGCTCCATCGTCTTCCGGCTGGCAGACATCGACGTGCCCGCGCAGTTCTCCCAGGTCGCCGCCGACATCCTCGCCCAGAAGTATTTCCGCAAGGCCGGTGTTCCCGCGCGCCTCAAGAAGGTCGAGGAGAACGACGTCCCCTCCTTCCTGTGGCGTTCCGTGCCGGACACCGAAGCGCTGAAGGCCCTGCCTGAAAACGAGCGCTACGGCTCCGAGACCGACGCCCGCCAGGTGTTCGACCGTCTTGCCGGCACCTGGACCTACTGGGGCTGGAAAGGAAAATATTTCGCCTCCGAGGAAGACGCTGCCGCCTTCAGGGACGAACTCGCCTACATGCTCGCCACGCAGCGCGTCGCGCCGAACTCGCCGCAATGGTTCAACACGGGCCTGCATTGGGCCTACGGCATTGACGGTCCCGGCCAGGGCCACTTCTACGTCGACCCCTTCACCGGCAAGCTCACGAAGTCCAAGTCCGCCTACGAGCATCCCCAGCCGCATGCCTGCTTCATCCAGTCCGTGGAGGACGATCTCGTCAACGAGAACGGCATCATGGACCTCTGGGTGCGTGAGGCGCGCCTCTTCAAGTACGGCTCCGGCACCGGCTCCAACTTCTCGCACCTGCGCGGCGAAGGCGAGAAGCTTTCGGGCGGCGGGCGCTCCTCCGGCCTCATGAGCTTCCTGAAGATCGGCGACCGCGCCGCCGGCGCCATCAAGTCGGGCGGCACGACGCGCCGCGCCGCCAAGATGGTCGTGGTCGACATCGACCATCCGGACATCGAGGAATATATCAACTGGAAGGTCAAGGAAGAGCAGAAGGTGGCGGCCCTCGTCACCGGTTCGAAGATCGTCGCAAAGCACCTCAAGGCCATCATGAAGGCCTGCGTCAATTGCTCGGCCGATGGCGACCAGTGCTACGATCCCAATGAAAACCCGGCCCTCAAGCGCGAGATCCGCGCCGCCAAGAAGGACCAGGTTCCGGAGAACTACATCAAGCGCGTCATCCAGTTCGCCAAGCAGGGCTACAAGGACATCGAGTTCAAGACCTACGACACGGATTGGGATTCGGAAGCCTACCTCACCGTCTCCGGCCAGAACTCCAACAACTCCGTCTCGCTGAAGGACGATTTTCTGCGCGCGGTGGAGAATGACGGGGAATGGCACCTGACCGCCCGCAAGGACGGCAAGGTCATGAAGACGCTGAAGGCGCGGGATCTCTGGGAATCGATCTCCTACGCCGCCTGGGCGTCGGCCGATCCGGGCCTGCACTTCAACACGACGATGAACGACTGGCACACCTGCCCGGCCGCTGGCCCCATCCGCGCGTCGAACCCGTGCTCGGAATACATGTTCCTCGACGACACGGCCTGCAACCTCGCCTCGCTGAACCTCCTCCAGTTCAAGGACGCGGCGACGAAGAAGATCAACATCGCCGACTACGAGCATGCCGTGCGTCTGTGGACCATCGTGCTCGAAATCTCCGTGATGATGGCGCAGTTCCCGTCGCGCCAGATCGCCGAGCTCTCCTACGAGTACCGCACGCTCGGCCTCGGCTACGCCAATATCGGCGGCCTCCTGATGTCCTCCGGCATCCCGTACGATTCGGCCGAAGGCCGCGCCATCGCGGGCGCGCTGACCGCCATCATGACCGGTATCGCCTACGCGACCTCGGCCGAGATGGCCGGCGAGCTCGGCCCCTTCCCGGGCTTTGCGCCGAACCGCGAGAACATGCTGCGCGTCATGCGCAACCACCGCCGCGCGGCTCACGGTGAGACCGCCGGCTATGAGGCGCTCTCGGTCAACCCGGTCGCGCTCGTCCATGCCGACTGCACCGACCCGGCGCTCGTCGCCCACGCGACTGCCGCCTGGGACAAGGCCGTGGCGCTCGGCGAGAAGCACGGCTACCGCAACGCCCAGACGACCGTCATCGCGCCGACCGGCACGATCGGCCTCGTCATGGACTGCGACACGACCGGCATCGAGCCCGACTTCGCCCTCGTCAAGTTCAAGAAGCTCGCCGGCGGCGGCTACTTCAAGATCATCAACCGCGCCGTCCCGGAAGCGCTGCGCACGCTCGGCTATTCGGAAAGCCAGATCGCCGAGATCGAGGCCTATGCGGTCGGCCACGGCAACATGAACCAGGCCCCGGCCATCAACCCCTCGACGCTGAAGGCCAAGGGCTTCACCGACGAGAAGATCGAGGCCGTCAATGCCGGCCTGAAATCCGCCTTCGACATCAAGTTCGCCTTCAACCAGTGGACACTCGGCGCCGACTTCCTGAAGGAGACGCTGAAGGTCTCGGACGAGCAGCTGTCCGACATGTCCTTCAACCTCCTGGAGCATATCGGCTTTACGAAGAAGGACATCGAGGCCGCCAACATCCATGTCTGCGGCGCGATGACGCTGGAAGGCGCGCCCTTCCTCAAGGCCGAGCACCTGCCCGTCTTCGACTGCGCCAACCCGTGCGGCAAGATCGGCAAGCGCTACCTCTCGGTCGAAAGCCACATCCGCATGATGGCGGCCGCCCAGCCGTTCATCTCGGGCGCCATCTCCAAGACGATCAACATGCCGAACGAGGCGACCGTCGAGGACTGCAAGAACGCCTACATGCTCTCCTGGAAGCTCGCGCTGAAGGCCAACGCCCTCTACCGCGACGGCTCCAAGCTCTCCCAGCCGCTCAACGCCTCGCTGATCGAGGACGCGGACGACGAGGACGATGCCGTCGAGGCGCTGGCAGCGGCCCCGGCCGCCGCCCAGGCCGTGCAGGTCACGGAAAAGATCGTGGAGAGGATCGTCGAGCGGCTGGTGCGCGAGCGTGAGAAGCTGCCGAACCGCCGCCAGGGCTACACCCAGAAGGCCGTCATCGGCGGGCACAAGGTGTACCTGCGCACCGGCGAGTTCGGCGACGGCCGCCTCGGCGAGATCTTCATCGACATGCACAAGGAAGGCGCCGCCTTCCGCGCGATGATGAACAACTTCGCCATCGCCATCTCGCTCGGCCTCCAGTACGGCGTGCCGCTGGAAGAATATGTGGAGGCCTTCACCTTCACCAAGTTCGAGCCGGCCGGCATCGTCGTCGGCAACGACGCGATCAAGAACGCGACGTCGATCCTCGACTACGTCTTCCGCGAGCTCGCCGTCTCCTATCTCGGCCGCCACGACCTTGCCCATGTCGATACGTCCGACTTCGGCAACACGGCGCTCGGCAAGGGCATCCAGGAAGGCAAGACGAACCTGATCTCGACCGGCTGGACGCGCGGCCACAAGCCGACGCTCATCCAGGGCGGGCAGAACGAGCGTCCGCTCGCCGAGCCGAAGGGCGCCGCCACCGCCGCGCCCGCCAAGGCCTCGTCCGGCGGCAACGTCACCGCCTTTGCCGGCAGCGCCGCCCGCAAGCTGGAGCCGGCGACCGCCGTCGCCACCTCCGAAATCGTCGCTTTCAAGCGCGACTACGAGGAGCGCGCCGCCGAACTTGCCGAGGAAATCGCGGAGGAGATCGGCGAGGAAGTAGCGGAAGGCGTGACCGCGCTCTTCTCCGACAAGGCCGCCGCCGAAGCCGCCAGCGCCAAGGCCGACGCCAAGAAGGTGGAGAACGAACGCCGCATGCGCTCGATCGCCCAGGGCTACACGGGCAACATGTGCTCCGAGTGCCAGAACTTCACCATGGTGCGCAACGGCACCTGCGAGAAGTGCGACACCTGCGGCGCCACAAGCGGCTGCAGCTGACGGAAACCGTCCGGTTCCTCAACGGGTCCCGCACGCATGTCGCGGGACCCGTTGGGGTTCGCAGCCGTCCTTCCTGTTCGTTTCCTGCGTGGAGCACAGATCAATGGCGAGCGCCGGAGGAGAAGGGACGGGACCGTCCCAGGGCAGAGCCACACGCCTCACAATCCTGTGCCGCGGCGCGACCGTATCCAGCCGGCAGCCGCGTTTTTTCTCCGACGAGCGCCTGCTTGCGAAGGAAACCGAGCGGGCGCGGAAGCTCGCGCAGCACCTTCGCGCGTTCGACGAGGTTTTGCATGCGCCCGAAAAGAGCGCGGCCGAAACGGCCGCGCTCTTTTCGTCGAGGCCGATCCCCTGCCCTCCGTTGAGGGATGTCGATTACGGGCAATGGAACGAGCGGGCGATCGCCGATGTCGCCGCCGGATCTCCCCAGGCGTTCGAGCGCTGGATGTCCGATCCGGCCGCGGCGCCGCATGGGGGCGAATCCTTCGACGCGGCATGCGAGCGGGCGGCTTCCTGGCTCACGACGCTCCATGCGAAAGGCGGGAGCACGCTGGCCGTCACGCACGGCATCATCCTGAAGCTTCTTCTCGCACACGTCCTCGGGGCGCCGCTCGCCTCGCTCTGGCGTATCGATGTCGAGCCGCTCGGAATGCTGCTGCTGACCAGCGACGGCAGGCGCTGGGCCCTGCGCGGCTTCGGATCGGACCTGCCGGCCGTTTCCGGTCTCTAGCGGCGATCAGCCGGCCGCGGCAAGCGGCGGGGAAGAATGCACGTCATTCGCCCCGGGGCCGGTGCGAGCGGGCGCCTCCTCATCCGTCGCGGCCATATCCGCCGCCCCGTCGAGGACATTGCGCCATCTCGACACCAGCTCGAGATAGGAACCGCCCCCGAACCGCTCGGCGAGCCTGTATTGCTGGCGCAGCGTGATGCGCACCGTGGCGCGGCTGAAGCGGTCGGACTGAAGCGGGAACTGCCCGGGCTCCGCCCTCCTGGCAAGCCCGTCCAGCACCGCCTTGCGCAGGATCGGCAGGTCCGGGCGGGCAAACCGCTCGAACAGCGCCTGGAACCGGGCGTGATCGTCTATGTCGAACGCCCTGTCCCGGCCCAGGCCGTCCGTGACGGGATTGGCGGGATGAAGATAGCCGAGCGGCAGGTGATATTTCGGGATCGGCGTATCGGCCGAATGCGTGCGGCGCGACTTGAGCAGATGGGGCAGCAGGTGCGTATGCGGTCCAGGCGGCGAAGCTCCGCCGGTATCCGGCCCGCCGATCTTCTGGAAGACCTCGATGCGGCCGATCCGCGTCAGCGCGACCCGGTGGGGATGCGCCTTCAGCACGGCGGCGCTCGAAGGATTGCCGGGCTCGAACAGGCTGCGCCCGGCATTGGCGCGCAGCAGCGAAAGCAGGTCCGGATCCGCGGTGCGGATGCAGAAGTCGCATTGCGGGAGGCCGAGGCCGAGATCGAAGAGGATCGCCGCCCTGTCCGCGGAACGCACCGCCTCCTCGTCCCGCCCGAGCTCGGTCAGGACCTTCCGGCCGTTCATCGCCGAATCCTTCTGCGGCAGGCAGAGCGCCACGCCATGGCTCCATCGGTGCGGGTCCGCGCCGAGCGTCTCGTAGGCGACCGGGACGATCTGCCCGACGGCTTCGGCGTTCAGCCGGATGGCGCCCCGGGAGGTCGCCCGCACGAACATCGTCGGTGCGTCGGCTTCCAGATATTCGCCCCTGTCCTGGTGGAACTCGGCAACGGCGCCGAAGCAGCCCATGCTCCAGCCCGCCCTCTCGTCTACGAGGTGGTCGATCAAGACGTCCCGGAAATCAGTCATGTTCGTTCGTCCTTCATGCATGAACCGCTGCACGGCAGGCCCCTCGCCTCCCCGGACGCCGGCGCGCATTCCATCGGGTGCGGATGCGCCGGCCGTTCGAAAATCCGGCCGGCGCGTCCCGTCGTCGTCAGGCGGCCTTCAAGAGGTCCCCGTGCGGGTCGAGCACGAACTTGGTCGCCGCGCCCTGGTCGAAGCTCTCGTAGCCCTGAACGGCATCGTCGAGCGGGATGATCTTCGCATTGACGATGTCGGCGATCGGCAGGCGGTCGTGCAGGATGGCCTGCATGAGCTGCCGGTTGTACTTCAAAACCGGCGTCTGGCCGGTGTGGAAGGACTGCGCCTTCGCCCAACCGAGGCCGAAGCGCAGCGACAGGCTGCCGTGCTTGGCCGCGTCGTCGACGGCGCCCGGATCCTCGGTGACGTAGAGGCCGGGAATGCCGATCGCGCCGGCGGGGCGGGTGATCTCCATCATCTGGTTGAGCACGATGGCCGGCTGCTCCCCGCCGGCATGGCCGCGGGCCTCGAAACCGACGGCGTCGATGGCGCTGTCCACCTCGTTCGTGCCGACGACCTCGGCGATCATGTCGCCGAGCCGGTCGCTCCTGGACAGGTCGATGGGCTCGAAGCCGACCCTGGCGGCATGGGCAAGGCGGTCCTTGTTGAAATCGCCGATCATCACGACCGCCGCGCCGAGAATGCGCGCCGAGGCGGCCGCCGCAAGGCCGACCGGGCCGGCACCGGCCACATAGACCGTCGAGCCGACGCCGACGCCCGCGCGAACCGCGCCGTGGAAGCCCGTCGGCAGGATGTCGGACAGCATGGTGAGGTCGCGGATCCTGGCCATCGCCTTGTCGCGGTCGGGGAATTTCAGGAGGTTGAAATCGGCGTAGGGCACCGTGACGTAGCGCGCCTGCCCGCCGATCCAGCCGCCCATGTCGACATAGCCGTAGGCACCGCCGGCGCGCGAGGGATTCACGGTGAGGCAGACGCCGGTATCCTGCGACTTGCAGCAGCGGCAGCGCCCGCAGGCGACGTTGAACGGCACCGAGACGATGTCGCCGATCTCCAACATCTCCACATCGATGCCCTTCTCGATGATCTCGCCGGTGATCTCGTGCCCGAGAACGAGGCCCGGCATCGCGGTCGTGCGGCCGCGCACCATGTGCTGGTCGGAGCCGCAGATGTTCGTGGAAATCACCTTGAGGATCACCCCGTGCTCGATGCGGCGGCCATCGGGTGCCTCCAGCTTCGGGTCGTCGATGTCGCGGACCTCCACCTTGCCGGGCCGCATATAGACGACGCCTCTGTTCCTGCTCATATCCGTCTCCTCCTTGGTTGAAGCCTTCCGGCCCGCTCCTCCGCAGGCCGGATCATGTCAAAGCGCACGCGAAACCGCGGTGCGGCCGCACGGAACGTCTCTCGACGAAGGATGGAAACCGAGGAATGAACGGAGCAGCCCCGCGGGAACGCCGTCCGCCTCTCGATCGCCCACCGCAATCGGCCGAGTCTGTGTCTCAAGGCTGGTTTCCGGGCTTCGGAACCGTCCTTCCGGACGCTCTCGACACCTTCCCGGCCAATCGGCCAGTGGCATTCGTCGAGATCTTCGTTCCGCTACCGTTGCGGGGGCAGCACCGGCCTTCCACCGGTTTCCCAATTATCCAGCCCGACGATGTCGGGATGGCACCTTGAACACGTCCAGCAAATCATCCGGCGGACGAAATGACCTTCGGGAATGCGACATCGGCGGTGTCTGCAACGACACGGTGGCGTTGCCTCAGAAGTCCCAGTCCTCGTCCTGCGTCGCCACGGCCTTGCCGATGACGTAGGAGGAGCCGGAGCCGGAGAAGAAGTCGTGGTTCTCGTCGGCGTTCGGCGAGAGGGCGGAGAGGATGGCGGGGTTCACCTTGCAGGCCTCCGGCGGGAAGAGCGCTTCGTAGCCGAGGTTCATCAGCGCCTTGTTGGCATTGTAGTGCAGGAATTTCTTGACGTCCTCGGTGAGGCCGACGCCGTCATAGAGCTCTTCGGTGTACTTGGCCTCGTTGTCATAAAGCTCCAGCAGAAGATCGAACGCGAAATCCTTGATATCCTGCTGCTTTTCTGCGCTCAGACGTTCAATGCCGCGCTGGAACTTGTAGCCGATGTAGTAGCCGTGCACCGCCTCGTCGCGGATGATGAGGCGGATGAGGTCGGCGGTGTTGGTGAGCTTGGCGCGGCTCGACCAGTACATGGGCAGGTAGAAACCGGAATAGAACAGGAAGCTCTCGAGGAAGACGGAGGCGACCTTCTTCTTCAAGGCATCGCCCGAGGCATATTGCGCCATGATCAGCGCGGATTTCCTTTGCAGGAACTCGTTCTCCTCCGACCAGCGGTAGGCGTCGTCCACGTCCGGCGTCAGGCAGAGCGTCGAGAAGATGGACGAATAGGAGCGCGCGTGGACCGCCTCCATGAAGGAGATATTGGAGAGCACCGCCTCCTCGTGCGGCGTGGCGGAATCCGCCATCAGCGTCACCGCGCCGACGCCGTTCTGGATCGTGTCCAGCAGCGTGAGGCCGGTGAAGACGCGGATGGTGAGCTTCTGCTCCTCCGGCTTCAATGTCGCCCAGGACGGGATGTCGTTGGAAAGCGGCACCTTTTCCGGCAGCCAGAAATTGCCGGTGAGGCGGTTCCAGACCTCGAGATCCTTGTCGTCCTCGATGCGGTTCCAGTTGATGGCGCGGATGCGGCTTGCGGGCTTGGCGTGCATGTTCATTCGGGTGTCCTTGATTGCTAACCTGGCTGGCTGGCCCCTCATCCGGCTGCCGCCACCTTCTCCCCGCAAGCGGGGAGAAGGCATATGCCGTACCGTCCCGCTCCTCCGGACGGTTCGCATGGCACGTCCCCTCTCCCCGCCTGGGGGGAGAGGGCTAGGGTGAGGCGCAGGCCACGATTCAAAGCGCGCACGACACGCAGCCCTGCACTTCCGTGCCGGACAGCGCCATCTGGCGAAGGCGGATGTAGTAGATGGTCTTGATGCCCTTCTTCCAGGCGTGGATCTGCGCCCGGTTGATGTCGCGCGTCGTCGCCGTGTCGCGGAAGAACAGCGTCAGCGAGAGCCCCTGGTCGACATGCTGCGTCGCCGCCGCATAGGTGTCGATGATCTTCTCCGGGCCGATCTCGTAGGCGTCCTGATAATATTCCAGGTTGTCGTTGGTAAGATAGGCGGCCGGATAGTAGACGCGGCCGATCTTGCCCTCCTTGCGGATCTCGATCTTCGAGACGATCGGATGGATCGAGGAGGTCGAGTGGTTGATGTAGGAGATCGAGCCGGTCGGCGGCACGGCCTGGAGGTTCTGGTTGTAGAGGCCGCCTTCCATGACCGCCGCCTTCAGGTCCAGCCAGTCCTGCCGCGTCGGGATATGGATCCCGGCCTCCTCGAAGATCGCCCTCACCCTCTGCGTCGCCGGCAGCCATTCGGCTTCGGTGTATTTGTCGAAATATTCCCCGGAAGCGTATTTCGAGTTCTCGAAGCCCTTGAAACTCCGGCCCTTCTCGACCGCCAGCCGGTTGGAGGCGCGGACGGCGTGATAGGTCACCGTATAGAAGTAGATATTGGTGAAGTCGATGCCTTCCTCAGAGCCGTAGAAGATGCGCTCGCGGGCGAGATAGCCGTGCAGGTTCATCTGGCCGAGGCCGATCGCGTGGCTGTCGTCGTTGCCTTTCTCGACCGAGGGGACCGAGGAGATGCGGCTCATCTCGGAAACGGCGGTCAGCGCGCGGATCGACGTCTCGATCGTGTGGCCGAAATCGGGGCTGTCCATCGCGGCGGCGATGTTGAGCGAACCGAGGTTGCAGGAGATGTCCTTGCCCATCTTCGCATAGGAGAGGTCGTCGTTGAATTCGCTCGCCTCGCTCACCTGGAGGATCTCCGAGCAGAGATTGCTCATGGTGATGCGGCCGGCGATCGGGTTCTCGCGGTTCACCGTGTCCTCGAACATGATGTAGGGATAGCCCGACTCGAACTGGATCTCGGCGATGACCTGGAAGAACTCGCGCGCCCTGATCTTCTTCTTGCGGATGCGGGCGTCCTCGACCATCTCGCGGTACTTCTCCGTCACCGAGATCTCGGTGAAGGGCACGCCGTAGACGCGTTCCACGTCGTGCGGGGAGAAGAGGTACATGTCCTCGTTGTTCTTCGCCAGCTCGAAGGTGATGTCCGGGATGACGACGCCGAGCGAGAGCGTCTTGATGCGGATCTTCTCGTCGGCGTTCTCCCGCTTGGTGTCGAGGAAGCGCATGATGTCCGGGTGGTGGGCGTGGAGATAGACGGCCCCCGCCCCCTGCCGCGCGCCGAGCTGGTTGGCGTAGGAGAACGAGTCCTCCAGCAGCTTCATCACCGGGATAACGCCGGAAGACTGGTTCTCGATCTGCTTGATCGGCGCGCCCATCTCGCGAAGGTTGGTGAGGCAGAGCGCGACGCCCCCGCCGCGCTTGGAAAGCTGGAGGGCCGAGTTGATCGCGCGGCCGATGCTCTCCATGTTGTCCTCGACGCGCAGCAGGAAGCAGGAGACGAGCTCGCCGCGCTGCTTCTTGCCGGCGTTGAGGAAGGTGGGGGTCGCCGGCTGGAACCGGCCGGAGATGATCTCGTCGACGAGGTCGCGGGCGAACGCCTCGTTGCCGCGCGCCAGCGTCAGCGCCACCATGCAGACGCGGTCTTCGTAACGCTCCAGGTAGCGCTTCCCGTCGAAGGTCTTCAGCGTGTAGGAGGTGTAATACTTGAAGGCGCCGAGGAAGGTCGGGAAGCGGAACTTCTTCGCATAGGCGTGATCGAAGAGATCGCGCACGAAATTGAAGGAATACTGGTCCAGCACCTCTTGCTCGTAATAGCCCTCGGTCACCAGGTAATCGAGCTTTTCCCTGAGGTTATGGAAGAAGACGGTGTTCTGGTTGACGTGCTGGAGGAAATACTGCTTGGCCGCCTGCCGGTCCTTGTCGAGCTGGATCTTTCCGTTCTCGTCGTAAAGGTTCAGCATGGCGTTGAGCGCGTGGTAGTCCAGCGCCGTGATTTCCGGCGCCTTCGCCGGCTTGTCTATCGTCATCGTGTCCAAAACCGTTCCAGTCCCTGTCTGACGTTGTCGACGTCCTCATCCGTCCCGAGCAGCTCGAAACGGTAGAGGTAGGGCACCGCGCACTTCGCCGAGATGATGTTTCCCGCGACGGCGTATCCGGTGCCGAAATTGGTGTTGCCGGCCGCGATCACGCCGCGGATGAGGCTGCGATTGTTCGGATTGTTGAGGAAGCGGATGACCGGCTTCGGCACCGCCCCCTTCTCGCCGCCCCCGCCATAGGTCGGCGAAACCAGCACGAAGGGCTGCCGGACCTCGGGCGGCTCCCCGCTCGCATCGACCGGCAGGCGCAGGGCTTCCATCCCGAGCCTCTCAACGAAGCGGCGGGTGTTCTCCGACCGGCTGGAGAAATAGACGAGCCCGGCCATCGTGCCGGCTCAGGCGAGCGCGCTGATCATGTCCGGACGGAACCCAGCCCAGTGCCGCTCGCCGGCGACGACGACCGGCACCTGCCGGTAGCCGAGGCCCTGGACGAGCGCGAAGGCATTCGCATCCTCGGAGATGTCGACGACCCGGTAGTCGATGCCCTGGCGGTCGAGCGCGCGAGTGGTCGCGGTGCACTGGACGCAGGCGGGCTTGCTGTAGACGGTGATGGACATGGCTTTCCTCGTATTTTCAATCAGGCATGAGGGATCGTTCGGACATCCGCCGACGGCCGTTCGATGGGCTGGAGATGGACATGAGCGACCGTCCACGGACGGCCGGACGCGGGGCGCCGCTTACTCGCGCGGGTAGGCTGGTAACAGGATCGACATGACTTCACCCCGAAGCGATTATGCGGGACATTCGGGGAAACGGCGGGGCGGCGTCATTCCGCAACCCGTCGCTCGCCTGCCGGACACCCCGCCCGTGGACGTTCATGCGCGAGGCAGGTCTCCTGGCTTGCGGGTCGCCGCATCCGTCCGCCTTCCCAAGGCATTTGCGCCCCAGTGGCTTTGTCGAACGAATGCTCGCCGCTTACAGTTGCGGGGGCAGCTCCGGACTTGCGCGGCCGTCATGGCCGCACCGGATTCCCGTCTTAGCCTTCGATCCTCTCGAATCGAAGGAACCTCGAACACAAGATATAGTAGACGAGGTAAAAAATGCGTCAATGGCTATGATGCGTTATCAACGGTTTCGTTGTGATGGATGGAAACGGGGCAATCCCGGCCATCGACGGCGACCATGCCGAAGCGGCCGTTTGCGGTGCATGTGCGGGCGCCGCTCATCAGGTCTTCCGACCAGAGCTCGCGTCACATGCCCCGCAACCTCGACCAGTTCGCCCATGCAGGCCGGAGCCTGGAAGCCGACGCGGTCGCAGGATGTGGTCACGAAGGGCACAGCGCAAGCCCCGCACCGCCGAAGAGCGTACCGTGATGGTTCGTATCGCCGGGAAAGGCGAGATCGCCCAGCCGGCTCGACGATGCCGGGATCGCTCCCGGCACCGCAAGGGTTTCGCCTTCAGGGCTCATCGCGATGCCGCCGCCGGCTCGGCGGAGCCGCCGGCCTTGCGCAGGCGCCATGCCGCCTCGACCATGTTGGCGAGCGCGGGCCTGACCTCCTCCCACCGGCGTGTCTTGAGGCCGCAGTCCGGATTGATCCAAAGCTGCCTGTCCTCGAGGCGCAGGCGGGCGAGCGACAAAAGGTCCGTCATCTCGTCGACCTCCGGCACGCGCGGCGAATGGATGTCGTAGACACCGGGGCCGATCTCGTTCGGGTACCTGAAGTTCCGGAAGGCATCGAGCAGTTCCATCTTCGAGCGGGATGTCTCGATGGAGATGACGTCGGCGTCCATCGCGGCGATGGCCGCGATGATGTCGTTGAACTCCGAGTAGCACATATGGGTATGGATCTGCGTCCGGTCCGCCACGCCGCCGGAGCAAAGGCGGAAGGATTCGACCGCCCAGTCGAGATAGTGCTGCCAGTCCTTGTGGCGGAGCGGCAGGCCCTCGCGCAGCGCCGCCTCGTCGATCTGGATCATCTTCGCGCCGGCCTTCTCCAGGTCCAGAACCTCGTCCCGGATCGCGAGCGCGATCTGGCGGCATATCGCCTCGCGCGGAAGATCGTCTCGGACGAAGGACCAGTTGAGGATGGTCACGGGCCCGGTCAGCATGCCCTTCACGGGCTTTTGCGTCAGGGACTGGGCATATTTCCACCATTCGACCGTCATCGGGTTGGGCCGCGAGACGTCGCCGAAGATGATGGGCGGGCGCACATAGCGCGAGCCGTAGCTCTGCACCCAGGCATGCCTGGTGAAGGCGAAACCGGCGAGCTGTTCGCCGAAGTATTGGACCATGTCGTTGCGCTCGAACTCGCCGTGCACGAGCACGTCGAGGCCGATTTCCTCCTGCCAGCGTATGACGAGGCCGGTCTGCCTCCGGAGGAAGGCCTGATAGTCCATGTAGCTCAATTCGCCCTTTGCATGGGCGGCGCGGGCCTTGCGGACCTCGCTCGTCTGCGGAAACGAACCGATCGTCGTCGTCGGGAACAGCGGCAGCCGGACCGCATCCGCCTGGAGCGTGCGGCGCTGCTCGAAGGGGCTCGCGCGCGTCTTCATCCCGTCATCGATGCCGGCGATCCGGCCCTGCACGAGCGGATCGGTCACCTTCGGCGAAGACGCACGGGCGGCAACGGCTTTCGAGGCGTCGTTCAACGCCTCCCGCACGGCCTCCTTCCCCTGCGCAAGCCCCTTGCCGAGGGTCGAAAGCTCGCCGAGCTTCTGGGTGGCGAAAGCGAGCCAGCCCTTGAGGTCGCCGTCGAGCGCCGTTTCGAGCGCGAGGTCGATCGGCACATGGAGGAGCGAGCACGAGGCCGCGACCTCGACGGCATCGGCTCCACGCGCGGAAACCAAGGGCGCCAGCCGGTCGACGATGGCGGCAAGGTCGGCGCGCCAGATGTTGCGCCCGTCGATGACGCCGAGCGAAAGCACCTGGCCGGCCCGCACGGCCGCGGCGACCGCATCGAGCTGTTCCGGCGCGCGCACGAGGTCGACATGGAGGCCGGCGACCGGAAGGGCGGCGGCAGCCGCGAGATTGTCATCGAGGGCGCCGAAATAGGTCGTCAGCATCAGCTTCAGGCCCGGAACGGCGGCGGCAAGGCGCTCATAGGCCATCTTGAAGGCGTGGCGCTCACCCTCCGTCAGATCCAGGGCGAGGACCGGTTCGTCGACCTGCACCCAGTCCGCGCCGGCGGCGCCCAGCCTGCCGAACAGCTCTTCGTAGACCGGAAGCAGCTTCGCCAGCAGGTCGAGCGGCTTGAACGTGGCGGGACGGGCCTTGGCGAGCTTGAGGAAGGTGACCGGGCCGAGCACGACCGGACGTGTATGGATGCCGAGCGCCTTGGCTTCCAGGAAGTGATCGACCGGCTTGTGCGAGGTGAGCCTGAAGGCCTGGTCCTCGGAGACTTCCGGAACCATGTAGTGATAGTTCGTGTCGAACCATTTCGTCATTTCGAGCGCCGGGACGCCGTGGCCGTGATGCGCATGGCCGCAATCGGCATGCCCATCGCCCTGGCTGCCGCGGGCCATGGCGAAATAGAGGGACAGCGGCACGTTCCCGCCGTTCCAGCCGTAGACGGCGGGGATGGCGCCGACCATCACGGCCGTATCGAGCACGTGATCGTAGAAGGAGAAGTCGCTGGAGGGAATCCGCGTGATCCCCAGGTCGCGCTGGAGCGCCCAGTTTTCGGCGCGCAGCCTTTTCGCCGTTTCGAGGAGGTCGTCTTCCGTGACCTTTCCGGACCAGTAGCCTTCGAGGGCGAACTTGAGCTCGCGGTGGCGACCGATGCGCGGGAAGCCGAGGGAGGCGACCGGCAGAGTTTGATGTGACATTGTCATACCCCATTGGTTCGTGGGGGCATGGGTAAGCGGACGCGTGCGAATGCCGCCGCTATCGGGCAGCCGCAGCAACCACCGGGACACCCCGCCCGTGGACGTTATGTTGTCTTGGCAGGTCTCCTGGCTCGCGGGTCGTCGCCCTGTCCGTCTTCCCAAGGCTTTGCCTCAGTGACATCGGTGGACAGCGGCTCGCCGCTTACAGTTGCGGGGGCAGCCCCGGCATTGCCGACGGATCGACGCACCGGATTCCCTCTTAGCCCCGAAGACGGCGAAGTCGCCCCGGGGAACCATGACGCAGGGATTTCGTCTCAGAACGACGGGAATGTCAAGTCATATAAAGAAATCTTTATATCTTTATTTTCAAGCTCGGCTGATTTCGTCCAGATACCAGCCGATATAGCGCAGCTCGTTGTGCTCCATGGGCGCGATCGGGCCGGGCACGAAATAATGCGACCGCACGCCCCGCGCCGTGTGCTCGATGATCGCCTTGTCTTCCTCGGTCGTGACCTTCCAAAGCCAGGTGAGCCTTGCAATATCGTAGTCCCTGCCCTCCTGCGCCTTGCCGTCGACGAGCCAGGTCAGCTCCATCTCGCAGGTCTCCGCCGTCTTCGGGATGAAGCGGTAGATCATCCCGTGGTCGGGATAGCAGACGAGGAACGTCGTGCCGCCGAGATGGATGGAGGTGACGCCTCCGTCGAAACCGGTGAAGCGCCCCATCAGCGGGGCGACCGCCTTGCCGTCCTGACTGCCGCTCTCGACGCCGTCATAGAGCGCGTAGCGGAAGGCGTGGATCGCCTCGCGGCCCTCGCGCGAGGTCTGCCAGTGGTTGCCGGAGCCGACCTCGATGCCGAGTCCGCAGGTACGCGCTTCCATCGCTTGGTTCAGCGCCTCGATCATGTGAAGCGGCTGCTCCAGCGCGTGGGTCTGCGAATATTCCGGATGCGCCGGGCCGCAGTGATAACACTCGACATAGTTTTCCACGGCGAGCTTCCAGTTGGCGGCGACCGGATAGGTCTGCCGGTGGGCGACCTTCGCGCTCGCCCAGCCGTATTGGCCGCAGGTCGCGTGCATCAGGTTCTCCGCCTCGGAGAAATCGAGCGGCGCCTGCGCGAACGAGATGAAGATCAATCCCTCGACCACGCGCACATGCAGCGTCTTGAGCCCATGCTCCTCACGCCTGAAATCCTTGGGCATCAGGCGCGCGGCCTTGAGGCTGCCGTCATTGCCGTAGGTCCAGGCATGATAGGGACAGACGAATACGCGGGCGTTGCCCTTCTGCCGGGTGCAGACTTCCGCACCGCGGTGGCGACAGACATTGAGCATGGCATGGACCGAGCCATCGGGCGCGCGGGTGACGATCACCTGTTCGGTATCGATGCGGAAGACCTCGAAGTCGTTTGCGTTCGGGATCACGCTCTCATGGACGATGCAATGCCAATGGCGGCGGAATACGCGCTCCATGTCCCGCAGGTAGATCTCCGGGTCATGGTAGAACGGGCGGGCAAGCCCGTGGCCGGGCCGGTGATCGGCAATCAGCCGATCGATCCGGTCATTGCCAATGTCGATTACGGCTTCCGCGATATGCCCCATGCCGGCACCCCTAAGACACTTGTTTTGCAAAACAGTATTTCCGGCGCACGGCCGCCGGCAAGACAAGGAAAGCAGCGTGATTAATCGACAAGATCAATTACGGCCCAACCTGTCGAAGGCACCCGGATGTCGCGGATGCACAATCGCGATTCCGGACCGCAGGGCAGAACAACCCCGAGCCCCCGTCGAGCGCCGCCGCCAAATCGGCAGTCGGATCATCGGGATGCTCGGTGCCGGCCGGAAGGCGCATCGCCGTTCGAGATGCGCCGATGCGCCGGCGGAAAATCCCGATTGCGTCAACGCCCGCGCTTGCGGGGCTCCTCTCAGCGGGCCAGCTCGAACTGTATCTCGATGCGATGATAGGGGGCGCCCGGCCCGTTCCAGTCATGATAGACCTCGCGGCTTTGGCCGGAAAACGTGTGGCGCGACATTTCGATCTCCGCAACCAGCGGCGCATATCCTTGCGTAAAGAGCGTGCGAAGCGAGCCCTGGTGAACGCGCGAGGCGACGATGGCCGGCTCGATGTGGGCGAGTTCCACCGGTCCTTCGTAGCCTTCCGGCCGGACCACGGGGCGGCAGATCTGCCAGTCGAAGGGCGTCTTGCCGTCCTTCGGCAGGCCATGGGCGATGAAGGTCCACGGCCCGGCGACGGCAAGCCCGAAATCGCGGATCGCCCCGTCGATGACCGGAGCGCATTCGGTGGCCGCCTGCCTGATTGCGGGGATGGTGAGGCGGCGGCCAATGCGCAGCACCCACATGTCCGGCGTCTCGATGATGTTCATGGGTCCACTCCTTTGCGGGACGCAAGACCTATGGCCGCGATCGTTTGCCGGCAAGCGGGAGCGTGGAAAACCATGCCAAACTTGCGGACGAAGGAACGGAGAGAAGAAAATCCATTCCAGCCGCCTCCCCTGGCAGGGCGAGCACGGAGGGCTTTTCCGCGGCAACCCACGATGTCATTGCGATGTCGGCATGTGCGGGGTACATGCAAAACTCCCGTTACGGGAATCGACCTGACCCGAATCCCGTGATGCAGAAGGAACAGTCGATGCCGATAGCAGCGCGCCGGGGGCCGATCGCCCTCGCCTACAGCGTCCTCATCCTGCCGGGCGTCATCGCCTACCTCTTCACCGTCAGCGTCGTCGTGCTTGCCGCCGACCGTTTCTGGCTCGTCGACCTCCTCACCTTCGCCTGGCCCTACATGGTGACCGTCGGCGCGCTCTTCGTCGTCGCGGCTTTCGTGACGCGGCGCATGAAGGCCATCGTCATCGCCCTTGCCGGCCTTGCCGTCGCCACCATCCCGGCCGCCGACGTGCCGACCGTGCGCACCGCCGCCGCTGCCGGCAGCGGGCTGAAGGTGCTCACCGCCAACCTCTTCGTCGACAACGGCGAGGACCCGGCCGTCTTCATCGACCTCCTGCGCCGGGAAAGGCCCGACATCGTCGTCTTGCAGGAAACGACGGAGGCCTGGGAGCGGGCGCTGTCGGCCTCGGGCCTCTACCCTTACGAAAGCAGCCCGGAAAGCCGCGCCCGCGACGACCTGAAGGTCTTCTCCGCCCTGCCCATCCGGGCCGAGACGGAGCTGAAGCGCGCCTTCACCGAGGAGCACGCCTACAAGCAGCCGCTCCGCCTGGAGCTCGACCTTAACGGCAGGCCGCTCTTTCTCTACGCCTTCCACCCGGAAACGCCGCGCCGGCTCTGGCAGTGGCGCGACCGCAACGCCTATCTTTCCGCCGCCGCGGATGCCGTCAAGGGCGACCTCGAAAAGGCGCCGGTCATCGTCGCCGGCGACTGGAACACGCCCACCTGGTCGCCTTTCTTCCGCGGCTTCCTCAAGCAGGCCGGCCTTGCCTCCACCGCCGGCGGCTGGCTGCAGCCGGTCACCCGCTTCTCGATGAAGCTCGACGCCCTTGCCTATATCGGCGCTTCGATCGACCATATCGCCGTTTCGCCGGACATTTTCCTGCGCGCCCAGCGCGTCGGCCCGGCCTTCGGCTCGAACCACCTGCCGGTGATCGCCGAGCTCACCCTGCCGGAGACCTGAGCCCTCGTCCCGGCGGAAAAACACCCTATCTTAGGAGGGCATACCGAGGGAGACGATGATGTCCACAGACAAGAACAGCCCGAAAGACTCGCTGGAAAAGGAACGCGCCCGGCAGAAGGAACAGAGCCGGAAGGCCGAGCAGGACGATTATCTGGAAGAGGCGCTGGAAGAAACCTTTCCGGCCAGCGACCCGATCGCTCCCGGCGACGTGAAGGATCACGCCAAGTGACGCCCTTGCCGCTTTCGGCCCTGGCGCGGACGGAATGAGCATTCCCTTCCTGTTCGCCGGTCCGCAGGACGCGCCTGCGACGCTGCTGCTTGCCCATGGCAGCGGCGCGCCGATGGATTCGCCGGCGATGAACGCCGCGGCATCGGCGCTTGCGTCGCAAGGCCTGCGTGTCGCCCGCTTCGAATTCTCCTACATGGCCGCGCGCCGCACGGAAGGCAGCCGCAGGCCACCGCCGAAGGCCGAGACGCTGAACCCGGAATTTCGCGCCGCCGTCGCAGCGCTCGGCGCGAAGGGTCCCCTCGTCATCGGCGGCAAGTCGATGGGCGGACGCGTGGCCAGCATGGTGGCGGACGGGCTTCATGCCGAGGGCCGCGTCGCCGGCCTCCTCTGCCTCGGCTACCCGTTCCACCCGCCGGAAAAACCGGCGCAGCTGCGCACCGCGCACCTGATGACGCTGAAGGTGCCCACGCTGATCTGCCAAGGCACGCGCGATCCCTTCGGCACGAAGGACGAGGTGCCGGGTTACGGCCTGCCGGAACGCATCCGCTTCCTCTGGCTGGAGGACGGCGACCACGACCTGAAACCGCGCAAGAGCGTTTCCGGCTTCTCCGCCGCCGATCACCTCGCCACGATGGCGAGCACGGTGAGGGCCTGGGTGGAGACGCTCTGAAACCTGTTCCGCACGGAACAGCCCGCACGCCCCTGCCATGCGAAGGTTCCGTCACGGGACGGACGAACCGTCCCGGCCGGACGCGTCCGCGTCTGCCGCGAGCGGAGCTCCCGATCCGGGGTCGATCGCCGCGCGGCTCCAGCCGGCAGACGGCCTCCCGGACGCGGCGAAGCCCGGATGCGCTCTTCGCATCCGGGCTTCTCTCCCGCGATAATCAGTTTGCGCCGACCTGCCCCGCCCAGCTTTGCGTGCCCGCCTCGCCGTTGAGGAACGGCAGGGCCGTGCTGACCAGGGCCGGTGCGGCGAAGGTCTCGTAGTGGGTCAGTCCCGGCAGGATGGCGAGGCGGTTCCTCGACATGTGCTCGCGCATCCAGCCGGCATCCTTCAGCCCGCCGCCGAGCTTCTGGTAGAATTCGACGATGTGTTCCGGACGGATCATGTCGCTGTCGCCGTAGATCAGCATGACCGGCATGGAGAGTTTTGCCACGGCGTCCGAAGCGTCGTAGTCGGCGCGCATCATATCGCCCATGGCGTCGAGCAGCTTCGGGAACTGGGACGCGTCCGGCGCGACGGCGGCATACGACTTGTACATCGGCGTCTCCTTCATCATGTCGGCCATGGCGCCCGAAACCGATTCCTGCTGCGGGATCATCTCCGGGAAGAAGCCGCTCTTGGCGAAGGGCGCGGAGGCAATGACGAGGCGGCGCACCTTGTCCGGCGCCTGTGCGCCCATGTGAAGCGCGACCCCGCCGCCGAAGGAATAGCCGAGCACGTCGACCGTGTCATAGCCGAGTTTCGCGACGAGTTCGGCCATGTCCCTGCCGATCGCCGGAATGTCGATGGGGCGGTCGCCGAGCGGCGTGCGGCCGTGGCCCTGGAGATCGACGCCGATCACCTGACGGCTCTCCTGCAAGGTCTTGAGGTTGGCGCCGAACATCTCGATCTGGCCGAGACCGCCGTGCAGAAGCAGGAGCGGCTCGCCCTTGCCGCGGATCTCGTAGTAATAGCTGATGCCGTTGACGTCGAGATGGCCTGCCTTGTCCGGCTTTCCGGCCACGCCCTGCAAGGGATTCTCCTTGACCTCCTCGGCGGCGGCGACCGGCGCGAAGGCGGCGAGAGCGGCGGTCAGAAGGGTGATGATGGTCATCTTCGGCATGTCTTTCTCCTCGGGGCTCCAACCGGCGGCCCGCCGGCTTCATGCACCAAGGACGCCGAAGATCCGCCGGCGCCGACACGGGACAGGAAATTTTCCGCAAACATCCTGCGAAACTGAATCAGGTTGCTGCGAGCCTGAATCCGCTTCTATCTCCAAACCATTGAAATTGAGATGTTATCCCTCCGGAACGCACGGCTTCCGTCTTGAAGAAGCCGGTCTCCTGCACGCGCTTCAGCTCCGCTCCCGCCGCAGCTTGGCCCACCATTCGAGCCTCTTGCGCAATTCCCGCTCGAAGCCGCGTTCCGGCGGATCGTAGAAGGTCTTGCGGCCCATCTTCTCCGGGAAATAGTCCTGGCCGGAAAAGGCGTCGGGCTCGTCGTGGTCGTAGCGGTAGCCCTCGCCGTAGGCCTCGCTCTTCATCAGCTTGGTCGGTGCGTTGAGGATGTGCTTCGGCGGCAGCAGCGAGCCGTTCTCCTTGGCCGCACGCATGGCCGATTTGTAGGCGGTGTAGACGGCGTTGGATTTCGGGGCCGTCGCCAGATAGACGCAGGCCTGCGCCAGCGCCAGCTCCCCTTCCGGAGAGCCGAGGAAATCGTAGGCGTCCTTCGCCGCATTGCAGACCACGAGCGCCTGCGGATCGGCAAGGCCGATGTCCTCCACCGCCATGCGCACCATGCGGCGGCACAGGAACAGCGGGTCCTCGCCGGCATCCAGCATGCGGGTGAGATAGTAGAGCGCCGCATCGGGATCCGAGCCGCGCACGGACTTGTGCAGGGCGGAAATGAGGTTGTAATGGCCGTCCTGCGACTTGTCGTAGACCGGCGCCCGGCGCTGCACGATGCGGAAGAGGTCGTCCTGGCCGAAGGTCTCGCCGGCGCGCGCCGCGCGCCAAACCTCCTCGGCCAGCGTCAGCACCGCCCGCCCGTCGCCGTCGGCCATGCGCAACAGCGAGGCACGCGCCTCCCCGTCCAGCGGCAGGGGCTTTTCCTCGATCGCCTCGGCGCGCTTCAGAAGCTCCTCCAGGCTCTCCTCGTCATGGGGCTTGAAGGTGAGCACGCGGGCGCGGGAGAGAAGAGCGGCGTTGAGCTCGAAGGACGGGTTTTCCGTCGTCGCGCCGACGAGCACGATCGTGCCGTCCTCCATGACCGGCAGGAAGCTGTCCTGCTGGGCGCGGTTGAAGCGGTGGATCTCGTCGACGAAGAGCAGGGTCTGGCGGCCGCCCATGCGGCGCTGGCGGGCCGCCTCGAAGACCTTCTTCAAATCGGCGACGCCGGAGAAGATCGCGGAAATCTGCTCGAAGGCAAGGCCGGTCTCGCCGGAAAGGAGCCGCGCCACCGTGGTCTTGCCGGTACCGGGCGGCCCCCAGAAGATCATCGAGCCGAGCGAGCCGGCCTCGATCATGCGCGAGAGGACGCCGTCCGGGCCGGTCAGGTGCTCCTGGCCGGAAACCTCGCCCAGCGTGCGGGGGCGCAGGCGGTCGGCCAGGGGCCGTTTTGCCGCCATCTCCTCCGGCTCACGCGGGGCGAAGAGGTCGCTCATCGGAAGAACTGGCGGATGCGCTGGCCGTCGCGCTCGATCTCGACGCGCCAGATGGATGGATCTTCATTGACGAGCGAGGCGAGAACTTCCGTCGAGGCGACCTCCGTGCCGTTGAGCTCGATGATGACGTCGCGCGGCTGAAGGCCGATGCGGGCTGCCGGCGAGCCGCGGTTGACCTCGGTGACGACGACGCCTGCCGAGGCCCGGTTGATCGGCATGCGCAGCTCCTCGGCAACGCGCGGGGAAAGGTTGGCGACCACGGCGCCGGAGAAGGGGTTGCGCCCCTCGATCAGCCGCTCGTCGCGCGGCGTCGTTTCCGGCGCGCGGTCGAGCGAGAGCGTCAGTTCCTGCTCCTCGCCGTTGGCGATCACGGTTATGCGCGCCGTTCCGCCGATGCCGACGGTGGTGAGGCGATAGCCGAGCGCGTCGGGATGCTCGACGGCAATGCCGTTGACGGCGGTGACCACCTGCCCCGGCTTCATGCCGGCCTTTTCCGCCGGGCTGCCGGGCTGGACCTGCGAGATGAGCGCGCCCCGCGCCCGCGGCAGGCCGAGCGCCTCCGCCACCTCCGAGGTCACGGCATCGAAGGTCGCGCCGACGAAGGGACGGTCGAAGGTGGCGCTGCCGTTCTCGGCGCTGGCGACGAAGGTCTTCACGAGGTTGGCCGGAATGGCGAAGCCGACGCCGTTCGAGCCGCCGCCGCGCGAGAAGATGGCCGTGTTGATGCCGATCAGCTCGCCGTTCATATTGATGAGGCCGCCGCCCGAATTGCCGGGATTGATGGAAGCGTCCGTCTGGATGAAGAAGCCGAAATCGCCCGAGCGCACCTGGTTGCGGGCGAGCGCCGAGACGATGCCGCTCGTCACCGTCTGGCCGACGCCGAACGGATTGCCGATGGCGAGCACGAGATCGCCGACCTGCACGGCGTCGCTGTCGCCGAGCGGAAGCGCGGTGAACTCGGCATCCGCCTTGATCTTCAGGACGGCAAGATCGACGCGCTCGTCCTTCAGCACGACGGTGCTTTCATATTCGCGGCCGTCCGCCAGCGCGACCTTGATGTCGCTTGCGCCCTCGATCACATGGTTGTTCGTCACCACGATGCCCTTGGTGCCGACGATCACGCCGGAACCGAGCGAGGACTGCTTTTCGCTGCGGTTCGGCATGCGCTGGCCGAAGAACTCCTCGAAGAAGGGATCGCCGTCGAAGATCGAGCGGCGCTCGACGACACGCTCGGCATAGACATTGACGACGGCGTTCTCGACCTGCTTGACGAGCGGCGCGAAGGAGAGCTGCATTTCCGTGCGCGACTGCGGCACGGTGCGTTCCTGGGCCGCGGCGGGCGTTGCCAGCGCGAGAGCGGCGGCGACCGGCACGGCAAGCAGGATGCGGATTTTCAGCATGGACGAGTCTCCTTCGTTTCTGCGCCACGTTCAGATAGGATCTCATGGCAGAAAAGGCAAACCGGGTGGGCCTGCCGCCTCGCGAAAGGTCACGCCAAACGCACGAAAAAGTGGTCGCCGCATATCTTCGCGGCCGTTGAAACGACACGGCCCTCGTTTACGTAGATGTCAGGCAAACAACCAGCAGATCGAGCTCCTCCATGTCCGTCTATCGCCCGCCCCGCATCCCCGCTTCGCAGATCACGCCCGAGGATTGTTTTTTCAATCGCCGCTCGTTCCTGGCGGCGGCAGCCGGCGGCGTTCTCGCGGCGGCGGGCACGCCCGCCTTTGCGGAAGCCCTGAAGGCGTCCAGGAGCCAATACACGGTCGATGAGGCGCTGACGCCCGAAAAGGACGTGACCAGCTACAACAACTTCTACGAATTCGGCATGGGCAAGGGCGACCCGCTGGCGAATTCGGAGAAGTTCAAGCCGGCGCCCTGGACGGTGAAGGTCGACGGCCTCGTCGGCAAGCCGAAGGAATTCGGACTGGAGGAGCTGCTTGCCATGCCGATCGAAGAGCGGGTCTACCGCATGCGCTGCGTGGAAGCCTGGTCCATGGTGATCCCCTGGGCCGGCTTCCCGCTCGCCGCTCTTCTCGACAAGGTGGAACCCCTCGGCGACGCCAAGTATGTCGCGTTCGAGACCGTCGTGCGGCCGGAGGAGATGCCCGGCCAGTCCGGCTATTTCCAGCCGCTGCCCTGGCCCTATGTCGAGGGCCTCAGGCTCGACGAGGCGCGTCACCCGCTGACGCTCCTCGCCGTCGGCGTCTACGGCAAGACGCTGCCCAACCAGAACGGCGCGCCGATCCGCCTCGTCGTGCCGTGGAAATACGGCTTCAAGGGCATCAAGTCGATCGTCAAAATCACGCTCACCGACAAGCAGCCGCCGTCCACCTGGAACCTTTCCGCGCCGGACGAATACGGCTTCTACGCCAACGTCAACCCGGAGGTCGACCATCCGCGCTGGAGCCAGGCAAGCGAGAACCGCATCGGCGAAGGCGGCTTCTTCGGCGCGAACCGCCGCCCGACCCTGCCCTTCAACGGCTATGGCGAGGAGGTCGCCGGCCTCTATGCCGGCATGGACCTTCGGGCGAACTACTGATGGCGAGCCTGCCCGCCCTGCCCCGCAGATACCATACGGCATCGATCTGGCTGCTCTACGCCTTGGGCCTCGTGCCGGCCGCCTACGGCTTCTGGCTGGGGGCGACGGGGCAGCTTCCCGGCAACCCGGTCAAGGAATTCGAGCACCTGCTGGGCCTCTGGGCGCTGCGCTTCCTCGTCGCGACGCTCGCCGTCACGCCCGTTCGCGACCTCTTCGGCATCAACTGGATCCGCTACCGCCGCGCGCTCGGGCTCCTCGCCTTCTGGTACGTGCTGATGCATTTCCTGACCTATATGGTGCTCGACCAGTACCTGAATTTTTCCGCGATCCTCGTCGATATCGCCAAGCGTCCGTTCATCACCATCGGCATGGCGGCCTTCGTGATGCTCATCCCGCTCGCACTGACCTCCAACGCGTGGTCGATCCGCAAGCTCGGGCCGCGCTGGGGGAAGCTGCACCGGCTCGTCTACGTCATCGCCGCCGCCGGGGCTCTGCATTTCGCCATGTCGGTCAAGGTCGTGGGGCCGGAGCCCTTGATCTATATCGGTCTCGTCCTGCTGCTTCTCCTCTGGCGCCCGATAAGGCCGCGCTTCAATCGATGGAAACGCGGCCATGATCCTCTCCTCCGTCATGGCCGGGCTTGACCCGGCCATCCACGCTCCGGTCACGGCGGCAGATCCTCGGGCTGCGGGTTATGCCCGACGACGAGATGGCGGACAGTTGGCATGAAAACGAAAAGGCCGGGAGATCGCTCTCCCGGCCTTCTTCAATTGCTATCGCGAAAAATCAGGCGGCTTCGGCAGCGTCCGCCTCGGCGGCGACGCGGGCCTTGTCGGCTGCGCCCTTGGCGTCGACGTCGCGGTCGACGAACTCGATGACGGCGAGCGGGGCGTTGTCGCCGCGGCGGAAGCCGGCCTTCATGATGCGCAGGTAGCCGCCGTTGCGGTTGGCGTAGCGGCTGGCGATCGCGTCGAACAGCTTCGAGACGACGGCGACGTCGCGGATCTGCGAGATCGCCTGGCGGCGAGCGTGCAGGTCGCCGCGCTTGCCGAGGGTGACGAGCTTCTCGACGATCGGGCGGATTTCCTTCGCCTTCGGCAGCGTCGTTACGATCTGCTCATGCTGGATGAGCGAGGCAGCCATGTTGGCGAACATCGCCTTGCGGTGGCTGGCGGTACGGTTGAGTTTGCGGCCCGAATTCTGGTGGCGCATCTCGGTTCTCCTTCACATGCAGGCTAAGAACCTGCCGTTTGATGGTTAGTATTGGTCTTCGTAGCGCTTGGCGAGATCTTCGATGTTCTCCGGCGGCCATGCGGGCACTTCCATGCCGAGGTGCAGGCCCATGGAAGCGAGAACTTCCTTGATCTCGTTGAGCGACTTGCGACCAAAATTCGGAGTGCGAAGCATTTCGGCTTCGGTCTTCTGAATGAGATCGCCGATATAGACGATGTTGTCGTTCTTCAGGCAGTTCGCCGAACGGACCGAAAGCTCCAGTTCGTCGACCTTCTTGAGGAGCGCCGGGTTGAACGCCAGTTCCGTGACCGATTCTTCTTCGGCTTCCTTCTGCGGCTCGTCGAAGTTGACGAAGACCGAGAGCTGGTCCTGGAGGATGCGGGCCGCGAACGCGATCGCATCTTCGCCGGTGACGGAACCGTCGGTCTCGATGGTCATCGTCAGCTTGTCGTAGTCGAGAACCTGGCCTTCACGGGTGTTTTCCACCTTGTAGGACACTTTCTTGACCGGCGAATAGAGGCTGTCGACCGGGATGAGGCCGATCGGCGCGTCTTCGGAACGGTTGCGGTCGGCCGGGACATAGCCCTTGCCGTTGTTGACCGTGAACTCCATGCGGATCTCCGCGCCCTCGTCGAGGGTGCAGATCACGTGGTCGGGGTTCAGGATCTCGATGTCGCCGACCGTCTGGATGTCGCCAGCCGTCACGACGCCCGGGCCCTGCTTGCGCACGACCATGCGCTTGGAATCGTCGCCATCCATCTTGATGGCGATTTCCTTGATGTTGAGCACGATGTCCGTCACGTCTTCCCGGACGCCCGGGATGGAGGAGAACTCGTGCAGGACGCCGTCGATCTGCACGGCGGTCACAGCCGCGCCGCGCAGCGACGACAGGAGGACGCGACGCAGCGCGTTGCCGAGCGTCAGACCGAAGCCACGCTCCAGCGGCTCGGCAACAAGGCTTGCCTTGGTGCGGCCGGAGGAGGTGAATTCCACCTTGTTCGGCTTGATCAGTTCCTGCCAGTTTTTCTGGATCATGTGTTTTGCCTTCCGTTCGCCGCCACCATCCAATCGTGACGGCCGAGCCCTGAAGTACCGCGGACGCCGGACGGCCTCCACGGTTGTTTGAAGTCGATGATCAGACGCGGCGCTTCTTGCGCGGACGGCAACCGTTGTGCGGGATCGGCGTCACGTCGCGGATCGAGGTGATCATGAAGCCGGCAGCCTGGAGGGCGCGCAGAGCCGATTCACGGCCGGAACCCGGACCGCAGACTTCGACTTCCAGCGACTTCATGCCGTGTTCCTGGGCCTTCTTGGCGCAGTCCTCGGCAGCGATCTGGGCCGCGAACGGGGTCGACTTGCGCGAACCCTTGAAGCCCTTCGCACCAGCGGACGACCAGGCAATCGCATTGCCCTGCGCGTCGGTGATGGTGATCATCGTGTTGTTGAACGAAGAATTGACGTGAGCAACACCCGAGGTGATGTTCTTGCGTTCGCGACGGCGGACGCGTGCGGCTTCCTTGGCCATGGATAGTCCTTTCGTTGATCTCGACACCGCCGTAATTCCAGCGGCTCCACCGGGCCGGGACGAAATCCCTGCCCTGAACACTATTGTGCACGCATGCCGGGGGGCGATGCGTGCGGCGATATCGTCACTGCCGTAACGCCAGCAGCTCCACCTTCGAAGGCAATAGGATTTAGCCAGTAGGCAACAGGGCTTGAACCCTACTGCCTACTGGCTATCGCCTACTGCCTCAGAAAATTACTTCTTCTTGCCTGCGATGGCCTTGGCCGGACCCTTGCGGGTACGGGCGTTCGTGTGCGTGCGCTGGCCGCGGACCGGCAGGCCGCGACGGTGACGCAGGCCACGGTAGCAGCCGAGGTCCATGAGACGCTTGATGTTCATCGAGGTTTCGCGACGCAGGTCGCCTTCGACCTGGTAGTCGCGGTCGATGGCTTCGCGGATCTGCAGGATTTCTGCGTCCGTGAGCTGATGCACGCGACGATCGGCCGGGATGCCGACCTTCTCGATGATCTCCTGTGCAAACTTCGGGCCGATCCCGTGAATGTAACGGAGCGCGATTACGACGCGCTTCGCGGTCGGGATGTTGACGCCAGCGATACGTGCCACGCCTGTTCTCCTTGCTTCCAGTTGCCATCCGGCAAGTGGTTTTCTTCATTCGATACGGCCACGAGAGCCGCTGCTCATCTATGGTGCCGCATAATTCTATCCCTGGATCACACTGATCCCGGGAATCATGCGGTGATGTTCGGGACATGTCGAAAACGACCGCACCCGGACTTCGTTCTTGGAAATCCGCGCCGATCGCAATGGTATGTCGCGAGTTGGCGCTGTCTTAAGGGGAATCGGCCGAAAAAGTCAACTCCCCGGCCGGTCCTTTTTAACCTGAGTTCAGGCGTTCTCCAGGATTCCGGCGATCTCGGCGGTCACGGCATCGACATTGGCCATGCCGTCGACCGTCTGGAGCTTGCCGGTCGAGGCGTAGTAGTTCGACAGCGGCGCGGTTTTCTCGCGGTATTCGGCGAGGCGGCGCTTGAAGGCTTCCGGGTTGTCGTCGGAGCGAACCGCGCCGCCGGAGGCGACCGTCTCGGCCACGCGATTCTCCATGCGCTTGACCAGGGCGTCCTCGTCGACCTTGAGCTCGATGACCGCGTCGAGCGCGATGCCCTTGCCCGCGAGGATCCGGTCGAGGGCCTCGGCCTGCGGAACCGTGCGCGGGTATCCGTCGAGGATGAAGCCCCTGGCACAGTCCGGCTCTTCGATCCGGTCGGAAACGATCTCGTTGACGATGGCATCGGAGACGAGCTGACCGGCGTCCATGACGGCCTTGGCGCGCTTGCCGACATCCGTGCCGGCGGCGACGGCCGCCCGCAGCATGTCACCCGTGGAAAGCTGCGGAATGCCGTACTTCTCCGTCAGGAGCTTGGCTTGCGTCCCCTTGCCAGCGCCCGGCGGCCCCAGAAAAATCAGTCTCATCGTCCCCTCTTTCCTCCACGCAGCTTCGACTTCTTGATCAGCCCCTCATACTGCTGAGCAATCAGGTGACCTTGTATCTGTGCTACAGTATCCAAGGTCACGCTGACAACAATCAAAAGCGACGTACCACCAAGGTAGAATGGCACCCCGGTCTGCGCGATGAGAATTTCGGGAAGGATGCAAACGAAGACGAGATAGAGCGCGCCGACGACCGTGATGCGGGTCAGCACGAAGTCGATATATTCGGCGGTGCGCTCGCCCGGACGGATGCCGGGGATGAAGCCGCCGTGCTTCTTCAGGTTGTCGGCCGTGTCCTTCGGATTGAAGACGATGGCCGTGTAGAAGAAGGCGAAGAAGGCGATCATGGCGGCATAGAGCGCCATGTAGAGCGGCTGGCCGTGGCCGAGGGCGGCGATGACCGCGGTCGCCCAGGAGGGCAGCTCGGACGTGTTCGAGAAGCCCGCCAGCGTGGCCGGAAGCAGGAGCAGCGAGGAGGCGAAGATCGCAGGGATGACGCCCGCGGTGTTGAGCTTCAGCGGCAGGTGCGACGTATCGCCCTGGAACATGCGGTTGCCGACCTGGCGCTTCGGATACTGGATCAGCAGGCGGCGCTGCGCGCGCTCGACGAAGACGATGAGCGCGATGACGCCGACGGCCATGACGACGACGGCGATAATGACGCCGATCGACAGCGCGCCGGTGCGGCCGAGTTCGAGCGTGCCGGCGAGCGCGGACGGAAGGGCCGCGACGATGCCGGCGAAGATGATCAGCGAAATGCCGTTGCCGATGCCGCGCGAGGTGATCTGCTCGCCGAGCCACATCAGGAACATGGTGCCGCCGAGCAGGGAGATGACGGTGGAAATGCGGAAGAACCAGCCCGGATCGTTGACCAGCCCCGCCCCGCTCTCAAGGCCCACCGCGATGCCGTAGGCCTGCAGCGCGCCGAGCAGCACCGTGCCGTAGCGGGTGTACTGGTTGATGATCTTGCGGCCCTGCTCGCCTTCCTTCTTCAGCTGCTCCAGCGAAGGGACGACCGAGGTCATGAGCTGCACGATGATCGATGCGGAGATGTACGGCATGATGCCCAGCGCGAAGATCGCCATGCGCTCGACGGCGCCGCCGGAGAACATGTTGAAGAGGCCGAGGATCCCGCCCGACTGGCCACGGAAGGCCTGCGCGAAGGCATCGGGGTTGAGGCCCGGCAACGGAATGTAGGTGCCGAGACGATAGACGAGCAGCGCGCCCAGCGTGAACCAGAGACGCTTCTTCAGGTCTTCCGCCTTCGCGAAAGTCGAGAAGTTGAGATTAGAGGCAAGTTGTTCCGCTGCCGAAGCCATGCATTTCTCCGCGAAGCCGATCCGGCGGCGGGGAGCCCGGCCAGGTCCGGAATGGCTGATCCGTTGGCACCTGCGACCGGCCCTCCCCGGACCGACGACGCCGATGCTGAAATTGGTCGTGCCCTTCTGCCGTTGCGGCAAAGCGGGCGGATGGAGCCTAAACCGGTTGAAACGCGGATTGTCAAGCAATCCCGGCCTCACCCTGGTTTTTCTTCCGGACAACGGCGGGAGAGAATCCCGGCCGTCGCTGTGAGGCTCACATATGGGAGCAAAATCGCCCGGTGTGAAGCACACCGGGCGAAGATTTCGTCGAATTATTCGGCGGCCTGCGCTGCCGCGGCAAGGAGCTTGACCGAGCCGCCGGCCTTTTCGATCTTCTCGATGGCCGGCTTGGAGGCGCCGGCGACTTCGAACGCCACCTTGGCCTTCAGCTCGCCGTCGGCGAGGATGCGCACGCCATCCTTCTCGCGGCGGATGACGCCGGCGGCCTTGAGGGCGGCGGCATCGACGGTCGCCTTCGGGTCGAGCTTCTTGGCGTCGATCGCCTTCTGGACGCGGTCCAGGGAAACGATGACGAAGTCGGACGCGAAGATGTTGTTGAAGCCGCGCTTCGGCAGACGGCGGTAGATGGGCATCTGGCCGCCTTCGAAGCCATTGATGGCGACGCCCGAACGGGCCTTCTGGCCCTTGACGCCGCGACCGCCGGTCTTGCCCTTGCCCGAGCCGATACCGCGACCTACGCGCTTGCGGCCCTTCGAGGAACCCTCGTTGTCCTTGATTTCATTAAGCTTCATGATCTTGTCTCCCTCACTTCTCGTCGACGACGCGGACGAGGTGCTGGACGGCACGGATCATGCCGCGGACAGACGGGGTGTCTTCCAGCGTGCGAACCCGGTGCATCTTGTTGAGGCCCAGGCCGATCAGCGTCTGACGCTGGATGGCCGGACGGCGGATGGGGCTGCCGATCTGCTCGACAGTCACCGTCTTCTTGGCGGTTTCTTTCTTGGCCATTGTTCAGACTCCCTTATTCTTCGGAAGCGACGCCGGCGGACTGACGACGGGCCTGCAGCGTGGCGTACTTCATGCCGCGCTGTGCCGCGATGTCCTTCGGGTGCACCTGGCTCTTGAGGGCGTCGAACGTCGCACGGATCATGTTGTACGGGTTCGACGAACCGGTCGACTTGGCGACGACGTCGTGAACGCCGAGCGTTTCGAAGACGGCGCGCATCGGGCCGCCGGCGATGATGCCGGTACCGGCCTTGGCCGAGCGAAGCAGAACCTTGCCGGCGCCGTGACGGCCGTGCACGTCGTGGTGCAGCGTGCGGCCCGAGCGCAGCGGGACGAAGATGAGGTCGCGCTTGGCCGCTTCGGTGGCCTTGCGGATCGCTTCGGGAACTTCACGGGCCTTGCCGTGGCCGAAGCCGACGCGGCCCTTCTGGTCGCCGACGACGACGAGCGCTGCGAAACCGAAACGACGGCCGCCCTTGACGACCTTCGCGACGCGGTTGATCGCGACGAGCTTGTCGACAAACTCGCTGTCGCGCTCTTCGCGGGACTGGCGGTCTTCGCGACCGCGCTTTTCCTGTGCCATTGTCCTTTTCCTTTTTCTTTTCCGGGTGCAATCGGCAGATTGACGAAATCGCCTCCATTCGGGGAACGGAAGCGACCAGTACCCTACTGAATTGGTCGGCGGGCGCTCGAGGCGCCCGACCGATCGATCAGAAGTTCAGACCACCTTCACGGGCAGCGTCGGCGAGAGCCTTGACGCGGCCGTGATAGAGGAAGGCGCCACGGTCGAAGACGACGTCCTTGACGCCGGCCTTGACTGCGCGCTCGGCAATGAGCTTGCCGACGGCAGCGGCTGCTGCCGTGTCGGCGCCCGTCTTCAGCGACGAGCGCAGATCGCTGTCGAGCGTGGAGGCGGACGCAAGCGTCTTGCCGGCCACGTCGTCGATGACCTGTACGTAGATGTTCTTCGACGAGCGATGAACCGACAGGCGGGGACGGCCGTTGGCGACCGCCTTGATGGAACGGCGCACGCGGTTGGCGCGGCGCACGAGAGCTTCTTTCCTGCTAGCCATTTCGCGTGATCCTTACTTCTTCTTGCCTTCCTTGCGGACGATGCGTTCTTCCGCATACTTGACGCCCTTGCCCTTGTAGGGCTCGGGGCCACGGTATTCGCGGATTTCGGCGGCGACCTGGCCGACCTGCTGCTTGTTGATGCCGGAGACGACGATTTCCGTCGGCTTCGGAACAGCGATCGAGATGCCTTCCGGCGTCTGGTAGACGACGTCGTGGCTGAAGCCGAGCGCCAGCTGCAGGTTCTTGCCCTGCATGGACGCGCGGTAGCCGACGCCGTTGATTTCGAGCTTGCGCTCGTAGCCGTCCTTCACGCCCTTGAAGATGTTCTCGACCATCGTGCGGGACATGCCCCACTTGGAACGAGCGTCCTTGGAGTCGTTGACCGGCTGGACGACAACGGCGTTATCTTCGAGCTTGACCGAAACTTCGTCGTTCGCGACGAAGAACAGTTCGCCCTTCGGGCCCTTCGCGGTGACCTTTTGACCGTCGACGGTCGCGGTGACACCAGCGGGAACCGGAACGGGCTTCTTACCGATACGAGACATTGTTTTATCCTGTCTGTTCGCTATGGAGATCCCTGCCCTGTCTTAGAAGACGGAGCAAAGAACCTCACCACCAACGTTCTGTTCGCGTGCCTGGTGATCGGCCATCACGCCCTTCGGGGTCGAAAGGATGGTGATGCCGAGGCCGTTCGCGACCTGCGGGATGGACTTGACCGAGACATAGACCCGGCGGCCCGGCTTGGAGACGCGGTCGATCTTGCGGATCACCGATGCGCCTTCGTAGTATTTCAGCTCGATGTTCAGCTCGGCCTTGCCGTTGCCGAATTCGACCTCGGAGTATCCGCGGATGTAGCCTTCGGCCTGAAGGACGTCCAGAACGCGGGCGCGCAGCTTGGAAGCCGGCGTGGAGACGCTCGACTTGCGGCGTGCGGCGCCGTTGCGGATACGGGTGAGCATATCGCCCAAAGGATCAGTCATTGCCATGTGCCCGTCTCCTTACCAGCTCGACTTGACGACGCCCGGCACCTTGCCGAGGTTGCCCAGTTCGCGAAGCGCAATACGCGACATCTTGAGTTTGCGATAAAAGGCGCGCGGACGGCCCGTGACTTCGCAGCGGTTGCGAATGCGGGTCTTGGAGCCATTGCGCGGCATTTCGGCAAGCTTCAGGGTCGCCTTGAAGCGCTCTTCGATCGGAAGAGCCTGGTTCTGGATGATCGCCTTGAGGGCGGCACGCTTGGCGGCGTGGCTGGCAACCAGTTTGCGGCGGCGCTTGTTCTTTTCGACTGCGCTCGTTTTCGCCATAACAGTTATCCTTCTTTACGCTTGTCGTTACGGATTACTGGCGGAACGGGAAGTTGAACTCTTTCAGGAGAGCCCGGGCTTCGTCGTCCGTCGTTGCCGTCGTGCAAACGATGATGTCCATGCCCCACATCTGATCAACCTTGTCGTAGTTGATCTCAGGGAACACAATGTGCTCCTTGATGCCCATGGCGAAGTTGCCACGGCCATCGAAGGACTTCGGGTTCAGACCACGGAAGTCGCGTACGCGGGGCAGCGCGATGTTCACGAGGCGATCCAGAAATTCATACATGCGCGCGCCGCGAAGGGTGACCTTGGCGCCGATCGGCATGCCTTCACGGACCTTGAAGCCCGCGATGGAGTTGCGGGCGCGCGTGATGACCGGCTTCTGGCCGGCGATCGCCGCGAGGTCGGCGGCGGCAACGGTCGGCTTCTTCGAGTCGCCCGTGGCTTCGCCAACGCCCATGTTGATGACGATCTTGTCGATCTTCGGGATCTGCATGTCGTTGGCGTAGGAGAACTGCTCCTTCAGCGCCTTGCGGATACGCTCGACATATTCCTTCTTGAGCCGCGGCTCATACTTGGTGTCAGCCATCGATCGACACTCCCGAACGCTTTGCCACACGAACCTTCTTGTCGCCTTCGATCTTGAAGCCGACGCGGGTCGGCTTGCCGTCCTTGGGGTCGGCGATCGCGATATTCGACAGGTGGATCGGAGCTTCCTTGGTGATGATGCCGGCTTCCTGGGTCTGGGTCTGACGCTGGTGACGCTTCACCAGGTTGATACCCTTGACGACCGCACGGTCTTCCTTCGGCATGACCTGAACAACTTCACCGGTGCGGCCCTTGTCCTTGCCGGTGAGCACGACGACCTTATCGCCCTTACGAATCTTTTGCATAGCCATCGCTCCTTAGAGTACTTCCGGAGCCAGCGAGATGATCTTCATGTGGTTCTTTGCGCGCAGTTCGCGCGGAACCGGTCCGAAGATACGGGTGCCGATGGGCTCTTTCTTGTTGTCGATCAGGACGGCTGCGTTGTTGTCGAAACGGATGACGCTGCCATCGGGGCGGCGGATGTCCTTGGCGGTACGAACGACGACCGCCTTCATCACGTCACCCTTCTTCACGCGGCCACGCGGAATCGCTTCCTTGATCGAGACGACGATAATATCGCCGACCGAAGCGTACTTGCGCTTGGAGCCGCCCAGCACCTTGATGCACATGACACGACGTGCGCCGGAATTATCCGCGACGTCGAGGTTAGTCTGCATCTGAATCATGTCAGGTCGCCTTCTTGTTTTACCGGACCGGTTGGGCCTCTCTTGATTAAGGAGGGGCCCCCTGTTCCAGCTTATGGAAATTCATGTTTTCGCGCGGGATGGTGTGTTGCCAAGGCGGTTTCCCTTCGGCGAGCCGACGGACCTTCCCTGCGCTCAAAGCAAAAGAACGCTCGCGATTCCGAGCGTCCTTGCGCTGCTTCATACAGGTTTTCGCGCCAGACGCAAGGGCCCGGCGCCAAATCCGATGTTTTTAAGCGTGGGCCGATACGACGGTCCAGCGCTTGTCCTTGGAGATCGGGGCGCATTCCTGGATGGAAACGACGTCGCCGACCTTGTACTGGTTGTTTTCGTCATGCGCCTTGTACTTCTTGGACCGGCGAACGGTCTTCTGAAGCAGCGGGTGCGCAAAACGGCGCTCGACGCGGACGACAACGGTCTTGTCGTTCTTGTCGCTGACTACGGTGCCCTGCAGAATGCGTTTCGGCATCTTGTTCTTCCTTTAAGCCTTGGCTTCTGCCGCCTTCTGGCGGGCGATGGTCTTGACGCGCGCGATGTCCTTGCGGACTTCGTTGATGCGCGAGGTCTTCTCGAGCTGGCCGGTCGCCTTCTGGAAGCGCAGGTTGAACTGCTCCTTCTTCAGCTTGGCAAGCTCCTCGTTGAGCTGGTCGGCGCTGAGCGCCCGGACGTCTGCGGCTTTCATCGCTACTCGCTCCTTACTCTGCAATGCGCTGTACGAAGCGCGTCTTGACCGAGAGCTTGGCCGAGCCGAGGCGAAGCGCTTCACGCGCGATTTCCTCGGAAACGCCGTCGATCTCGAACATCATACGGCCGGGCTTGACCTTGCATGCCCAGTATTCGACGGAGCCCTTGCCCTTACCCATGCGGACTTCGGTGGGCTTTGCGGTGACCGGCGTGTCCGGGAACACGCGGATCCATACGCGACCGGCACGCTTCATGTAGCGGGTGATCGCACGGCGGGCCGCTTCGATCTCACGCGCGTTGACGCGGTTCGGTTCCTGAGCCTTCAGGCCGAACTCGCCGAAGGCGAGCTCGGAGCCGCCCTTGGCGACGCCCTTGATGCGGCCCTTGAACTGCTTGCGGTACTTGGTACGCTTTGGCTGCAACATTTTTTTACTTCTCCGATATTGGCTGCCAAACGCGACTGTTACGCGTTTTCGCGACGACGGTCACGATCGCGGTCGCGATCACGGCTGCCGGCGCCCTGGTTGTCACTTTCGCTGGCGCGACGCTCGGAGGCCATCGGATCGTGCTCAAGGATTTCGCCCTTGAAGATCCAGACCTTGATGCCGCAGATGCCGAATGCGGTCTCGGCTTCAGCCGTACCGTAGTCGATGTCCGCACGCAGCGTATGGAGCGGAACGCGGCCTTCGCGGTACCATTCGGTACGGGCGATTTCCGCGCCGCCGAGACGGCCGGCGCAGGTGATCTTGATGCCTTCGGCACCAAGACGCATGGCCGACTGGACAGCGCGCTTCATCGCACGGCGGAAGGCCACGCGGCGTTCGAGCTGCTGGGCGATCGACTGGGCGACGAGCGTCGCGTCGACTTCCGGCTTGCGCACCTCGACGATGTTGAGGTGCGTTTCGGAGTTCGTCATCTCGGAGAGCTTCTTGCGGAGCTTCTCGATGTCCGCACCCTTCTTGCCGATGATCAGACCCGGGCGAGCCGAGTGGATCGTGACGCGGCACTTCTTGTGCGGGCGCTCGATGACGACCTTCGAGATACCGGCCTGCTTCAATTCGTCCTGAACGAACTTGCGGATCTTCAGGTCTTCGTGGAGCAGCTGGCCGTATTCGGCATTGTCGGCGAACCAGCGGCTGTCCCAGGTACGGTTGATGCCGAGGCGGAAACCGATCGGATTAATCTTCTGGCCCATTATGCGGCCTCCCCTTTGGCTTCGACTTCACGGACGACGATCGTCAGATGCGAGAAAGGCTTCTCGATCCGCGATGCGCGGCCGCGGCCACGAGCGTGGAAACGCTTCATGACGATCGACTTGCCGACATAGGCCTCGGCGACGATTAGACTATCGACGTCGAGGTCGTGGTTGTTTTCTGCGTTGGCGATCGCGGACTCAAGCGTCTTCTTGACGGTCTCGGCGCTACGCTTGCGCGAGAATTCAAGATCGGCGAGAGCGCGGTCGACCTTCTTGCCGCGGATGAGCGCAGCAAGCAGGTTGAGCTTCTGGGGGCTGACGCGGATCGTGCGCGCAACAGCCTGCGCCTCGTTATCCTTCAGCCGACGTTCGGCTTTAGCCTTGCCCATCGTTACTTCCTCTTCGCCTTCTTGTCCGCACCGTGACCGTAGTAGGTCCGGGTGGGAGCGAACTCACCAAACTTGTGGCCGACCATGTCTTCGTTGACGGCCACCGGGATGTGCTTGCTGCCGTTGTAGACGCCGAAGGTGAGACCTACGAACTGCGGCAGGATCGTGGAGCGGCGGCTCCAGATCTTGATAACCTCGTTGCGACCGCCTTCACGAACCTTCTCAGCCTTCTTGAGAAGATAGCCGTCAACAAACGGGCCTTTCCATACTGAACGAGCCATTCCTGACTACCTCTCTTATTTCTTACGCTGATGGCGCGAGCGCATGATGAACTTGTCCGTGGACTTGTTCGAACGGGTGCGCTTGCCCTTGGTCGGCTTGCCCCACGGGGTAACCGGGTGACGACCGCCGGAAGTGCGGCCTTCACCACCGCCGTGCGGGTGGTCGACCGGGTTCATGACGACGCCGCGAACGTGCGGACGCTTGCCGCGCCAGCGCGAACGACCGGCCTTGCCGTCGTTGATGTTGCCGTGGTCCGGGTTCGAGACGGCGCCGACCGTTGCAAGGCACGACGCGTGAACCAGGCGCTGCTCGCCGGAGTTCAGGCGAAGGATCGCCATGCCCTGGTCGCGGCCGACCAGCTGGACGAAGGTGCCGGCGGAACGGGCGATCTGGCCGCCCTTGCCCGGCTTCATCTCGACGTTGTGGACGATCGAGCCGACCGGGATGTACTGCAGCGGCATGGTGTTGCCGGGCTTGACGTCGACGGCCTTGTCGGAGGCGATGACCTTGTCGCCCGCCGCCAGGCGCTGCGGCGCCAGGATGTAGGCCTGCTCGCCGTCGGCATAGCTCACCAGCGCGATGAACGCGGTGCGGTTCGGGTCGTATTCCAGGCGCTCGACCGTGCCCTCGACGTCGAACTTGCGACGCTTGAAGTCGACGAGACGGTAGGTGCGCTTGTGACCGCCGCCCTGGAAGCGCACGGTGATGCGGCCCAGGTTGTTGCGGCCGCCCTTGGACGACAGGCCCTGGGTCAGAGCCTTTACGGGCTTGCCCTTGTAAAGGCCCGACCGGTCGACGATGACCAGCTGGCGCTGGCTCGGGGTGGTCGGATTGAAGCTTTTCAATGCCATTTTCTTGTTTCCCTTTTAGCCGACTGCCCGATCAGAGCCCGGTGGAGACGTCGATGGACTGGCCGTCAGCGAGCGTGACGATAGCCTTCTTGACATCTCCCTGCCGGCCGGAAAAGCCGCGGAAACGCTTGATCTTGCCCTTGCGGACGAGCGTGTTCACAGCCGTGACCTTGACGCCGAAGAGGGCTTCCACCGCAGCCTTGATCTCAGGCTTGGAAGCGCGCTTGGCGACGTTGAAGACGATCTGGTTGTTTTCGGATACCAGCGTCGACTTTTCGGTGATCGCCGGCGAGACGATCACATCGTAGTGGCGAAGATCCGTCATTTGAACCGCTCCTCGAGGGCTTCTACAGCAGCCTTGGAGAGCACGAGCTTGCCGCGGCGCAGGATGTCGTAAACATTGATGCCCTGGATCGGCAGAACATCCACGTTCGGGATGTTGCGCGCCGCGAGCTTGAAGTTGCCGTCAAGCTCTGCGCCGCCGATGAAGAGCGCGTTGGTGAGGCCGAGCGAGGCGAACGCGCCGGCCAGAGCCTTGGTCTTTGCTTCCTTGGCGACGAGGTCGTCGACGATGATGACTTCGTCAGCCTTGATCTTGGCCGAGAGGGCATGGCGCAGGCCGAGGGCGCGGACCTGCTTGGGCAGGTCGTGAGCGTGGCTGCGGGAAACCGGGCCGTGCGCCTTGGCACCGCCGCGGAACTGCGGAGCGCGCGCCGAATGGTGACGGGCGCGGCCCGTACCCTTCTGCTTGTACATCTTGGCGCCGGTGCGGGAAACCTCACCGCGGGTCAGCGACTGATGCGTGCCCTGCTGCTTCTTGGCGAGCTGCCAGCGGACGACGCGGGCAATGATGTCTTCGCGCGGCTCGAGGCCGAAGATCGCGTCGGAGAGGGAGACCTTGCCGGCGTCCTTCCCCTCGAGGGTCGTGACTTTGAGATCCATGATCAGGCTCCCTTACTTGGCTGCGGCGCGCACGGCGGCCGGACGCGGCGCGTCGGACGGGGTGCCGGACTTGACGGCGTCGCGGACGACGATCCAGGAACCCTTGGAACCCGGGACGGCGCCCTTGACGAGGATGAGACCGCGCTCTTCGTCGGTGGAGACGACTTCGAGGTTCTGGGTGGTTACGCGCGTCTGGCCCATGTGGCCGGCCATGCGCTTGCCCTTCCAGACCTTGCCCGGGTCCTGGTTGTTACCCGTCGAACCGTGCGAGCGGTGCGATACGGAAACGCCGTGCGTTGCACGAAGGCCGCCGAAGTTGTGGCGCTTCATGGCACCGGCAAAACCCTTACCGATCGTGGTGCCGGTAACGTCGACGAGCTGGCCTGCGACGAAATGGGCGGCGGTCAGTTCCGCGCCGATGTCGATGAGGTTGTCTTCCGAAACGCGGAACTCGACGAGCTTCGCCTTCGGCTCGACGCTTGCGGCGGCGAACTGGCCGCGCAGCGCCTTTGCCGTGTTCTTCACCTTGGAGGTGCCGGCGCCGAGCTGGACGGCGGTGTAGCCGTTCTTCTCCTGCGTACGCTGGGCAACGACCTGGACGTTGTCCAGTCGCAATACTGTTACGGGGATGTGCTCACCTGCGTCGTTGTAGACGCGAGTCATCCCTACTTTCTGTGCAATCACACCTGAACGCATGGTTCAATCCTCTTAGAAGTCCTGGCGGGCCGCGTGGCGTCCCGTCATGCCTCTTGGTTTAAGGATTCCACTCGGGCTCGAAGGCCGTCGGGTTTCCCGTTTTCAGAAGACGTCGGCCTAATGCCACGTACCTTCCTTGTTATTTCGGCTTACGCCGGACTTAGAGTTTGATCTCTACGTCTACACCGGCCGCAAGGTCGAGCTTCATGAGGGCATCGACGGTCTGCGGGGTCGGATCTACGATGTCGAGCAGGCGCTTGTGGGTGCGCATCTCGAACTGTTCACGGCTCTTCTTGTCGACGTGGGGCGAGCGGTTGACCGTGAACTTCTCAATACGGGTCGGGAGCGGAACGGGGCCGCGGACGCTTGCGCCGGTACGCTTTGCCGTCGACACGATTTCGCGCGTGGAGGCGTCAAGGATCCGGTGGTCAAACGCCTTGAGGCGGATGCGGATGTTCTGGCCGTTCATACGACTTGTCCTTAGTTCGTTATCCGCGCGATTCTCCTGGGAATACGCGCTTTTTGATTCTGGCGGTTCCCATATCGGAACGCACACGAAAACACAATTGCCGAAAGGCCAGTCCGCTTGATTTTCAAAGACCGGAGGGCAGGATCGGATCCTGCCCTTCCTATTTCAGCGGCCTTGGGCCTTGCGCCTTACTCGACGATGGAGGCGACGATGCCTGCGCCGACGGTGCGGCCGCCTTCGCGGATGGCGAAGCGCAGCTTCTCTTCCATCGCGATCGGAACGATCAGCTCCACGTCCACCGTCACGTTGTCGCCCGGCATCACCATCTCCGTGCCTTCCGGAAGCGTCACGATCCCCGTCACGTCCGTCGTGCGGAAGTAGAACTGCGGACGGTAGTTCGTGAAGAACGGCGTGTGACGGCCGCCCTCTTCCTTCGTCAGGATGTAGGCTTCCGCCTTGAACTTCTTGTGCGGCTTGACCGAACCCGGCTTGCACAGGATCTGCCCGCGCTCAACGCCGTCACGGTTCACCCCGCGCAGCAGCGCGCCGATGTTGTCGCCCGCCTGGCCCTGGTCCAGAAGCTTGCGGAACATCTCAACGCCCGTGCAGGTCGTCTTCGTCGTCGGGCGGATGCCGACGATCTCGATTTCCTCACCGACCTTGACGACGCCGCGCTCGACGCGGCCCGTCACGACCGTGCCGCGGCCCGAGATCGAGAACACGTCCTCGATCGGCATCAGGAACGGCTGGTCGATCGGACGCTCCGGCGTCGGGATGTACGCATCGACCTGCGCCATCAGCTCGCGGATCGCGTCCTCGCCGATCTTCTTGTCCGAATCCTCCAGAGCCGCCAGGGCCGAGCCCTTGACGATCGGAATGTCGTCGCCCGGGAAGTCGTAGGACGACAGAAGCTCGCGCACTTCAAGCTCCACCAGCTCGAGAAGCTCGGCGTCGTCAACCTGGTCGACCTTGTTCAGGAACACCACGATCGCCGGAACGCCGACCTGGCGGGCAAGCAGGATGTGCTCGCGCGTCTGCGGCATCGGGCCGTCGGCGGCCGAAACGACCAGGATCGCGCCGTCCATCTGCGCAGCGCCCGTGATCATGTTCTTCACGTAGTCGGCGTGGCCGGGGCAGTCGACATGCGCATAGTGGCGGTTCGCCGTCTCGTACTCCACGTGCGCCGTCGAGATCGTGATCCCGCGCGCCTTCTCCTCAGGCGCTGCGTCGATCTGGTCGTACGCCTTGAACTCCCCGAAATACTTCGTGATCGCCGCAGTCAGCGACGTCTTGCCATGGTCAACGTGACCGATCGTGCCGATATTCACGTGAGGCTTCGTGCGCTCAAACTTACCTTTTGCCATTTCCGGCTCTCCGTTCCTGATCCCTCGAAGGGAAATTCATTCAAACTCTCTGGGGGATACCCCGGTCACTTCTGACCGGAGTACTTTGCCTGGATTTCCTGCGCGACGTTCGACGGAACCGGCGCGTAATGGTCGAAGACCATCGAGTACTGGGCGCGGCCCTGCGACATGGAGCGCAGGTTGTCCACGTACTTGAACATGTTGGCCAGCGGCACGTTGGCGGAGATCACGACGGCGACGCCGCGCGATTCCTGGCCCTGGATCTGGCCACGGCGGGAGTTGAGGTCGCCGATGACGTCGCCGACATAGTCTTCCGGCGTCACGACCTCGACCTTCATCATCGGCTCCAGCAGCTGTGCGCCGGCCTTCTTGGCGGCTTCACGGAAGCAGGCACGCGATGCGATTTCGAAGGCGAGGACCGAGGAGTCCACGTCGTGGAAGGCGCCGTCGATGAGCGTCGCCTTGACGCCGAGCATCGGGAAGCCTGCGAGCGGGCCCGAGGACAGGACGCTTTCGATACCCTTCTGGACGCCCGGGATGTATTCCTTCGGAACGGCACCGCCGACGATCTTGGATTCGAAGACGAAATCCTCGCCGTCCGGGTTCGGTTCGAAGACGAGCTTGACGCGGGCGAACTGGCCGGTACCACCGGTCTGCTTCTTGTGCGTGTAGTCTTCCTCGGTCCTGCGGGTGATCGTCTCGCGGTAGGCGACCTGCGGGGCGCCGACATTGGCTTCGACCTTGAACTCGCGACGCATGCGGTCGACGATGATGTCGAGGTGAAGTTCACCCATGCCCGCGATGATCGTCTGGCCGGATTCCTCGTCGGTCTTGACGCGGAAGGACGGGTCTTCGGCAGCCAGGCGGTTGAGCGCGAGGCCCATCTTCTCCTGGTCGTTCTTCGTCTTCGGCTCGATGGCGATCTGGATGACCGGCTCGGGGAACTCCATGCGCTCGAGGATGACCGGCTTCAGCGGGTCGCAGAGCGTGTCGCCCGTGGTCGTGTCCTTGAGGCCGGCGAGAGCGACGATGTCGCCTGCGAAGGCTTCCTCGATGTCCTCACGGGAGTTGGAGTGCATCTGCAGCATGCGGCCGACGCGCTCGCGCTTGTCCTTGACCGTGTTCATGACCGACGTGCCCTTCTCGAGCTTGCCGGAATAGATGCGGGCGAAGGTGAGCGAACCGACGAAGGGGTCGTTCATGATCTTGAAGGCGAGCATGGACAGCGGCTCGCTGTCGTCGGCGTGACGCTCGATCTCGGCTTCCGTCTTGACGTCGATGCCCTTGATCGCCGGGATGTCCGCCGGGGACGGCAGGTAGTCGACGACGGCGTCGAGCAGCGGCTGCACGCCCTTGTTCTTGAAGGCGGTGCCGCAGAACATCGGGAAGAACTTCACGTCGATCGTGCCGCGGCGCACGAGCGCGCGGATCTGGTCGTTGTCCGGATAGTTGCCTTCGAGATAGGCTTCCATCGCAGCCTCGTCGATCTCGACGACGGTCTCGATGAGCTTCTCGCGATATTCCTCGGCCTTGTCCTTGAGGTCGGCCGGGATCTCGACGACGTCCCACTGGGCGCCGAGCGATTCGTCGCGCCAGACGAGGGCGTTCATCTCGATCAGGTCGACAACGCCCTTGAAGTCGCTTTCGGCGCCGATCGGCAGCTGCATGACGACCGGGGTCGCGCCGAGACGGGTCTTGATCATCTCGACGGAGCGGTAGAAGTCCGCGCCGGTCTTGTCCATCTTGTTGCAGAAGATCATGCGCGGAACGTTGTACTTGTCGGCCTGGCGCCAGACGGTTTCCGTCTGCGGCTCGACACCGGCATTCGCGTCGAGCAGCGCGATGGCGCCGTCGAGAACGCGCAGGCTGCGCTCGACTTCGATGGTGAAGTCGACGTGGCCGGGGGTGTCGATGATGTTGAAGCGGCGCGTCTTGCCGTCACGGCCCTTCCAGAAGGTCGTGGTGGCGGCGGACGTGATGGTGATGCCGCGCTCCTGCTCCTGCTCCATCCAGTCCATCGTGGCGGCGCCGTCATGGACTTCGCCGATCTTGTGGGACTTGCCGGTGTAGTAGAGGATACGCTCGGTCGTGGTGGTCTTGCCGGCGTCGATGTGCGCCATGATACCGAAATTTCGGTAGTCTTCGATTTTGTATTCGCGAGCCATCTGGGACTCCTTTCGAGACGTCTAGTTTCGGTTACCAGCGGTAGTGCGAGAAGGCGCGGTTGGCGTCGGCCATCTTGTGCGTGTCTTCGCGCTTCTTGACGGCGCTGCCGCGATTGTTCGCCGCGTCCATGAGTTCGCCGGAAAGGCGCTCGACCATGGTCGTTTCGTTACGCTTGCGGGCAGCTGCGATCAGCCAGCGGATGGCCAGAGCCTGACGGCGCTCCGGACGGACGTCGACCGGAACCTGGTAGGTCGCACCGCCGACGCGACGCGAACGCACTTCGACGTGCGGCGCCACGTTGTCGAGAGCCGAATGGAACACCGAGAGCGGGTCCTGCTTGGACTTGCCCTGAACCGCATCGAAGGCGCCGTAAACGATCGTTTCGGCGACGGACTTCTTGCCGTCCAGCATGATGGCGTTCATGAACTTGGTGACCACGAGGTCGCCGAACTTCGGGTCCGGATTGATCTCGCGCTTTTCTGCTCTATGGCGACGGGACATACTTTTCGTCTTTCTTCAAAGGTTCCGACCAGCGAAATGGCGCCGGTTACTGTATTATTTCGGACGCTTCGCGCCGTACTTGGAGCGGCGCTGCTTGCGGTTCTTGACGCCCTGGGTGTCGAGAACGCCGCGGATGATGTGGTAGCGCACGCCCGGAAGGTCCTTCACGCGGCCGCCACGGATCATGACGACGGAGTGTTCCTGCAGGTTGTGGCCTTCGCCCGGGATGTAGCCGATGACTTCGAAGCCATTGGTCAGGCGGATCTTGGCGACCTTACGCAGAGCCGAGTTCGGCTTCTTCGGGGTCGTCGTGTAGACGCGGGTGCAGACGCCGCGCTTCTGGGGGTTTTCCTGCAGGGCAGGAACCTTGTTGCGCTTTACCGACGCCTGGCGCGGCTTGCGGATCAACTGGTTTACGGTAGGCATAGAACCATCCCTTGCAAATCTAGTCCTGTTACCCTTGCGGGCGTTTTTGGAGCGGCGCGCCGCCCCAACATATTCGGTTGCCGCATTTGTACGACGCCAAGCGTTCCGCTTGCCTGCAAAATGCTCATGGCCACACGCTTCTTCATGCGCAATAAAAGGCCGATCCGCTTGCCGCGGATGACCTCTATAGGCAGAGGACGCGATATCACCGCGTCATGCGTGCAGCATTCATGTTCTCAACGTGCGTCGAGCCCTGTTTGAGGCGAACTCCAGAACGAGTCGTTCCGAACCAGCCAGCCTCACATAGGCTCTGATGGCGTGCGGTCTACTGACTAAAGGGCGAAAGGTCAAGGGGCGGCGCGAAAGAATCCGGTACGGGAATGGCCGACCTGCCTGAAAAGCAAGGCCTCCAGCGGTCTCCCCTGCCCGTGCGGGGCACTTTCGAGGCACACAGCCATCGCCGCAGAACATTAAGGAAGCATGAAGACGGAATCAACCGGACGCAGCGGATACGTCCACCGATTCCCCGGCCCGCGCCTTTTGGCGGCCTGCCGCGATTTTGCATTTGGGGCCGGCCGCCCTACCCTTTATAGAACGAGCATCACTCGATCCCGAAAGGAGCGCGCCATGGCGTCCAGCGCCGACAACGACAACTATACGCTCGACGAGCCGATGGTCTTCATCATCATCGGCAAGGCCTATGAGCGCGAGGGGGAAGAGGGCATCGACATCCACGTGATGCTGCGCGCGCCGGACGACGACAGCGCCGTGCGGGAAGCGCTGAACGCGCTTTCCGAAGAAGGTTTCCTCGAAGCGGACCTCGACCAGATCGGCACGCTGACCGGACCGCCGGAAGACGAGCCGCACGCCTCCGCCTATCAGGGCGCGCTCGAAGGGGAAGTGGCGATCATCCGCTTCGCGTGACGACCGCCACCTCGTTTCCTACTTGATCTCGCCGCTCGGCAGGGGCGTATCGTCCGTTTCTGCCGGCAGCACCGGATAGACGACCTCCGGCAGGCGGCCTTCCAGCGAGCCGAGGAAGGCGACGATCCGGTCGACATCCTCGTCCGACAGGTCCTCGCCGAGCTGCGAGGTGCCCATGATGGCGACGGCCTGCCTCAAGTTCCACACCTTGCCCGAATGGAAGTACGGCGCCGTCAGCGTGACGTTGCGCAGCGGCGCCGCGCGGAAGACGTAGGAATCGTCGGCGGTCGCCGTCACCGCGAAGCGGCCCTTGTCGTTCTCCGGCAGCACTTCCGCGCCCGGCTTCTCGATCAGGCCGAACGGATAGTAGCCGTTGCCGCCGACGTTGATGCCGCTGTGGCAGGAGGCGCAGCCCTTGTCGATGAACAGCGCAAGACCCTGCTGCTGCTCCGTCGACATGGCGTTGTCGTCGCCATTGAGGAAGGCGTCGAAGGCGGCCGGCGTGATCAGCGTCGCCTCGAAGGCCTCGATCGCCTTCGCCATGTTGTCGAAGGTCACGGGATCGGCCTCGCCGGGGAAGGCAGCCTTGAACCATTCGACATATTTCGGCATCGACTTCAGCGTGGCGACGACCTGGGTCGGCGTGTTGGCCATCTCGACGCCGGCCTGGATCGGGCCTTTCGCCTGCGCCTTCAGGTCCTCGGCCCGGCCGTCCCAGAACTGCGCCTCGTTGAACACGGCGTTGAGCGCGGTCGGCGAGTTGCGCGGTCCCTTCTGCCAGCCGTGGCCGATCGAGGTTTCCAGGTTGTCGTCGCCGCCCGTCGCCAGGTTGTGACAGGAGTTGCACGAGAAGACCCCCGAGGCCGAGAGCCGCGGATCGAAGAACAGCGCCTTGCCGAGCTCGATCTTCTCCTTCGTGATGGGGTTGTCGCTGACCGCCGGATAGGTCGAGGGTAACGGCTTGAAGATGTCGAGCGCCGTCGCACGCAGATCGGCCGGAACCGGATCGGCGGCGAAGGCCACAGTCGCAAGGACCGACGCGGCGACGGTCGCAAGCAGGAATTTCATGGCTGCCTCCATTCGTTGGGATACGAACGGACTTTAGAACCGCTCCAATCTGGTTGTTTGCGCCAGATCAAACGGCCCTGCCCCGGCCTTGCGCATAAGCAAAAAGCCGCCCGAAAATTTCGGGCGGCTTCTCAATCGTCAAGAGATATGCGGCGTTTATTCCGCTGCCGCGCCCTCGCCGCCGGCGAGATCCGCCAGCATGGGGGTTGCAACGCCCGCGCCGGTCGACTTGCGGCGCTCGTCGAGAATCATCTCGTCGCGGGCCGTCGCGATGCGGCGGATCTGGGTCATCGTGCCACCGGTGCCCGCCGGGATGAGGCGGCCGACGATGACGTTCTCCTTGAGGCCCTGCAGGCCGTCGGTCTTGCCGGCGATCGCGGCTTCCGTGAGAACCTTGGTGGTCTCCTGGAACGAAGCGGCCGAGATGAACGACGGGGTCTGCAGCGACGCCTTGGTGATGCCGAGGAGGACGGGCTCGCCGTAAGCCGGCTTCTTGCCTTCCTCGATCAGCGCGTCGTTGACGTCCTCCAGCTCGATGCGGTCGACGTTGTCGCCCACGATGTAGCTGGAATCGCCGGCATCGGTGATCTCGACCTTCTGCAGCATCTGGCGGACGATCACCTCGATGTGCTTGTCGTTGATCACGACGCCCTGGAGCCGGTAGACTTCCTGGATCTCGTTGACGAGGTAGGAAGCCAGCGCTTCCACGCCCTTGATCGCCAGGATGTCGTGCGGCGCGGGGTTGCCGTCGAGGATGTAGTCGCCCTTTTCGATGTAGTCGCCGTCCTGAAGGTGGAAGGGCTTGCCCTTCGGGATCAGGTACTCGACCGGCTCGACACCGTCTTCCGCCGGCTCGATCGTCACGCGACGCTTGTTCTTGTAGTCGCGGCCGAAGCGGACGGTGCCATCGATCTCGGCGATGATGGCGTGGTCCTTCGGACGACGGGCCTCGAACAGCTCGGCAACACGCGGCAGACCGCCGGTGATGTCCTTGGTCTTGGCGCTTTCCAGCGGCGAGCGGGCAAGAACGTCACCCTGGGAGACCTTCTGGCCCGGCTCGACGGAGAGGATCGCGTCGACCGAGAGCATGAAGCGGGCCTCGCCGCCGCGGGACAGCTTGGCGACGGCGCCGTTCTTGTCCTTGATGACGATCGCCGGCTTGAGGTCGGTCCCGCGCGGCGTCGAGCGCCAGTCGATGACCGAACGCTTGGTGATGCCGGTGGACTCGTCCGTCGATTCCAGAACCGAGATACCGTCGACGACGTCCTCGAAGTGAACGATGCCTTCCACTTCCGTCATCATCGGACGGGTGTAGGGGTCCCACTCGGCGAGGCGCTGGCCGCGCTTCACCTTGTCGCCGTCGTCCACGAAGATCTTCGAACCGTAGGCCACGCGCTGCGAGGAGCGTTCCACGCCGCGCTCGTCCAGGATCTGGATCGCCATGTTGCGGCCCATCGCGACGAGGTTGCCGTCGGAGTTGCGCAGCATGTTGCGGTTCTTGATCTGCACCGTGCCTTCATACGAGGCTTCCAGGAACGACTGGTCGACCACGGTCGCCGTGCCGCCCAGGTGGAAGGTACGCATGGTGAGCTGGGTGCCCGGCTCGCCGATCGACTGCGCGGCGATGACGCCGACAGCCTCGCCGATGTTGACCGGCGTGCCGCGTGCAAGGTCGCGGCCGTAGCAGACGCCGCAGACGCCCGTCTGGATCTCGCAGGTCAGCGCCGAGCGGATGCGGACGGACTGGATGCCGGCCTTCTCGATCTCGGCGACGTGCGCCTCCTCGATCATCTTGCCGCCGGAGACGATGAGCTCGCCCGTGACCGGATGCAGGATGTCGTCGAGGGCGGTGCGGCCGAGGATGCGCTGTCCGAGCGAGGCCACGACCTGGCCGGCATCGACGATCGCCGTCATCGTGAGGCCCTTGTCGGTGCCGCAATCGGTGTGCGTGACGATGCAGTCCTGCGCGACGTCGACGAGACGGCGGGTCAGGTAGCCGGAGTTCGCGGTCTTCAAGGCGGTGTCCGCCAGGCCCTTGCGGGCGCCGTGCGTCGAGTTGAAGTACTCGTTCACGGTCAGGCCTTCCTTGAAGTTCGAGATGATCGGCGTCTCGATGATCTCGCCCGAGGGCTTGGCCATGAGGCCGCGCATGCCGCCGAGCTGGCGCATCTGGTTCGGAGAACCGCGGGCGCCGGAGTGGCTCATCATGTAGATCGAGTTCATCGGCTTCTGGCGGCCGGTCTCGGGGTCGAATTCGACGGCCTTGATGCGCGCCATCATCTCTTCCGCGACCTTCTCGGTGGCCTTGCCCCAGGCGTCGACGACCTTGTTGTACTTCTCGCCCTGGGTGATCAGGCCGTCGTTGTACTGCTGCTCGTATTCCTTGACCAGGTTCTCGGTGTCACCGACGATCTTCGCCTTGGTGTCCGGAATGACCATGTCGTCCTTGCCGAAGGAGATGCCCGCCCTGCAGGCATGGGCGAAGCCGAGCTGCATGATGCGGTCGCAGAAGATGACCGTGTCCTTCTGGCCGCAGTGGCGGTAGACCGTGTCGATCATCTTGGAGATGTTCTTCTTGGTCATTTCCTGGTTGCAGATGTCGAACGGGATGTTGCCGTTCTTCGGCAGCAGCTCGCCGATGATCATGCGGCCGGGCGTCGTCTCGTAGATCTTGCTGTAGGGCTTGCCTTCGGCGTCGACCGACTTGTAGCGGCCCTTGATCTTCGAGTGCAGCGTGACGACCTTGTTCTCGAGCGCATGGTGCAGTTCGCCCATGTCGGAGAAGGCCATGCCCTCGCCCGGCTCGTTCTGGTTCATGATCGACAGGTAGTAGAGGCCGAGGACCATGTCCTGCGAGGGAACGATGATCGGTGCGCCGTTCGCCGGGTGCAGGATGTTGTTCGTCGACATCATGAGCACGCGCGCTTCAAGCTGGGCTTCCAGCGAGAGCGGGACGTGGACGGCCATCTGGTCGCCGTCGAAGTCGGCGTTGAAGGCCGTGCAGACGAGCGGGTGCAGCTGGATCGCCTTGCCTTCGACCAGGGTCGGTTCGAAGGCCTGGATGCCCAGGCGGTGCAGCGTCGGCGCACGGTTGAGGAGCACCGGATGCTCGCGGATGACCTCGTCGAGGATGTCCCAGACTTCCGGCTTTTCCTTCTCGACCAGCTTCTTGGCCTGTTTGACGGTCGAGGAGAAGCCCTTCGCGTCGAGGCGGGCGTAGATGAACGGCTTGAACAGCTCGAGCGCCATCTTCTTCGGCAGGCCGCACTGGTGCAGCTTGAGTTCCGGACCCGTCACGATGACCGAGCGGCCGGAATAGTCGACGCGCTTGCCGAGCAGGTTCTGGCGGAAGCGGCCCTGCTTGCCCTTGAGCATGTCGCTGAGCGACTTCAGCGGACGCTTGTTGGCGCCGGTGATGACGCGGCCGCGGCGGCCGTTGTCGAACAGGGCGTCAACCGATTCCTGAAGCATGCGCTTCTCGTTGCGGATGATGATGCCCGGCGCGCGCAGCTCGATCAGCCGCTTCAGACGGTTGTTGCGGTTGATGACGCGGCGGTAGAGATCGTTGAGGTCCGACGTCGCGAAACGGCCGCCGTCCAGCGGCACGAGCGGGCGCAGGTCCGGCGGGATCACCGGAACGACCTTCATGATCATCCATTCCGGACGGTTGCCGGATTCCATGAAGTTCTCGACGATCTTCAGCCGCTTCATCAGCTTCTTCTGCTTCAGATCCGACGTGGTGTCGGCGAGATCCGAACGCAGGTCGCCGGCGATCTTTTCGAGGTTCATCGAGGCGAGCATCTCATAGATGGCCTCGGCGCCGATCATCGCCGTGAACTGGTCCTCGCCGTACTCGTCGACGGCGATCATGTACTCTTCTTCGGTCAGAAGCTGGTTTTCCTTGAGCGCGGTCAGGCCCGGCTCGGTCACGATGTAGTTCTCGAAATAGAGAACCCGCTCGACATCCTTCAGCGTCATGTCGAGCAGCGTGGCGATGCGCGAGGGCAGCGACTTCAGGAACCAGATATGGGCGACGGGCGCAGCGAGCTCGATATGGCCCATGCGCTCGCGGCGAACGCGCGACAGCGTGACTTCGACGCCGCACTTCTCGCAGATGATGCCCTTGTACTTCATGCGCTTGTACTTGCCGCACAGGCACTCGTAGTCCTTGATCGGCCCGAAAATGCGCGCGCAGAACAGACCGTCACGTTCCGGCTTGAATGTGCGGTAGTTGATCGTTTCCGGCTTCTTGATCTCACCGTACGACCAGGAGAGAATCTTCTCAGGGGAAGCGATCGAGATCCGGATGGAATCGAACGTCTGCGCAGGCACCTGCGGATTGAAAAGATTCATGACCTCTTGGTTCATGCCTAATCTCCTTCGTGGGCCCTAAGCCCTCAGCTTAGCAAGCGATTGCGGCGATACCCGGGTGCCGAACCGCTGCTTCAAACAGATAATGCCGCTCTTCGGAGCGGCCGAATTTCCGCCCTCGCCCGCAAAGGCGAGGCGGAAACGGTGCGCGCCTTTTCCGGCGCGCACCCGATCAGGATTACTCCGCAGCGTCCGGAAGCTGGCCGGCTTCCACGGCCGGGTCGACCTTCGAGTTCTCGAGTTCGACGGACAGGCCGAGCGAGCGCATTTCCTTGACGAGAACGTTGAAGCTCTCCGGAATGCCTGCCTCGAACGTGTCATCGCCGCGGACGATCGCCTCGTACACCTTGGTGCGGCCCGCGACGTCGTCCGACTTCACGGTCAGCATTTCCTGCAGCGTATAGGCGGCGCCGTAGGCCTCGAGCGCCCAGACCTCCATTTCCCCGAAGCGCTGGCCGCCGAACTGCGCCTTGCCGCCCAGCGGCTGCTGGGTGACGAGCGAGTACGGGCCGATCGAACGGGCGTGGATCTTGTCGTCCACGAGGTGGTTCAGCTTCAGCATGTAGATGTATCCGACGGTCACCTGGCGGTCGAACTGGTCGCCGGTACGGCCGTCGTAGAGCGTCGACTGGCCGGTGATCTTGAGACCGGCCTTTTCGAGCATCTCGTTGACGTCCTTCTCGACGGCACCGTCGAAGACGGGTGTCGCGATCGAGACGCCGCGGCGGGTCTGCTCGGCAAGGCGGACGATGGAGTCATCGTCGTAGTCCTTGATCGGCTCGCCCTTCGGGCCGGTGCCCATGACGCTGTCGATCGTGTCGCGCAGCGGCTTGATGTCGCCGCCCGCCTTGTAGGCGTCCAGCATCTCGCCGATCTGCTTGCCCATGCCGGCGCAAGCCCAGCCGAGGTGCGTCTCGAGGATCTGGCCGACGTTCATGCGCGAAGGCACGCCGAGCGGGTTCAGAACGACGTCGACATGCGTGCCGTCTTCGAGGAACGGCATGTCCTCGATCGGAACGATGCGCGAAACGACACCCTTGTTGCCGTGACGGCCGGCCATCTTGTCGCCCGGCTGGATCTTGCGCTTCACGGCGACGAAGACCTTGACCATCTTCATGACGCCCGGAGGCATCTCGTCGCCGCGCTGGACCTTCTCGACCTTGTCCATGAAGCGCTGCTCAAGGCGCGACTTGGACTCGTCGTACTGGCCGCGGAGCGCCTCGATCTCGCCCTGGACCTTCTCGTCCTCGACGGCGAACATCCACCATTGCGAGCGGGGATATTCGGAGATGACGGCGTTCGTCAGTTCCGTGCCCTTCTTGAAGCCCTTCGGGCCGGCAACGGCGACGTGGCCGCGCAGCATGTCGATCAGACGGCCGTAGACGTTACGGTCGAGGATCGCCTGCTCGTCGTCACGGTCCTTCGCCAGACGCTCGATCTCCTCGCGCTCGATCGCCATCGCGCGTTCGTCCTTCTCCACGCCGTGGCGGTTGAAGACGCGAACCTCGACGACCGTGCCGAAGGTGCCCGGCGGCATGCGCATGGAGGTGTCGCGCACGTCGGAGGCCTTTTCGCCGAAGATGGCGCGCAGGAGCTTTTCCTCCGGCGTCATCGGGCTCTCGCCCTTCGGCGTGATCTTGCCGACGAGGATGTCGCCCGGCTGGACTTCCGCACCGATGTAGACGATGCCGGCCTCATCGAGGTTCTTCAGCGCTTCTTCCGAGACGTTCGGGATGTCGCGCGTGATTTCCTCCGGGCCGAGCTTGGTGTCGCGGGCCATGACCTCGAATTCCTCGATGTGGATCGAGGTGAAGACGTCATCGCGCACGATGCGCTCGGACAGCAGGATCGAGTCCTCGTAGTTGTAGCCGTTCCACGGCATGAACGCGACGAGCGCGTTGCGGCCGAGCGCGAGGTCGCCGAGGTCGGTCGACGGACCGTCCGCGATGATGTCGCCCTTGTTCAGAACGTCGCCGACGGAGACCAGCGGGCGCTGGTTGACGCAGGTGTTCTGGTTGGACCTCTGGAACTTCTGCAGGCGGTAGATGTCGACGCCCGACTTCGACGGGTCGAGGTCTTCGGTGGCGCGGATGACGATACGGGTCGCGTCGACCTGGTCGACGACGCCGCCGCGGCGGGCCGCGATGGCGGCGCCCGAGTCACGGGCGACGACCGGCTCCATGCCGGTGCCGACGAACGGCGCCTCGGCACGCAGAAGCGGCACGGCCTGACGCTGCATGTTCGAGCCCATGAGCGCGCGGTTCGCGTCGTCGTTCTCCAGGAACGGGATGAGCGCGGCCGCGACCGAAACGAGCTGCTTCGGCGAAACGTCCATCAGGTTGACCATGTCGCGCGGCGCGAGCATCACTTCGCCCGAATGACGGCAGACGACGAACTCTTCCACGAACGCGCCGTCCGGGGTGAGCTCCGAGTTCGCCTGGGCGACGTAGTACTTCGCCTCCTCCATGGCCGAGAGGTAGACCACCTCGGTCGTGACCTTGCCGTCGACGATCTTGCGGTACGGGCTTTCGATGAAGCCGTACTTGTTGACGCGGGCGAAGGTGGCGAGCGAGTTGATCAGGCCGATGTTCGGGCCTTCCGGCGTCTCGATCGGGCAGATTCGGCCGTAGTGGGTCGGGTGAACGTCGCGGACTTCGAAGCCGGCGCGCTCGCGGGTGAGACCGCCCGGGCCAAGGGCCGAAAGACGGCGCTTGTGGGTGATTTCCGAAAGCGGGTTCACCTGGTCCATGAACTGGGAGAGCTGCGAGGAACCGAAGAACTCGCGAACGGCGGCAGCCGCCGGCTTGGCGTTGATCAGGTCCTGCGGCATGACCGTGTCGATCTCGATCGAGGACATGCGTTCCTTGATCGCGCGCTCCATGCGCAGGAGGCCGAGGCGGTACTGGTTCTCCATCAGCTCGCCGACCGAGCGGACGCGGCGGTTGCCGAGGTTGTCGATGTCGTCGATCTCGCCCTTGCCGTCGCGCAGCTCGACCAGCATCTTGACGACCGCCAGGATGTCTTCCTTGCGCAGGATGCGGACCGTGTCGGCGACGTCGAGGTCGAGGCGCATGTTCATCTTCACGCGGCCGACGGCGGAGAGGTCGTAGCGCTCCGGATCGAAGAACAGCGTGTTGAACATGGCTTCGGCCGATTCCATCGTCGGCGGCTCGCCCGGACGCATGACGCGGTAGATGTCGAACAGAGCGTCCTGGCGGTTCTCGTTCTTGTCCGCGGCAAGCGTGTTGCGGATGTAGGCGCCGACATTGATGTGGTCGATGTCGAGGACCGGGATCTCGTCGAAGCCCGCCGACAGGATGACCGGCAGCGTCTTCTCGTCGATTTCGTCGCCGGCTTCGAGGTAGATCTCACCCGTCTCGTAGTTGACGACATCTTCGGCGAGGTAGTTGCCGTAAAGGTCCTCGTCGGTCGCCTTGAGGGCCTTGAGGCCCTTCTCGGCGAGCTGCTTCAAGAGGCGCGGCGTCAGCTTCTTGCCGATCTCGACAACGACCTCGCCCGTGTCGGCATCGATCATATCCGCAACGGCCTTCTGGCCCTTCAGCGCGTCGGGATTGAAGGGAATGCGCCAGCCTTCGCCGTCGCGCTGGTAGAGCGACTTCGTGTAGAAGGTCGACAGGATGTCTTCGCCGTCCATGCCGAGGGCCATGAGCAGCGAGGTGACGGGGATCTTGCGGCGGCGGTCGATGCGCGCATGCACGATGTCCTTGGCGTCGAACTCGATGTCGAGCCAGGAACCGCGGTACGGGATGACGCGGGCGGCGAAGAGCAGCTTGCCGGAAGAGTGGCTCTTGCCCTTGTCGTGGTCGAAGAACACGCCCGGCGAACGGTGCATCTGGGAGACGATGACGCGCTCGGTGCCGTTGACGATGAAGGTGCCGTTGTCCGTCATGAGCGGCATGTCGCCCATGTAGACGTTCTGTTCCTTGATGTCCTTGATCGATTTAGCGCCGGTGTCCTCGTCGATATCGAACACGATGAGGCGCAGCGTCACCTTGAGCGGCGCCGCATAGGTCAGGTCACGCTGGCGGCATTCCTCGACGTCGAACTTCGGCTGTTCGAACTCGTAGGAGACGAATTCGAGCATGGAAGCGCCGGAGAAGTCCGTGATCGGGAAAACCGACTTGAAAACGGCCTGAAGGCCCTCGTCCGGGCGACCGCCGGCGGGCTCCTCGACCATCAGGAATTGATCGTAAGACGCCTTCTGAACCTCGATGAGGTTCGGCATTTCAGCGACTTCAGGGATTTTTCCAAAAAACTTGCGTACGCGCCTACGACCGTTAAACGAAAGGGTCTGAGCCATCGTCGCTCCTTCAAATTAAGCATCCGGGCCTGCAACGGACGGGGTTCGCTGGCCAGTCGATCCCGTCTATCATGGGTTGGTTCAAACTCGTCTCGCCGCCCAAGCCACGGACCGGATTGCCCAATCGCTCGGAGGAAGACCATCCTCTTGAAGAACCCATTACCCAAAAGCCGGTTTTCGCGGCTTTTGGGTAATCCGTTCGGAGGAATCGTCAATGGGAGAGGGTCGAAACCCTCTCCCACCGCATTCCGGTATTACTTGACGTCGACCTTGGCGCCGGCATCCTCAAGCTTCTTCTTGAGGTCGGCGGCTTCAGCCTTGGAAACGCCTTCCTTGACCGGCTTCGGAGCGCCTTCGACCAGGTCCTTGGCTTCCTTGAGGCCGAGGCCGGTGATGGCGCGGACTTCCTTGATGACGTTGATCTTGTTGGCGCCGGCGTCCGTCAGGACGACGTCGAACTCGGTCTTTTCTTCTTCAGCGGCAGCAGCAGCACCGCCGGCAGCGCCGCCGGCAGCAGCGACAGCCACGGGAGCTGCAGCCGAAACGCCCCACTTCTCTTCCAGAAGCTTGGAAAGCTCAGCGGCTTCCAGGACGGTCAGCGAGGAGAGTTCTTCAACGATCTTTGCGAGATCAGCCATTTTGATAGTTCCTTTTATTCGGTTCGAACTGGTGTGTTTGATTTACAGCGAAAAACCGCCTCAAGCGGCTTCGTCCTTCTTGGCGTAGGCTGCAAACACGCGGGCAAGCTGGCTTGCCGGTGCGGCCGTGACCGTGGCGACGCGCGTTGCCGGGGCCGCGATGAGGCCCAGGAGCTTTGCGCGAAGCTCGTCGAGCGAGGGCAGAGTCGCAAGCGACTTGACACCTTCGGCGTCGAGCGTGGTCGAGCCCATGGCGCCGCCGAGGACAACGAGCTTGTCGTTGGTCTTGGCGAAATCCATGGCAACCTTCGGAGCCGTGATCGGATCATTGCTGTATGCAATCAGCGTCTGACCCTGGAAGAGATCGGTGATCCCTTCGGACTCCGTACCCTGAAGGGCAATCTTGGCCAGGCGGTTCTTCGCGACCTTGACGGTACCGCCCGCTGCACGCATCTTCGTACGAAGATCGTTCATCTGTGCAACGGTGATGCCGGCGTAGCGCGCCACGACAACCGAACCGGAAGCCTTGAAGACTTCGTTCAGCTCCGTGACGAATTCGCGTTTTTCCGCTCTTTCCACTGCCTATCTCCAGTTGACAGGACCCTTGACTTCTCGCGGGGCCTGCCGGGTTTGCCTTTGCCGCCAGGGATCCGTTTGAAGGGATCCCGAGCGACGCTCGAGGATCCTGTCCCCCCGCGCTCGGCTCCGTGAGCCGCGGCACAGGCAAGGTAGGTTCGAACCGAATTCCGCGTCATCCGACGCTGATGAAATCCAGGTCTCACCCGTCTCATGCAGGCAAAGTGATTAAGGCATAACCACCTGCAATCTCGGACAGGAGTTCCGGGTTGCCCCGGAAATTCCCGGCCAGACGAGGCCGGGAATTCTTGTCTGGTCCGGCCGGGGCCGGACCCGAAACTTAAGCGACGCTGAGGGTCGACGGATCGACCTTCACGCCCGGGCCCATCGTGGACGAGATGGCAACGCGCTTGACGTAGTTGCCCTTGGCGCCGGCCGGCTTCGCCTTGATGACGGCGTCGGCGAATGCCTTGATGTTCTCTTCCAGCGCCTTGGCGTCGAAGGAGGCCTTGCCGACGCCGGCGTGAATGATGCCGGCCTTCTCGACGCGGAACTCGACGGCGCCGCCCTTGGAGGCCTTGACGGCCGAGGCGACGTCCATGGTCACGGTGCCGACCTTCGGGTTCGGCATCATGCCGCGCGGGCCGAGGACCTTACCGAGACGACCGACGAGCGGCATCATGTCCGGGGTCGCGATGCAGCGGTCGAAGTCGATCTTGCCGCCCTGGACGATCTCGACGAGGTCTTCCGCGCCGACGACATCCGCGCCGGCAGCCTTGGCTTCGTCGGCCTTGGCGCCGCGGGCGAAGACGGCGACGCGAACGTCGCGGCCCGTGCCGTTCGGCAGGTTGACGACGCCGCGGACCATCTGGTCGGCGTGGCGCGGGTCGACGCCGAGGTTCATGGCGACTTCGACGGTCTCGTCGAACTTGGCCGTTGCACGTTCCTTGACGAGCGAAATCGCGTCGGAAAGGCCATACAGCTTTACCGGGTCGATGCCCTCACGGATCTTCTGGATACGCTTTGCGATCTTGGCCATGGTCTTAACCTACCACTTCCAGGCCCATGGCGCGGGCGGAGCCCTCGACCATCGCCATTGCGCCTTCGATATCGGCGGCGTTGAGATCCTTCATCTTGGCTTCGGCGATCGACTTGATCTGGGCCTTGGTGAGCTTGCCGACGGACGCGCCCTTGCCGGGGGTCTTCGAACCGGAGTTGATCTTGGCTTCCTTCTTGAGGAAGTAGGTCACCGGCGGCTGCTTCATCACGAAGGTGAAGGACTTGTCCTGGTAGTAGGTGATGACGACCGGGATCGGCATACCCTTTTCCATTTCCTGCGTCGCCGCGTTGAACGACTTGCAGAATTCCATGATGTTAATGCCACGCTGACCGAGCGCAGGACCAATCGGCGGCGACGGATTTGCCGAGCCGGCCTTTACCTGCAGCTTGAGCTGGCCTGCAACTTTCTTAGCCATTTCTCTCTGCCTTTCAGAATGCGGCCGGTCGCCCGGCCCGTGATGCCGGCCCGAAGACCGGCGGCTGCGGTTGCGTGGTACGGTTCCGGGCGGCCCGGCTTAGAAGGCCGCCTTCCCTTCCACGCGATCGGCGGAAACTTCCGCCACCAACCCTCGCATGAAGATTGGACTTCGATGAGCGGCGCCCGAAGGCCGCCGCCGAAATCAGATTTTCTCGACCTGGGCGTATTCCAGCTCGACCGGGGTGGCGCGACCGAAGATCGACACTTCCACCTTGAGGCGCGAACGCTCCTCGTCCACGTCCTGGACGATGCCGTTGAACGAAGCGAACGGGCCGTCGGAAACGCGAACCTGCTCGCCGATCTCGAAGGAGACCGAGGGCTTCGGACGGTCGACGCCGTCCTGGACCTGCGAGAGAATCCGCTCCGCCTCGCTGTCCGGGATCGGGACCGGCTTGTTGTCGGAACCGAGGAAACCCGTGACCTTCGGCGTGTTCTTGATGAGGTGGTACGCCTCGTCCGTCAGGTTCGCCCGCACCAGCACGTAGCCGGGGAAGAACTTGCGCTCGGAATCGACCTTGCGGCCGCGACGCACCTCGACAACCTTCTCGGTCGGCACGAGAATCTTCTCAAAGAGATGCTCAAGACCCTTCTGGCGGGCCTTGTTCTCGATGTCCTCGGCGACCTTCTTCTCGAAATTCGAATAGGCGTGGACGATGTACCAACGGGAAGCCATGTTCATCTCCGACCGATCAAGCGCTTGCGCTGAGGATGAGGCCGATCAGCCAGGCCAGCAGCTGGTCCGCAGCGAAGAAGAACACCGCGGCAAGGAAGACCATGATGAACACCATGACGGTCGAGATCATCGTCTCGCGCCGCGAAGGCCAAGTCACTTTCGCCGTCTCGGAGCGTACCTGCTGCAGAAACGCAATCGGATTCGTTTTCGATGCCATTGAATGTCCACGCCATTACGGCGCGTAAAGCTGAACTCTCAGCCCCACGCACCGCGTGTCTGTTTTGCCCTACATAAAGCCCGATTCCCTTTTTCACAAGAGGCAACCCAAGCTTTTCGCGAATTTAGGCGGACGCACGCCGCCATGCCATCCGCTGCCGTCGCTGCAAGTGGTCCGCGCTGTCCGGCTGGAATGGCAGGGGCAGAGGGGCTCGAACCCCCGACCTGCGGTTTTGGAGACCGCCGCTCTACCAACTGAGCTATACCCCTATGCTCGCCTGCCGTTTCCGGGCGGAACGCCTCTCGCCGGCAAGGCATGGCGTCTTTACGGCGCGCGGACCGAGTTGGCAAGTCCGGAGACGAGATTTTTTCACAGCTTGCGCGGGGTGCCGCGCCCTGCCGGCTTGCGTCCTACCAGCGCAGGCGAAGCTGCGCCCTGACGGCGCCGATCAGCTCGGCGTCCTGCCGCCGCACCGAAGCGCTCAGGTCGAGGCCGTCGAAGACGCGCTGCTCGATGCAAAGCTCCGTGCCGATCCTCCTGCTCCCGGTGACGGCGGTGCCCGACGCGATGAAGGACGTGCCGGTGCGCAAGGCCTGCACCTGCGCCTTCTGCGTCATGCGCACAGAGCCGTTGTAGCCATGCCGTACATTCGCATCGGCGGAGACGGAGGGGCTCACCACGACGTCGACGGAACGCGTCGCCATCCACCGGCGCGAGACGCCGGCACTTGCCGATGCGCGCCCGGTCGCGGGGTTGTAGGCGGCCGTCGCATTGCGCTCGCCGCCGGAGCGCCCCTGCCCGCGCATTTCCGCCCAGAACCGGGCGTTGTCGCGCGTGTTACGGATCCGGCCCGTCGACGACGTGGCCACAGAGACGTCGACCCCGGCGCTCATGTCGCTTCTTGCGGCGGCCTTCGCACCCATGCGCAGGCGATAGGCATAGCCGGAGAGCTTTGTCGGCGCCCAGATGAGGAGGGAATCACCCGCCTGCGCCTTTCCGGCAGGCATCGTTACGAGAATCATCGAAAGGGCGAGCGCTGCGCGCGCCGCGCGGACAAGAACATGCATGGAGAACGGGCCTGTCTCGTGGTTGCCGTGATGCGCATGGCACGCCTCGTGCCCGCCACACGCAGAGGCGCCCCCACAAACCGGATCGCGACGATCCGCAGGCGCCGTGCCCCCGGCGCATCGTACCGCGGGCCAAGTCGCCCGAAGCGACGCGGCAAACCTACCCTTTGGCAGCCGCCGCCTCTATCCCCAGAACTGGCGAGTTATGGCCGGCGGCTAAAAAAGCCGGCTTTTTCAAAGCGTCCGGAAAAGAAGCGCTCTATGATTTCCCCGCTGCCGGCAGGACTGCGGAACCCCTCCCCCCGTCATGCCGGGCCAGGCGTGCACCGGCTTCACGGAAAAGGCCCCGCGGTTTCCCGCGGGGCCCTTATCAGGTCGAAGGACCCGGATTACTCGACGATGGAGGCGACGATGCCTGCGCCGACGGTGCGGCCGCCTTCGCGGATGGCGAAGCGCAGCTTCTCTTCCATCGCGATCGGAACGATCAGCTCCACGTCCACCGTCACGTTGTCGCCCGGCATCACCATCTCCGTGCCTTCCGGAAGCGTCACGATCCCCGTCACGTCCGTCGTGCGGAAGTAGAACTGCGGACGGTAGTTCGTGAAGAACGGCGTGTGACGGCCGCCCTCTTCCTTCGTCAGGATGTAGGCTTCCGCCTTGAACTTCTTGTGCGGCTTGACCGAACCCGGCTTGCACAGGATCTGCCCGCGCTCCACGCCGTCACGGTTCACGCCGCGCAGCAGCGCGCCGATGTTGTCGCCCGCCTGGCCCTGGTCCAGAAGCTTGCGGAACATCTCAACGCCCGTGCAGGTCGTCTTCGTCGTCGGGCGGATGCCGACGATCTCGATTTCCTCACCGACCTTGACGACGCCGCGCTCGACGCGGCCCGTCACGACCGTGCCGCGGCCCGAGATCGAGAACACGTCCTCGATCGGCATCAGGAACGGCTGGTCGATCGGACGCTCCGGCGTCGGGATGTACGCATCGACCTGCGCCATCAGCTCGCGGATCGCGTCCTCGCCGATCTTCTTGTCCGAATCCTCCAGCGCCGCCAGGGCCGAGCCCTTGACGATCGGAATGTCGTCGCCCGGGAAGTCGTAGGACGACAGAAGCTCGCGCACTTCAAGCTCCACCAGCTCGAGAAGCTCGGCGTCGTCAACCTGGTCGACCTTGTTCAGGAACACCACGATCGCCGGAACGCCGACCTGGCGGGCAAGCAGGATGTGCTCGCGCGTCTGCGGCATCGGGCCGTCGGCGGCCGAAACGACCAGGATCGCGCCGTCCATCTGCGCAGCGCCCGTGATCATGTTCTTCACGTAGTCGGCGTGGCCGGGGCAGTCGACATGCGCATAGTGGCGGTTCGCCGTCTCGTATTCCACGTGCGCCGTCGAGATCGTGATCCCGCGCGCCTTCTCCTCAGGCGCTGCGTCGATCTGGTCGTACGCCTTGAACTCCCCGAAATACTTCGTGATCGCCGCAGTCAGCGACGTCTTGCCATGGTCAACGTGACCGATCGTGCCGATATTCACGTGAGGCTTCGTGCGCTCAAACTTACCTTTTGCCATGTTTTCTTTCCTACTGAACGAAAGTTGGGCTAACCGGCCCTTCCGGTTTGGCAGGCGTTTAAGGCTTTCGCAACGAATGCGCAAGCGTTAAATGCACGGGAAAACATGCCGGAAACGAGCTGAGGCGAGCCAGATCGCTCCCATATCGGAATTCGGAATCACTTTTTCAAGACAAAGCTTTACAGCAGAATTCTGATTCCTTGAATCAGGAGAGGAAGCCAAGCGGAAAGCCGGAATCGCCCCGCATATTCCCCTCGAAGGCTTGAGAGCGGTCGATCTGCGCGCGCCGGCGGGCTGCCGGAAGTCGCAGCGCGCCGGATGCGCCGGGTTGCAAAACCTGTTGCTCCTCGCGTCCCCATCCTGTAGCGGGCGGGCCCAAAGCCGGCACCGCGTGAGGACAACCTCGCAGCCGACGGTCGTGGCCCGCGAACCTGCGCTTCAGGCTTCCTCGTCGTCGGCCTCGAGCAGGTCGATCAGTTCGGCGACGCGCGAGCCCGGCAGCGGGCGCCCCTGTCCCATCAGGGCCTCGTCGTTATGGAGCCAGTTCCACGCCTCCCTCAATTCCTCGCCCGATGCACCGGTCGCCATCAGGTCGGCCACCAGTTCGTCGTCCACAGGACCAAGGACGGACAGGATCTCGTCATGGGTCATCGGTATGCCTCCACCTTGCAAGATCAATGAATTACAGATGGGGCGGCAGTCCTCTTGAAACAAGGAAGGCGGGCTCGCAAATCATTTCACGCCGGTTGCCGAAGCCGGAGCCGGCAGTGCCGGGCAGCCGCCTCCCTCCATTGAAAATCGTCAGGCCCGCGGCGCCGATCCTCCATCGGCAACGGGTACGTTGACGGCAGTTGCCCGAAAGCCATGTCTCCCTCGCTTGGTTTCGGGCATGCCGCGCGGACACGGATTGCCTCCCAAGGGCAATCCGTGTCCGCGCGGCCGTGCGATCGCAAATATTGTGGCCGCCGTTCACGGAACCACCCTTGCCCGGCCGAAGATGCGAGCCATATCGCTTCAGGAAACCTCAAGGGAGCAAGAGCCATTTCCCCACGCGCCCTGCCCATCCTGCTGATCCCGCTAAGCAGCTGTTCCGGCACGCAGTCGGCGCTCGACCCGGCGGGCGAGGAGGCGGCGGCGATCTACCGGCTCCTCCTCGTCATGGTCGTCGGCGGCGCGCTGATCTGGCTCGCCGTCGTCGGCCTGCTCGTCCATGCCGGCAGGAAGCGGGAGAAACCGTGGTCGGCGGAGAAGGCCGGCCGGCTCATCGCCTGGGGTGGAGTCGCCTTTCCCGTCACCGTGCTGCTGGCGCTGCTTGCCTACGCCGTATGGCTGATGCCGGCGGTCCGGCCATGGCTCGCCCGCCAGGTGCCGGAGCCCGAGACGATCGCGGTCGTCGGCGAGCAGTTCTGGTGGCGCATCCGCTATCCGGCCGGCGACGGCGTGCCGGCCTTCGAGACGGCGAACGAGCTGCGCCTGCCGGTCGGCGAGCGCGTCGCCTTTTCGCTGACGACGGCCGACGTCATCCATTCCTTCTGGATTCCCGCCCTCGGCGGCAAGATGGACATGATCCCCGGCCGAACGAACACGCTGTCGCTGCTGCCGACGAAAACGGGCGTCTTCCGCGCGCCCTGCGCCGAATTCTGCGGCACTTCCCACACGCTGATGGCCTTCTCGGTCGTCGTCATGGAGCCGGCGGAATACGACGCCTGGCGGCGGGCGCAGGCGGCGGGCAACCGGCCGGCGGCCAGCGAAGGCGAGCGGCTCTTCGCGCATCACGGCTGCGCCGGCTGTCACAGCGTGCGCGGCGTGACGCCGCCGGCCGGCCTTGGACCCGACCTCACCTTCTTCGGCCAGCGCGGCACGGTCGGCGCCGGCACGCTCGCCAACACGCCTGAAAACGTCGCGCGCTTCATCCGCGATCCCGCCGCCGTCAAGCCCGGCGCGAAGATGCCGGCCTTCGCCATGCTGCCGGACCGGGAAATCGGCGCCATCGCCGCTTATCTCACGGGGCTCGAATGACCGAAACCGCCCGGCCGGAGCTTTCCAGAGAAGAGCGGGAGGCGCAGGAAGCGCAGCTGCGCGAGGTCTGGCGCACGCCGTCCGGCTGGCGCTACTGGACCTCGGTCAACAACACAGAGATCGGCCTCTGGTACGGCGCGGCGGCCTTCCTCTTCATGCTCTTCGCCGGGGTGTTGGCGCTGCTGGTGCGGCTGCAGCTCGCCGTGCCGGGGAACGATTTCCTTTCCGCCGATACCTTCAACCAGGCCTTCACCCTGCACGGCACGGTGATGATGTTCCTCTTCGCCGTGCCGATCTTCGAGGCCGTCGCCATCTTCCTGCTGCCCTCCATGCTCGGCGCGCGGGAGCTGCCCTTCCCCCGCCTCTCGGCCTTCGGCTTCTGGAGCTTTGCGCTCGGCGGCGTGTTCGTCTGCGGCTCGATCTTCTTCGGCGCGGCGCCGAACACCGGCTGGTTCATGTATCCGCCGCTCGCCACCGACAAGGAATATTCCGGCATCGGCGCAGACATCTGGCTGCTCGGCCTCTCCTTCATCGAGGTCGCCTCGATCGCCGCCGCGGTGGAGCTCATCGTCGGCATCATGAAGTGCCGCGCGCCCGGCATGCGCATCAACATGATGCCGCTCTTCGCCTGGTACCTGCTGATCGTCGCCGGCATGATCCTCTTCGCCTTCCCGCCGCTGATCGCCGGCGACATCCTGTTCGAGATGGAGCGGATGTTCGACTGGCCGTTCTTCGACGCGGCGCGCGGCGGCGACCCGCTGCTCTGGCAGCACCTCTTCTGGATCTTCGGCCACCCGGAGGTCTACATCATCTTCCTGCCGGCCATCGCGCTCATGGCGATGATCGTGCCGACCTTCGCGCAGCGGCCGATCGTCGGCTATTCCTGGATCGTGCTCGCCGCCGTCGGCACCGGCTTCCTCAGCTTCGGGCTGTGGGTGCACCACATGTTCACCACCGGCCTGCCGCAGATCTCGCTCGCCTTCTTCTCCGCCGCCTCCGAGGCGGTGGCGATCCCCACCGGCGTGCAGATCTTCGTCTTCATCGCCACCATGCTGGCCGGCCGCGTCATCTTCTCCGTGCCGATGCTCTTCGGCGCGGGCGGCCTTGCGATCTTCGTCATCGGCGGGCTGACGGGCGTCATGGTGGCGCTCGTGCCCTTCGACTGGCAGGCGCACGACACCTATTTCGTCGTCGCCCACCTGCACTACGTGCTGATCGGCGGCATGCTCTTTCCGGTCGTCGCGGGCATCTACTACTACTATCCGCTGCTGAACGCGCGCAAACTCTCCGACCGGCTCGGCAAGGTCGCCTTCTGGCTGATGTTCGCCGGCTTCAACATCGCCTTCTTCCCGATGCATCTTGCGGGCCTGCGCGGCATGCCGCGCCGCGTCTTCACCTATCCCGCCGACATCGGCTGGGACTGGTTCAACCTGATCTCGACCGTCGGGGCCTTCATCTTCGCCGCGGGCGTCGCCGTCGTGGTGATCGACGTGGTGCGCCCGAAGCACCGCCAGCCCAAGGGCGAGCAGAATCCCTGGAACTCCGGCACGCTGGAATGGATTTCCGAGCCGGAGGAGACTTGGGGCGTGCGCTCCATCCCCATCATCAGGAGCCGCTACCCGATCTGGGACCAGCCCGGCCTCATCGAGGACATCAAGGCCGGCCGCTACTACCTGCCCGACGCGAGGGACGGCGAGCGGGAGACGCTCGTCACCTCCGTGCTCGATGCGGAGCCGATCCAGTGCCTGCGCGTCGGCGGCACCTCGCTCCTCACCATTCTCGCCGCCTTCGCGCTCGGCGGCGTCTTCATCGCGCTCACCTTCCACTGGTGGATCGCGACGCTTCTCTGCGCCATCGTCACGCTCGCCGCCATCATCGCCTGGCTGTGGACCGGCACGGCCGTCATCCCGAAGGAGGAGATGCGGGATGTCGGCCTCGGCAAAACCCTGCCGCTCTACACGTCCGGGCCGCAATCGGTCGGCTGGTGGGCGATGTTCATCACCATGGCCGGCGACGGCACGGCCTATGCCAGCCTGATGTTCGGCTACTTCTTCTACTGGACGATCCACGAGGACTTCACGGGGGGACATGCTGGTCCCGGAATGCTGTGGCCGCTTGCGGCCGCCGCCCTCTTCACGCTTGCCTGGTTCGCCATGCTGATCGCCCGCCGCGTCAACGGAAATGACCGGCCCGATCTCACCCGCCTTTCGCTCATCGTCTCCGTCCTGCTGACGCTCTCGGCCTGTTGCGCCGGCCTTGCCGGGCCCTATTTCAACGGCATGGACCCGACCGCCCATGTCTATCCGGCGATCGTGTGGATCGTCGCCCTCTGGACCGTCCTGCACGGCGGCGTCGGCATCGTCATGCAGCTCTACTGCCTGGCGCGCAGCCTCGCCGGCCGGATGAGCGCACGCCACGACATGGATTTGCGCAACGTCGTGCTCTACTGGCACTTCCTCGTCATCACGGCGATCACGTCGTTCGGCGTCATCGGCCTCTTTCCGGAGGCAAGGTGACGCCATGCGCCTGATCCCCAAGGAAGTCGAAAGCCTCTGGACCCTCTTCACCGCACCGACGATCTGGGCGCTGCATTTCCTCGCCTGCTACATCACCGCCGCCGTCTATTGCGCGAAGGCGGGCGCCGCCGCGCTTTCCTTCGACGCGGTACGCTTCGCCCTCGGCGCGATCACGCTCGCCGCGCTTGCCGGCATCGTGCTCTCGGCCTTCCTCGCCTGGCGGCAATGGGGGTTCGGTTCGGGCGATCCGCCGCACGACGAACCGACCCGCAAGGATCGCCTGCTCTTCCAGGGCTTTGCGACATTGCTGCTCTCGGGCCTCAGCTTCGTGGCCGTGCTCTTCGTCGCCGTGCCGCTCGTCTTCATCGGGGCCTGCCAGCCATGAAGAGGATCGCGCTCGTTACCGGCCTCTGCCTGCTTGGCGTGCTTGGCGCCACCCTCGCGGCGAGCTTCGGGAACGGCTCCTTCACCGCACACATGGTCGTCCATATGGGAGTGGTCGCGGTTGCGTCACCTCTGATCGCCTACGGCATCGCCGACACGCCGCACGATCCGTTCCCGCCTCCGGCCCGGCCGTCGCCCATCCTCGCCTCGATCGTCGAGCTTGTCGTCGTGTGGTTCTGGCATGTCCCGGCGATGCGGCTCGTCGCAGACGGAAGCCTCGCCCTCACCCTCGTCGAGCAGGCGAGCTTTCTTGCCGCCGGCCTTCTTTTATGGCTCGCCTGCTTCCGCCCGGACGAAGGACGCCTTGCCGGCGCGATCGGCCTCTTGTTCACCTCCATGCACATGACCTTGCTGGGCGTGCTGCTCGCGCTCGCCCCGCGCCCCCTTTACGGCGAGGGCGATGTCACCTGCTTCGGCATGCCGCTCTCGGCCGCCGCCGACCAGCAGATCGGCGGCGTCGTCATGCTGATGACCGGCGCCTTCGCCTATCTCGCAGGCGGCATCGTGCTGCTGGCAGGCCTGCTGCGCGAGGACGCGAAACTGCCGACGGGAAAACCGCGATGCTGATCGGCTGGAGACATATCGCCGGCCTCATCGGCGCCGGCGCGCTTGCGGCCCTCCTCGTCGCCTGGGCCGGCGTCATCGGCATAGGCGCGAGCACCGGCCATTGGAAAGCAACGGACTGGTTCCTGCACTGGGCGATGCGCTCCTCCGTGCGCACCGCCGCCCTCGGAACGACGGTTCCGCCCTTCACTGAGGGCATGCTGCCGATGGCCGCCGGCCATTTCGAGGCGGGCTGCGCGATCTGCCACGGCTCGCCCGCCATGGCGCCGCCGGAGAGCGTCCGCAACATGCTGCCCGCTCCGCCGGACTTGACGGACAAGGTCGCAACCTGGAGCGACGCGGAGCTTTTCCAGATCGTGCAGCATGGCGTGCGCTTCACCGGCATGCCGGCCTGGCCGGTCGAGGGCCGCGAGGACGAAGCCTGGGCGATGGTCGCCTTCCTGCGCCGTTATCCGGCGCTCGACGCGGACGGGTATCGCGCATTGGCGGGCTTCGCCGCGAGCCAGTCGAAGAGGATGGACCGGTTGATCGAGACCTGCGAGGGCTGCCACGCACCGGGCCGGCTGGGAGCGGAAAGCCTCATCCCGCGGCTGTCCGGACAATCCGCGACCTATCTCGAGCAGGCCCTTGCAGCCTATGCGGACGGCACGCGGCCAAGCGGGGTCATGGCCGTTGCGATCCAGGGCCTGGCCGAGGCGGAACGGCAGGCCCTCGCCCGGCATTTCGCGGACCGGTCCCCGGCCTTCCCCCGGCCGGCCTCGGAGGACGCACGGCTTCGGCACGGCGAAACGCTCGCCCTGAAGGGCGATCCGGACCGGCGTATCCCTGCCTGCCTGTCCTGCCACGACAAGGCCGGGGCAAACCCGGCCTATCCGCGCCTTTCCGGCCAGCCCGCCGCCTATCTCGCCAACCAGCTCCGGCTCTTCGCCGGGAAGACGCGCGGCGGCGGGCCGTTCCGCGACGTGATGATCCGGGTGGCCGCCAATCTGGAAGCCGACGACATGACGGCCCTCGCCGCCTATTTCGCCACGCGCAGGCCATCGGATTGAACAGGTCCGGATCGCCGTTCCCGCGCCGGCGACGGGCATTCTCCAGTTTTTTCGGAACCGGACGCGCCTCTGCGGGTTGGTCAAGGTCAGTTCCGACAAAGAGGAGATCCGACGATGAAAGTCAGCGAAGTCATGACGCGCAATGTGCGTGTCGCCAATGCGGACGAGACCATCCAGGATGCCGCCCGCATCATGGCGGAGATCGATGCCGGCGTGGTGCCGGTCGGCAAGGACGGGAAGCTGGTGGGCATGCTCACCGACCGGGATATCGCCATCCGCGCCGTCGCCGAAGGCCGGGGACCGGATACGAAGGTCAGCGACGTCATGTCGGCCGAGGTGAAATATTGCTTCGACGACGAAGCGCTGGACGAGGTCTGCAGCAACCTCGGCGACCAGCAGATCCGCCGCATACCCGTCCTCGACCGCAACAAGCAGCTGGTCGGCATCCTGTCGCTCGGCGACGTGGCGGTCGAGACCGGAGGCGATGGCGCCGGCGAAGCGCTGGCGGCGATTTCCCGCCCGGGCGGCGCCCATTCCCAATCGAGCGCGCAGCCCCACTAGGCCGCGACCGTTCCGAGGCGTGCCGGACCCGTGAAGCGGCGTTCCGCTTCGCGGGTCCGTTGCGCTGTCCGCGACCTGCGGCGGACAATCAGCGTTGAACGGACTTGCCGGAGGCCGACAGCTTCCGGCCCGCAAACCGCATGGCCATGCCGATCGGGACGGCGATGATCCAGCACAGCAAGGCCGCAGCGTAGAGAACGGCTCGCGGAACGATTGCCAGGAGGCCCGTGAAGTGGACGGGCGACCATATCGCCGCAGCGGTGATCGCCACGTCGACCGGGACGCGGACGAGAGGGAAAAGGGCTGCGCCGACCGCCAGATAGACGAGCAGAGGCACCTTTGCCGCCCAACTCCAATCCCATGACAGCCATGCCGCGGCGGCGAACAAGCACGCCGCGATCGCATAGCTCGTGATGATGTACTGCCATTCCCATAGCGTCCTTTTCCGCCGTTCGGTCCCAGGCATCAAAACCCCTCCGCTCTCCTATCGAAGCCAGATGCGCTCAAGAGCTGCTCCAGCACGACGGATATGAGGATATGATCGCCGGACCGGCTTGACGAGCACGGCGGACAATATTCCGCGCTTGCCGGCCGATCGAAGGAGCATGGATCAGCGTTCGGATTCGTTGGCTTCGGGGGTCGCAGCCGTGAGCGAGGCCTCGTCGACCACCGTTATTTTCATGTAGTCCCCGGTGACGTACATCTCCTCCGTGCCCGGCGCCTTCGCCGTGAAGCGGATACCGCGCGCCGGCGTCACGCCCTTGCAGAACATCGAATAGCGCCGGACCACGCCCGCGTCGGAGAACTCGCCGATACGCGAGGACGGAAGATTGCCCCACACATCGCGCCACTCGCGGGGCAACCTGCCGCAATCGCCGCGCTCGCCATGGATGATGCGGCTCTGGCCGACGACCAGGCGGACCTCGGGCAGATAGGTGATGAGAGGTGCGTCATCGACCTCCGTTCGCCATGGCCTCCATTGCGTGTCCCAGGCAAGGCCGGTCGCCACGCCCATCGCGAAAAGCCCTGCCCCGGCAAGGACCGTCAGGATCAACCGCCTGTCCACTGCCGTATTCCCCCGCGCCGAAACGGCTGCCGGGCTTTCTTCGGGAGCTTCGTCCGCAGGAGGCTCCGAGGCGCTGCGCGCCCGGTCGTAAAGGGCGCTCCAGTGCGCCGCCAGCCCCGCGTCCGACTCGACCTTCAGGAGCCGCGAGAGGACCCGGACGCTCCGGGGCCGGGGCAGATGGCGGCCGGAGCGCCAGTTGTTGAGGTTGCGGACGGCCGTATCGAACTGCTTCTGCCCCCGCCCGCCCGTCATCTCGCAATATCTTGCCGCCAGCGACATGTTGTCGGAGAAGCCGCTGCGATCGCAAAGCGCATCGAAGAGCGTGTGCCAGGTATCGATATGCTCGAAGTTCCTTTCCATAGGCACCCTTTTTCAAAGACCTCGATCGTGCCCGGCCGAGGCGGACGTCACCTCGATCTTGAAGTAGTCGTCGAGCACCTTCAGCTCCTCGACACCCGGGCGAATGGCTATGAACTTGATGGCGCGCACGACCATCTCCTCCCCGCAGCCGTTCATCATCTTCGTGGCAAGGCCGCCGTCGACGAAAATACCCGTCTTGCTGGCCGGCAGGCCCGGCACGATGTCGGCCCAACTCGAAGGCGCGCCACCGCATCCTTCGACCGCGCCGTGTATGAGCTTCTCGGTTCCGACGGACAGAAACGCCCTTGCATTATAGGCGACCGTCGGAAGTCCCGCCCTGTCGGCCGGCATGTTGCCCGTGACCGCCAGTCCGTTCATTCCCGTCGCGACCAGGATCCCGGCGGGTAATGCCGCCGACCAGAACAGGACCGTCCGCGGCGTCAGTGCGCCCCCTCCGGCAGGCCTGCCGCCATCGCCCCCAAGGACCGCCTCCTGCAGGTCGACAGCGCGGCCGCGCTCTTCGCCGCCATGCACGGCGTGGTAGGTTTCATCCCACTTCCTCCTGAGGAACGGGTCCGAATCCACGTCGAGCAGCCTGGAAAGGACGGCGGCGTTGCGCCGCAGCGGGATGCGTTTGCCAAGACGCCAGTCGCGCAGGTTCTTCTCGGCCGCCTGGAAGTCCCTTTCGCCCGACCGCCCCATCTGCCGGCACAATTCGCTCGCCAGCTCGGCGTTCTCGGGATAGCCGCGCTGATGGCAAAGCCTGTCGAACAAAACGTTCCAGCTGCTCGATCCACCCCATTCTTCCGAAGTCAAGACAAGGCTTCCCCTTTTTGGAAAGTGTATGCGCACTCTAGCTGCAAGGCATGAAAGATGAAGGGGTTTTTCTTGGGGTTTTCCTATTTTTCCTGAGATTGCCCGATTTTCCGGTAGTCAATTTACTGGATTGTGCTTCCCTTCAAACGCTGAAACCAAGCAGCGTCGCCCGCTCGACTGCTGAACTCGGCTGCGGTGAAATCAACACGGGAGTGAATAATATGCGCGTCTCGGCCACCACTTTGATTACTGCCTTCGTCATCGGATGTTTTTCTGCATCGTCTGTCCACGCCGCGTGCACCGGAAGCAACGGCCGGGGATGGGGTAGCGGCAGGGGAGCGGGCCAGTTCGAAATGACCGCCCGCGACAAGAGCTGCAGGATCAGCTTTCCGGGCTTCATAGACGACGTCAGGAAGACCCGTATTCCTGCAACGGACGTCACCGTCACGCGGCAGCCGAAGAACGGCAAGGTTTCGGTGGCGGCGGGAAAAGGCGTGATCTACACGCCGAACGCAGGCTTCAAGGGCAAGGACAGGTTCTGCACGAAAAACACGTCCTCGAAAGTGAAGGGAAAATCCCTTTCCGGATGCGTCACGGTCACCATCCGGTAGCCTTCCTCGCGCCGGCCGGCAACGCCTTCTGACGTGAGAAAGGTCTCCGGTGCGCTTCCGGCCCGTAAACATGCCTGATTGGAACGGGCCTTCGACGACAGCGGCCGCATTCTACGGCGCGGCCCTGTTTCGTGAATGGTTTTCCGGACTTGCGCAAAAAACATGCCTCCCATGCCTTCGCCCGCCGCGGGGAAAAGTATTTCATGAGCCGTACGCGCGATTAAGATCGCAAGGCCTTCCCAAGCCGCGCGTCAGGACGGGCGGCGCCTTCGCAGACCTGCGCGCCGCGCTGCCTGGCGCGCTCGCCATCGACGAGTAGAACCATCCGCATGACCGCCGTCCACGACGACAGCCTCGCCTCCCCGCAGCCGGCACCGCGCAACCGCAACTTCGTCCTCTTCGCCGTGGCGCAATGCGCGAGCTTCACCGGCGCCTGGGCACAGAAGACGGCTGTCGGCTGGCTGACCTGGGAACTGACGCATTCGCCCGCATGGGTCGGCGCCGTCGCCCTCAGCGATCTCATCGCGGCACTATGGGTGGCCCCGCTCGCCGGCGCGGTCGCCGACCGCAGCAACCCCTACCGCCTGATCTGGTTCACCCAGGCGCTCACGGTCGTCAACTGCTGCATCATCTGGTTCCTCGTCGCCGCCGGGCTCGCCTCGCCGTGGCTGCTGCTCGCCTGGGCCGTGGCGGACTCAACGCTGCAAGGCTTCAACCAGCCGGTTCGCATGCTGGTGACGGGCGCGCTCGCGCCTGAGGGGCGGATATCGCAGGCGATCGCCGCCAACTCCATCGCCGTCAACGTCGCCCGGACGGCCGGTCCCGCGATCGCCGGCCTGCTCATCGTCAAGGCCGGCGTCGAGAGCGTCTTCCTTTTCAACGCGCTTTCCTTTGCCGTCGTGTTCGCGGCCTTGCTGCATGTCCGCCGCTGGATCGACCGCCCTGCCCTCGCCCCGCGTTCCGCGCGCCTTTCCGGCGAGGTTCTCGCCGGCTTCCGCTATATCCGCACGGAGCCGTCCATCGCGATGCTGTTCGTGCTGACGATCTCGTTCTCGCTGCTCGCCCGCCCCTTCACCGAGCTCTTTCCGGCCCTCGCCGGCGGTTCGTTCGGCGGCGGGCCGCAGATGCTGGCCATGCTGATGAGCGCGCAGGGACTGGGGGCCTTCGTGGGCGCAAGCTGGATGCTGCGGCGCCAGAGCACGCCGGCCCTCGTTCGCATAAGCTACGGCGCCGCCCTCGGCATCGCCGTGGCGCTGATCGCCTTTTCCTTCGCGGAATCGGCACTTTTCGCCCTGCCACTGATCGCGATCGCGGGCCTGTTCCACGTCGTGTGCAACATCGCCATGCAGTCCATGGCCCAGTCGCTCAGCCTTCCCGCCATGCGGGGCCGCGTGCTGGCGCTCTATACGCTCATCTTCCGCGCGGCACCCGCGCTCGGCGCCTTCGTGCTCGGCTGGCTTGCGGAGTGGTTCGATCTCCAGGTGATGATCGGCATCGCCGCCGGCCTCTTCGCCATCGTCGTCGTCGCCGCGCTGCCTTCCGCCAGGCGGATCTACTTCGGCGAGCGAACGTGACCGTTCACGCCTGCGCACCGCGCCCTTCGAGCGTCAGAACCCGAGTGGAAATCCGATCAGCCAGGTATCGGTCGTGCGTGACCAGCAGCATGGCGAGCCCCTTCTCGCGCACGATGCCGACGAGGAGCTCGATCACCTCCTTCTGGCTGACGGGATCGAGCCGCGAGGTCGCCTCGTCCGCAAAGAGGAAGACCGGATCGAGCAGCAGGGCACGCAGGACCGCGAAACGCTGCAACTCACCGCCGGAAACCTGCCCCGGCCGCCGGTCGAGCAGGTCGTTCCGCAGACGCAACCGGGCCAGCAGCGCCTCGACCTCGGACCATGGCCGCCCGTGCAGCCTTGCCAGATCGGCAAGCCCCTTGCGCAGCGGCTGATGCGGGATGAAGGCGGCCGGCGGATCCTGATAGAGCTTCTGGAAGCGCAAGGGCGCATGGCCGCCGCCCCGCGCCACCTCTCCCGCATCCGGGGGAACGAGCCCGAGCAGGATGTTGCCCACGGTGGTCTTGCCGCAGCCGCTCGGACCGACGATCGAGACGATCTCGCCGGCGCGAAGCTCGATGTCGAGATTGCGGAACAGGGTCCTGCCGCCGAAGGACTTTGCCAGCCCGCGCCCGCAGAGCACGACCCCGCCCCCGCCCGCCGGCGCCTGCCGCGCCCAGCCTTGCGGGTCGGCGGCGACCAGCGCGCGGGTATAATCGTGCTGCGGCGCGTCCAGCAGCGTCCCGGCCGCGCCGTATTCCACCAGCCGCCCGTCGAGCATGACGCCCACCGTGCCGCCAAGCGCGCGAGCCACCGCCACGTCATGGGTGATGGTCAGCAGCAGGCGCCCGTCTTCCGCCTCGCGCTTCAGCCGCGAGGCGACGGAATCCCGCAGGTCGGTATCCAGCCCCTTGGTCGGCTCGTCGGCGATGACGAGGTCGCTGCCGCCGGCATGGGCGATGGCGATCGCCACCCGCTGGCACATGCCGCCGGACATCTGGAACGGATAGAGCGAACCGGCATGGCCGAGGCCGACATCGGCAAGGTCGTCCTGCGCCAGCCGCGCGCTGCGGCGCGCATCCCTTCCCTTCACATGGCGGTGCACCTCCGCCACTTGCGCCGCGACCCGCATGGTCGGATCGAGCGCCAGCCACGGCTCCTGCGGCATCAGCGAAATCGCGCGTCCCCAGCGGCCGCGCCGCGCGGCGGGGGAGCCTGCCAGCAGATCGGCGCCGCCGAGGACCGCCCGGCCGGAGGCGTGGAGCTCCGGCGGCAGGTTCCCCATGATCGCCTGCGCCACCAGCGACTTGCCGGAACCGCTTTCGCCCAGCAGGGTCAAAGGCGCGCCGGCGCGGATCGAAAAGGAGACGTCCGTGACGATCCTCTGCCTGCCGGCATCGACGCAAAGGCCGTCGACCGTCAGTTCTTCCATGCTTGCCCGGACGTTCATGGGCGTTCTCCCTGCGCGACGAGTTGAAGGCCGAGCACCAGAAGGAAAATGAGGGCGGCGGGCAGCAGCACATGCACCGGCGCCTCGGCGTAATACGGCAGAAGCTCGACGATCATGCTGCCCAGTTCCGGCGTCGGCGGCTGCAGGCCGACGCTGATGGCGCTGAGCGTGGAAACCGCGACGATGGCGCTCGCCATGGCGAAGGCCGAGAGCGTCGCGATCATCGGCGCGATTGCCGGCAGCACCTGGTTGCGCAGGATGTAACCCGGCCCGAAGCCCAGCATCCGGGCGGCCTCGATCTGCGGCTGCACCAGGATCGTCGCCGTCGCGGCGCGCGTCACCCGGTAGAACTCCACCCAGAGCGTCAGCGCCAGGCCGAGAAACAGCGGGCCGTAATTTCCCGGCGCGAACGCCAGAAGCAGAAGCACGAGCATCAGCCCCGGAAGGGCGAGCACCACCGTGGCCAGGAAATCGAGCCCCCGAGCCAGCCATCCGCCCTTCCACGCGGCGGCAAGGCCGAGCAGCACGCCCGGAACGGCGGCGGCCAGCATGGTGAGGAAGGCGAGCCCGAAGGACAGCCGCGCCCCATGCGCAAGGCGCGCAAGCAGGCTGCGGCCGTAGTGATCGGTCCCGAGCAGATGATCGCCGCCGATCGGCGCGAGGCTTGCGCCGAAATCCTGCGCGGCCGGATCGGCCGTTATGAGGAGCGGTCCGAGCAGCGCGAAACCGCCGACGGCAACCAGAAGCGCCGCCCCGAGGAGCCGGCTGCCGCCGGAGCGCAGGCGCGGATGGTCGAGCAAGATGTCGCGGGTTGTCATGGCGTCCTCCTGAGGCGCGGATCGAGCCAGAGCGAAAACCCGTCGACGGCAGCGGTGATGACGACGAACATCAGGCCCATGGTCAGCGCCGTTCCCTGCACCATGGGAACGTCGCGCTCGACGATGGCGTGGACCAGCGCATGGCCGATGCCGGGATAGGCGAAGAGCGATTCCACCACCACGACGCCTTCGATGAGGTAGATCGCCTGCAGGCCGAGATAGGAAACCACCGGAATGGCGGCGTTGCGCAGGCCATGCCGGCGCACCACAACGGCCTCGGCAAGCCCCTTGTGGCGGGCGAAGGCGAAATAGGGCGCGCTTGCCACGGCGGCGACGGCGTTGCGCGTCACCCGGCTCGACATGGCGGCAAGCCCGAGCGACAGCGTGAGCGCCGGCAGCAGGATCTCGCGCGGCGAGCCGAAGCCCGCCGGCGGCAGCCAGCCGAGCTGCTTGGAAAAGACCAGCATCAGCACCAGCCCCAGCACGAAGGGCGGGACGGCGCGGAACACCGCCGCGCCGGCAAGGCCGAGCCGGTCGGCGATGCCGCCGGGCTTCAGGCCGCAGAGCACGCCGACGGCGGGGCCGATCAAAAGCGAGAGGAAAAGCGCCGCCGCCGCCAGCCAGACCGACGCGCCGAGCTGCGTCTTTAACTCCTCGACGACCGGAGCGCCCGTCACCAGGGAGTGCCCGAGATCGAAGCGCAGGAGGCTGCCGAGCCATTCGAGGAACTGGGCCGGCCAGGGGCGGTCGAGGCCGAGCTCCAGGCGGACCTTTTCCGCCGCGCCGGCGATGCCGGCGTCCGGCCCGTAGCGGCCGGCGGCGATCCGCATGGCGGCATCGCCCGGCAGCACCCGCATGAGAACGAAGCACAGCGCACCGACGGTGACGGCGACGACGGCCATCTGCACGAGACGCGCGAGAAGGAAGCGTTTCATCGGTCGCACTCCGTCACTCGGCCCAGCGAATTGCGGCGACGCCGTAGTTCACCTCCAGCGGATCGACCTCCACCCCGGCGATCCGCTTGTTGGAAACGATCGCGAGCTCGGACCAGGTAACGGGAATGCCCGGCAGTTCCGCCTGCAGGATCTCGACCGACCGGCGTTGCAGCCCGGCGCGTTCGCCCGGATCGCTGGTGACGGCCAGTTTCGCGATGATGTCCTGCATTTGCGCGTTCTCCCATCCCGTCGCGCCCCAATCGCTGCCGCCCGGCGCGTAGTCGGTCAGGAGCGTGCCGACCGGGTCGGGCACGATGGAATAGAGGCGGGACACCAGCCCCATTTGCAGCGTGCCGTCCTGGTGGCGGGCGGGAAGAGCTGGGTGGCCGCCAGCGCCGGATTGCGCAGGATCACCTTGGCGATCCCGGCACGATCGAGCGCGAGGCTGACGGCCTGCCGCTCCTCCACCTCGTCGAAGAACGGCGAGGCGGCGTTGAGCTTCAGGAGCCGCGTGCGGGGAATGGTGGCGATCTGCACGTCAAGCTTCGGATCGGCCTTCAGCCGGTCCACCGACACGGGCAGCATGGAGAAGACCAGATCGGCCTCGCCGCTCTCGGCCATCACCGCGCGCGTTTCGCCCTGCCCCACGGCCAGATAGCTGACTTCGGCGATGCCGGGCTTGCCGCCCCACCAGCTCTCCGAGGCCTCCATCTCCAGCCGCGCCGGCGGCGTCAGGCGCTTGACCTTATAGGGGCCGGTGCCGACGATCCCCGTCACCCTGCCCGCAGCGTCGAAGGACGAAGGCGCAAGAACGATCGTGCTGAAATGGACGAGATAGGCCGGCAGGGCGGAGAACGGCTTTTCGAGGCGGATCACCACGTCCTGCCCGTCGCTTTCGATGCCTGCGACCGGCGCCTGCGACAGAACGCCGACACCGGCAAGCGCCCGGTTGAGGCTCGCCGCCGCCGCATCCGCCGTGACGGGAGAGCCGTCGTGGAAGAGAGCGTCGCGGCGAAGCGTGAAGCGCCATGCCAGCCCGTCCCCGGAGACGTTCCAGCTTTCGGCCAGCCCCGGAACCAGCCGGCCCTGCCTGTCGGCGGTAACCAGCGTCTCGGCCACCTGAAGGCGGCTGAAGATGTAGCCGGTCTGGGCCGGATCGATGCCGGCGATCTCCCAGGGGCCGGCAATCTTCAGGGCCTCGGCGCAGGCATGGCCGATCGGCAGCGACGCTCCGAGCGCCAATGTCAGGAAGAGCGCTTTCACAATGCGCATCATGATCTCCATATTCGCTTAACGGGTTTGCGGAAAAGGTCGGCCCGGCTCGGGAACGAGCGCCGGACATGCATGGGCGACGTCATCGCGCGTGAGGTCCGCCATCGCCTTGTGGATCGAGGCCTGCGCTATCCGCCCGGCATGCATCACCAGCACCACGGTCTCCTTCGGCGGGCAGCCGGGAAGATGGCAGACGAGCTCGTTGACCGAGACGACCGCATCCTCGGGCAAGGCGAGCAGCTCGCGGGTCCATTGCTTGACAGTGCGCGCCTTGTTGACGACGCCGGCCGCGCGCCGCGCCAGGGGATTGACGAAGGCGCGGCTCATGCCGACCTCCGCTTCGGCAAGGAGGACGGCGCGAGCACCTCGAAAAGGTCGCGGATCGGCCTGGCGGGCATATCCTGCCCGATCAGCACGACGCGGGTCCGGCGGTCGCCATCCGGCCAGCGGTCCAGGCGCTGGAGGGGATAGAGCCGGTGCTGGACGGCGTGCGCGACAACCGGCCTTTCCGTGTCGTCCGTCACGGCGAATATCCCTTTCAGCCGCAGCAGGCCGGAGCCGGTATTGCTCGTGACCAGTTCCAGGAAGGTCATGACGGAGCGCGGGTCGAACGGCACGTCATGGTCGAGGCTGATCGCCGCGACCGCATTGCCATGGCGGTTCGGATCGTGCGCGTGCTCCGGATGACTGGCGAAGGCTTCCATGGCGAGCCAGCCGGGCACATCCTCCGCCTTGCCCCGGACGGAATAGGCATGGTCGCCGAACAGGCTGCGGAGATCGAAATCCGGCGCCTGCCGGTCGTGGACGGCCGCGGCCGGGTTCAGTCCATTGAGGTCGCTTGCCCGGGACACCTGCCCTTGCGCGATGTCCGTCTTGGTCAAGACGATGTGGTCGGCGAAAGCGAGTTGCTTCCATCCTTCCATATGGCTGTCGAGGGTCGCCCGGCCGGCGACGGCGTCGAAAGCGGTTATCACGCCGGAAAGGTAGAACTGCCGCGCCACGATGTGGTCGCGCAGGCCCGTTGCCGGCGCGCCGCCCGGAATGAGGCTGTTGACGATGGGCGCCGGATCGGCCAGCCCGGTGGTCTCGATGATCACGCGTGAAACGGGCGGCACGTCGCCGATCAGGCGCGCCTCGTGCAGCTCGTAAAGCGAGACGCGGATGTCGCTCGTCGCCGTGCAGCAGATGCAGCCGGTCGTCGTGCGGAAATACGTCTCGCGCCCGGCGCGCACAAGGTCATGGTCGATCGGGACCGTGCCGAACTCGTTGACGATGACGGCGGTGCCGGCAAAGCGGGGATCGGCGAGGATTTCGTTCAGCAGGGTCGTCTTGCCCGCGCCGAGAAAACCCGTCAGCAGCGTCACGGGCACCGGATCGTAGATGCGCCTCATGCCGGTCTCCGGGCTGGGGCGGCGACGTGCGCGCGATAGCCAAGGCTCATGTTGTCGAAGGCAGGGCAAATGTCGGTCATCGCGGCCTCGGGAACTCACCCCGCCTGCATAGGTAATGTTATTACATCCGTCAAACAAAAAGATACGTAATAACGTATCAATCCCTGTCGCCGCATGCCGGCATGGGGAAGATCCGGACCCGTTACTCGGGTTTGCGCCTGGTGGTGGAGGCCCGCTCGATCAGCGTGCACCCGACTTTGTGAACGCGATGCCGCCCGGGCCTCGGCTTCTTCGCGAGCTGTTCGATCGCCCAGGCGCCCATCGGGCGATGCGGAAGCTCGAGCGTGGTCAGCTGGGGCCTCAAATGGCGTGCCAGTTCGTCATCGTCGTATCCGACGACCGAAAGGTCGGCCGGAATGCTCAGCCCCGCTTCGCCGATCGCGTTGAAGCATCCCATGGCCATCTTGTCGTTCTGGCAGAAGATGGCCGTGGGCGGCTCCGCCAGCGCCAGAAGCTTTCGCGTCGCCTCGAAGCCGGACGTCGGTGTCCAGTTGCCTTCGACCACCAGGCGGCCGTCGTAGGGAATGCCGGCCTGCGCCAAAGCCTCCCTGTAACCGGCAAGCCGGTCCTGGGCCGCTTCCATGAAGCTCTCGCCGACGATCGTGCCGATGCGCCTGTGGCCCTTTTTTATGAGCGAGGCGGTCGCCAGGCACCCGCCGGTCACCTCGTCCGGCACCACCGATGGGAAGCGGTCGTCGCCCGTGTAGCAGTTGAGCAGCACCAGGGGGACGGGAAGGTCTTGCAGTGCCGGATCGAGGGAAACGCGGCGGGTGAAGACGGACATGTAGACGATGCCTTGCGCGCCCGCCTGGAGAAGCCGCGCCACCGCCTTGCGCTCGTGCTCCGCCCGCCCCTGCGTTTGCGCCACGAGAATGGTCACGTCGTTTTCCCATGACGCGTGCCGGGCGCCCTCGATGGCATTGACCGCCTCCGGCGTCGTCGCCAGCTGGTCCACGACGAAGCCGATGCAGCTGCCGCGCAGGTCCTCCAGGCCGGCACGACGGATCGGGCTTGCAAGCCCGTAGCCGAGGGATCGGGCGGCATCCAGCACCCGGCTGCGCAACTCCGGCGAGATCTTGATGTCGGTGACGTTGTTCAGCACGACCGAAACCGTCGCCTGCGAGCAGCCGGCCGCTTTTGCGACATCCATCATCGTCACGCGTTTCGTGCCGGTGCGACTTTTCATGCGCCTCCCCCATTCAGGTAGCGCCCATCCTTACACCAGCTAATAAAGTTCGACCATTGACTAATAATTATTAGTCGCGGTAAGCTCGCCGCAGTCTGGGAGGAAACAGCCAATGAAGACAAACCCCTCGTTCAAATATGACATCGCAGCCCAGGCCGCTCAGCTCGCCGAAGACGGAATCATCGGGCTGAAAGGCGCCTTCAGCCCCGAATGGGCCGACGACATGCGCGAAGACATGATGACGGCCTTCTGGTCCGCCATTCAGCGTCCGGGCGGCGCCGTCGGCCGCGGCCCGCGCCGCTGGTATGTCGAGATCCACCCGCAGGCGTTCCGCGGCTTTGTCGACCTCGTCACCCATCCCTGGGTCGTGGACGTCTGCACCAACGTGCTGGGGCCGGATTACCAGATCGTCGAAATCGGGTTCGACGTGCCGTTCCAGGGGGCGAAATACCAGCCCTGGCACCGCGACTTCCCCTCTCCGGTCGACACCTACCGCGACCGGAAGATCACCTCGCTCGCCTTCAACCTCACCGGCGTCGACGTCACCGAGGACATGGGGCCCTTCGAGGTGGCGCCGGGAACGCAATATGACGACGGCCGCGAATGGAAGCACGAAATGTTCCCCGACAAGTCGCTGTGGGGGCGCTTCCAGGAGCGGGCGACGCGCAAGTATCCGCAGCGCGGCGACATCTCCTGCCGGTCGGCGCTGACGGTCCATCGCGGCACGGAACATCGCTCGCCCATCGCGCGGCCCGTCATGGTGCTCGGCGTCGATGCGCCGGGAGCCGGGCACGCCGAGCTGCACGACATGATGGTCACCCGCGACTGGTACGACGCCCTGCCCGAGATCGCCAAAAAGCATCTCGTCTGCCGGGTCGTCGACGAGCTGGTGCCGATCACCCAGAAGCACGACATCGAGGGCCTGGTGATGGGCGCCGACCCGGCCTGAGTCGGACGCGTCGGTTCAAAGGATCGGCGACGGCATAGCCGATCATCGCCGAAACGCCGCGTGTCCAAACGGATGCGCGGCAGCATGACACGCGTGGCACGCCGATTTCATAAGTGATTGGAAAAACTGGAGCGGGTAGCGGGAATCGAACCCGCGTATTCAGCTTGGAAGGCTGCTGCTCTACCATTGAGCTATACCCGCGGGGTCATGATCCAAAGCAACGGAATGGTGGAGGGAGTTGGATTTGAACCAACGTAGGCTGAGCCAACGGATTTACAGTCCGTCCCCTTTAACCACTCGGGCATCCCTCCATATTCCGTCGGGATCAAGCGACCGGTGTCGATCAGCGGGCAGTGCCTTGCGGCGGCGCCTTCGATCTGGCGGGGTATATGAAGGGCGCAATTCATCCTGTCAACACGACGTTACGGAAAAAATTGCGAAAAACATCCTCGTCCCCACGCGCCGGCCGGAAGGCGCCGTTTGCGCCGCGTCCGCGCTCGGCCTATAAGGCCGCATGAGCAAAGACGACACTGGCGGCAAGTCCGCAAAAGACACCCATTACGCCAAACTGCGCCGGGCGCACCGCGACCAGCGGCGCGAGCGCGGCGAGATCCCGACGCCGAGGGACGACCGCCGCCGCAGGCAGGCGGAAGGCTGGAAACCGCCGGCGCCCGACCAGGTCTATCTCTACGGCCTGCATACGGTGCGCGCCGCGCTCGACAATCCGGAGCGGCAGATCATCAAGCTCTCGGTCAGCCAGAACGCCGCCCAGCGGCTGGAACTGCCGGACCTTTCCACCCTGCCCTACCCGGTCGAGACCGTGCTTCCCTCGGACCTCGACAAGGTGCTCGGGCCGGAAGCGATCCACCAGGGCGTGATGCTGGAAACGCGCGCGCTGCCGGTGCGGCGCCTGGAGGCGCTGAAGGACAGCCCCCTCCTCCTCGTCCTCGACCAGGTGACGGATCCGCACAATGTCGGCGCCATCATGCGCTCGGCCGTCGCGTTCAACGCCGGCGCGGTCATCACCACGCAGCGCCACTCGCCGACCGAATCGGGCGTGCTCGCCAAGACCGCTTCCGGCGCGCTGGAGCTCATTCCCTATATCCAGATCACCAACCTGGCGGATGCGCTGGAGGAGCTGCACAAGCTCGGCTTCCTGACGATCGGCCTCGATTCGGAAGGACCCGCGCCGCTGGAAGGCACGCTGTCCGGCCAGCGCATCGCGCTCGTCATGGGCTCTGAGGGCAAGGGACTGCGGCAGAAGACGCGTGCCACCTGCAAGGTGCTCGCCCGTCTCGACATGCCCGGCGCGATCAAGTCGCTCAACGTGTCGAACGCGGCCGCCATAGCGCTCTACGCCACGCACCGGCACCTGTTCGGCTGAACCGCGGCAAGAAACGCGAAAGCCCGCCGGTTTCCGCCGGCGGGCTTTCGTGGAAAGACGGCTTCCGGCCCCTAGCCGACCAGCCGCAGTCCGGCCCCGCCGGAAATGGAGCGTTCGGCCTCGGAAATCGCCTCGATCTTCGAGTCCGGGCCGAGGTTCAGGCCTTCGGCGCGCACCACTTCCACATCCGTGATGCCGAAGAAGCCGAGCACGGCCTTCAGGTAGCTTTCCTGGTGGTCCATCGCGGCCGCCGGGCCGGCGCTGTAATGGCCGCCGCGGGTGGAGACGACGATGACCTTCTTGCCCTTGGCAAGGCCTTCCGGGCCTTCGGCGGTGTAGCGGAAGGTCTTGCCGGCGACGGCGACGCGATCGATCCAGGCCTTGAGCTGGCTCGGCAGGGAGAAATTGTACATGGGCACGCCGAGGACGACGACGTCCGCGGCGAGGAACTCCTCGAGCACGGCGTGGTTCTCGGCGACGTCGGCCGCGATCCCGGCATCGATCTCTTTCGGATTCGCATTGGCGGCCATCAGGTGGGCGCCGGAGAGGTGCGGCAGCGGGTCGGCGACGAGGTCGCGATAGGTGATGGTTGCGCCCGGCTGCTCGGCCTTTATCTGGGCGACGACGGCAGCGGTGAGGCGGCGGGATACGGAATGGTCTCCGAGAATGCCGGAGTCGATATGGAGGACGTTCATCGGTCAGCACCTTTGCTTGAAATGGGGTGCGACACATATGCTCGGAAAACAATCATGTGATTAGACTGCAAAAATCCAATTGACCGTTTCAAATAAGAAACAATAAATCAGGCGATCACCGGAGACGACGCCATGCAGGACCTCAACGACCTCGCGCTCTACGCCGCCGTGGTGCGGCACAAGGGCTTTACCGCGGCGGCGAACGCGCTCTCGGTGCCGAAATCGAAGATCAGCAAGCGCATCGCCGCGCTGGAGGAACAGCTCGGCGTGCGGCTCATCGAGCGCTCGACCCGCAAGCTCTCCGTCACCGACATCGGCCAGTCCTTCTACGAGCGCTGCGAGGCGGTGCTTTCCGGCGTCGCGGCGGCGGAAGCCGTGGTCGCCGTCGCCAAGGCGGAGCCGGCGGGCACCGTGCGCATGTCGATGCCGCCCGGCTTCGCGCCGATGGTGGCCGACATCCTGCCGGGCTTCATGAAGCGCTATCCGCAGGTGCGCCTCTCGATCCTCACCACCGGCCGGCCGGTCGATCTCATCGAGGAGCGGATCGACGTCGCGCTGCGCGTGCGCGACAGCTACGACACCGACCAGTCGCTGATCGTGCGCCGCTTCGGCGGCACGCGGCGCTATCTTGCGGCAAGCCCGCGCTTCCTGGAACGCTATGGCCCGATCGACCTCGACGGTATCGGCCGCGTGCCCACGCTGTCCATGCAGGAGAACGCGTCCCGCGTTATCTGGACGCTCTTCCACGCCGACGGGGACGTGCATGACGTCTCCCACTCGCCGGTGCTCGCCTGCTCGGATTTCAACGTGCTGGAGCGGGCGACGATCGAAGGCGTGGGCCTCGGACTGCTGCCGGACATGGTCGTCGAGCGGGGTTTCCGCAACGGCCTGCTGACGCCGGTGCTGCCGGACTGGTCGAGCGCGGAATCGGCCGTGCACGCCGTCTTCACCTCGCGCCACGGCATGCTGCCGGCCGTGCGCGCCCTCATAGACTACCTTGCCGAGAACCTGCCGCGCTCGATGCAGCGCTGCCAGGAAATCGTCCCCAGAGCCGCCTCCGACAGCAACTGGTCGATCTGAAACGGCCCTTTTTACTTTACAGCGGCGGAGAATATGCTAACTCCCTCGCTGAGTGCCCTTATAGCTCAGTTGGTAGAGCACCTGATTTGTAATCAGGGGGTCGCGAGTTCGAGTCTTGCTGGGGGCACCACATCACACCCGTTCGCCGTTCTGCGAACGACTTCTCCCCGTCCCTACGTTTCTCATGACGGTCAGGCCGGTTCCCCCCGGACCGTACCTTTGTTTCCGCGCTCGGCCGGCAGCGGATGCCGCTCTTGACGTTCTGATCGAAATAGAACATAAAGGGAACAAACAGAGGATGAGACGATGCGGAACGACGCTTTGGAACGTGGAAATGCCATCCTTGAAGCCTGCAGGTCCCTGCGCGAGCGGCAGATGCAGAACCGCCTGGAGCTGCAGCGCAAGGCGGCAGCGGTCGCCAAGCCGCTCTATGTGCTCAAGAGCAAGAAGCAGTTGGAGCTGAGGCTGCAATGATCTCGCCATGGCGACGCAGAGGGCAGACGGGCCGCGAGGAAGCGGTCGAGATCCTTGCGCTTCACAATGGCGACGCGCTCGAGGCGCTGCGCACGATGATCGCCGAGCGCGATGCGGTCGAGGAACAGCTTGCGATCGCAACGCTGGTCATGGCGCGAACGCATGCCGGCCCAAAGCGCGGCCTCGAATCGTAAGAGACAACCGGATGCCCCCGTTGCGCCCCAAGGCGCAAGCCGCCTGCGCGGCGACGCATTGCCGTGCGGGGCCGACTGTCCTATAGGCCTGTCCAGCTCAAACCGGTGCCTTGCGGCACCATCAGCTCCCCCGCCGTTCGGAAAAGCCGGACAGCCGATCCGGCAGCGGCGCGAAGCGATCTTGCGGAGGAACGGACGTGACGGCAGACAATCAACCGGTTTCGAAGGTCACGGTGGAGAAGGACAAGAAGGGCCGGTACTTCTTCGTGCTGACCTATCGCGGCGTCACCTATCCGGTAAACGGCCCCTTCTCAAGCGCACTCCAGGCCGCCGCCGCCGGACAGGCCGTGCTCAGGCGCCTCGAGGCGCAGACGAACGGCCGGACCTCCTGAACGCGGGCGGCGGACCTCGCCCGCCTCGCCGTCCCTGTCATATTTTTCAGATGCGCGTGCCGTAAAGGCGTGCGACAAAGACCGGCCGGAACGGCAAGGCTTGCAGCGAGGATGCGGACCAGGGCATGACGCATAACTTCAAATCCCTCTCCTTCGTCGCCTCGCAGGCGCCCGAGGCGCAGGACGCGCGGAACGAGCTGATCGCCATCTACGGCAACACGGATCCGGAAGAGGCCGACGTGATCGTGGCGCTCGGCGGCGACGGGTTCATGCTGCAGACGCTGCACACGACGATGAATTCCGGCAAGCGGGTCTACGGCATGAACCGCGGCTCCATCGGCTTCCTGATGAACCGCTACGACACGAAGGACCTGCCGGCGCGCATCGAGGGCGCGGTGGAAAACGCCTTCCGGCCGCTCGAAATGGTGACGAGCGATGCGAGCGGCCAGGAACGCCGGGCACTCGCCATCAACGAGGTCTACCTGTTCCGCCAATCCTACCAGGCCGCCAAGCTGCGCGTCAGCGTCGACGGGCGCGTGCGGCTGGAGGAGCTGATCTGCGACGGCCTGCTGCTGGCCACGCCCGCCGGCTCCACGGCCTACAACCTTTCCGCCCATGGCCCCATCCTGCCGCTGGAGGCGCCGCTCCTGGCTTTGACGCCCGTCAGCGCCTTCCGGCCCCGGCGCTGGCGCGGCGCGCTGCTGCCCAACAAGGTCACCGTGGAGATCGAGGTGCTGGAGGCGGAAAAGCGCCCGGTGAATGCCGTGGCCGACAACACGGAGGTCAAGTCCGTCACCGCGGTGCGCATCGCCGAATCGGCGGGCCTTTCGGCGCGAATCCTCTCCGATCCGGATCATTCCTGGTCCGACCGGATTCTTGCCGAACAGTTCGATTATTGATGTCGCGACAGCACCGGGACAGGAGTCCGCCATGAAACGGCATATGCTTGCAAGCGCCCTCGCCCTCCTCCTCCTCGCCGGCCCGCCAGTCCTGGCGGACGATGCCTCGCCCGTTCCCGAAACGGTGACCTTCGTGGTGAGCACCGGCTTCTGGGAAGAACCGGTCGAAGAGGACGCGGAGGAAAACGCAAAGCCGGAAACGGCCGATGCGGACAAGCCGGCCGCCATGCGCCGCGGCTACTACAAGCTGATCGCCGTGCGGCAGCCGGACGGCACGGCAGAGGTCCACCTCCAGCAGATCGAGGCGACCCCGGACGGCCCGAAGGTCGCCTCCTCCACCGTGCTGGACGAGTTTTCCGCAATGAAGCCCTATGTGACGGACATCCGCCCGGAGAATTCCTCCGGCGTCACCACCCAACCGGGCCTCTTCGCCACGGTCTACCTCAAGACCGATCCGAAGGTCACCGAACCCGAAAGCTGGACGGTGCTGATCGACGACCTCGGCGAGATCAAGGTCGAACGGGCGACGAACTGAACCGCCGTTCCCATGCCCGGCAAACCTCTCCTCCGTCATGATCGGGTCAAGCCCGAGGGTGACGGAGGAGAGGTTTGTCATCAAACGTGGCGGGCGCCGAAGCGCCCGTCTTTGTTGCGGTTCCGCGGACCTCAGTTGAGGTCGTCCACGACCGCGTCGGCGCCGCCGTTGACGCGGTGGGCGAGCGCGGCTTCCATGAACTCGTCGAGCTCGCCGTCGAGGACATCCGAAGGGGCCGTGCTCTCGACGCCGGTCCTGAGGTCCTTGACCAGCTGGTAGGGCTGGAGGACGTAGGAACGGATCTGGTGGCCCCAGCCGATATCCGTCTTGGAGGCGGCCTCGGCGTTCGCGGCTTCCTCGCGCTTCTTCAGTTCCACCTCGTAGAGTCGGGCGCGCAGCATGTCCCAGGCCTTGGCACGGTTCTTGTGCTGCGAGCGCTCCTGCTGGCAGGCGACCACGATTCCGGTCGGGATGTGCGTGATGCGCACGGCCGAGTCGGTCGTGTTGACGTGCTGGCCGCCGGCGCCGGACGAACGGTAGGTGTCGATGCGGCAGTCGCTCTCGTTCACCTCGACGTTGATGGTCTCGTCGACGACCGGATAGACCCAGACCGAGGAGAAGGAGGTGTGGCGCCTGGCATTGCTGTCGTAGGGCGAGATGCGGACGAGCCGGTGCACGCCCGATTCGGTCTTCAGCCAGCCATAGGCATTGTGGCCCTTGACGAGGAGCGTGGCGGACTTGATGCCCGCCTCTTCACCGTCGTGGACCTCCAGGAGCTCCACCTTGTAGCCCGAGCGCTCCGCCCAGCGGGTGTACATGCGCAGGAGCATGTTCGCCCAGTCCTGGCTTTCCGTGCCGCCGGCGCCGGAATGCACTTCGAGGTAGGTGTCGTTGGCATCCGCCTCGCCGGAGAGCATGGCTTCCACCTGCTTGCGCGCGGCTTCCACCTTCAACGCCTTCAGCGCCTCTTCGGCCTCCTTGACGATCGAATCGTCGCCCTCTTCCTCGCCGAGCTCGATGAGCTCGATATTGTCCCTGAGCTGCTGCTCGATGGCTTTCACGGCGTTGATGCCCTCGTCCAACTGCTGGCGCTCGCGCATCAGCTTCTGGGCTTCCTGGGCATCGTTCCAGAGGGTCGGGTCCTCCGCCTTGTTGTTCAACCAGTCCAGTCGTCTTACCGCCTGATCCCAGTCAAAGATGCCTCCTCAGCAGGCTTATGGCCTGCTTGATTTCGTCGACGATGTTCTCGATTTCCGCGCGCATGTCCGTTTCTTCGATGCCTCAGGTTTCGGTGGCCCCGAAATAGAGAGGGCGGGCGCGGATGTAAAGCCCCGCGCCCGCCCTCCAAAAAGGATCCGGTGGATCAGAACAGGCCGCCGCTTCCGCCCGTCACCGCCTGGTTGGCCTGCGGCGAGCTCTTCAGGATCTCCTCCGGCGTCGCGTATTCCTCGCCGCCGATGACCGAGAAGACGTCGGCCGGGCCGGTGCCGGGCTTGAAGGCTTCCATGATCGTGTCCGGCTCGCCCTCATAGGCCTGCATGCCGGTCTTGCGGTTGACGGCGATGAACTGCATGCCTTCCGGCACGATGAACTTCGTCGGGCGCGTGCCTTCCAGCGCCGCCTGCATGAACTCGTTGAAGATCGGCGCGGCGAGCGAGCCGCCGGTCGCGCCGCGCCCGAGCGGCGCGGGATTGTCGAAGCCGATATAGAGGCCGGCGACGAGATCGGGCGTATAGCCGACGAACCAGGCGTCCTTCTCGTCGTTCGTCGTGCCGGTCTTGCCGGCCGTCGGACGGTCGAGCTTGATCTTGCCGGCGGCCGTGCCGCGGGTGACGACGCCTTCCATCATCGAGGTGATCTGGTAGGCGGTCATCGGGTCGAGCACCTGCTCGCGGTTGTCGGTGAGCGTCGGCTCTTCCTGGTTTTCCCAGTCGTTGGCGTTGCAGTTCTCGCAGGTCCGCTCCTCGTGGCGGAAGATCGTCTTGCCGTAGCGGTCCTGGATGCGGTCGATCAGCGAAGGCTTGATCTGCTTGCCGCCGTTGGCGAGCACCGCATAGGCCGAGACCATGCGCAGCACGGTCGTCTCGCCGGAGCCGAGCGACATGGAGAGCACCGGATACATCTTGTCGTAGATGCCGAAGCGCTCGGCATATTCGGCGACGAGGTTCATGCCCATGTCGTTGGCGAGGCGCACCGTCATCAGGTTGCGCGAGCGCTCGATGCCGAGGCGCAGCGTCGAGGGGCCGGCGGCGCCGCCGCCGTAGTTCTGCGGGCGCCAGACCTGGCCGCCGGCGACGATCTCGATGGGCGCGTCCATGATCACCGAAGCCGGCGTATAGCCGTTGTCGAGCGCGGCGGCGTAGACGAAGGGCTTGAAGGAGGAGCCCGGCTGGCGCATCGCCTGCGTCGCGCGGTTGAACTCAGACTGGCCGTAGGAGAAGCCGCCGACCATGGCGAGCACGCGGCCGGTATGCGGGTCCATGGCGACGAGACCGCCCTGCACCTTCGGCGGCTGGCGCAGGCGATAGCTGCCGCCCTCCATCGGCTCGACATAGACGACGTCGCCGACATTGAACACGCCGGCCGGCGACTTGGCCGTCTTGCGGTCCCCCTTGGCCGAACGGTAGGCCCAGCTCATGTCCTTGGCCTCGATGCGGCCGGTGACGCGTCCCTCGGCGACCTTGCCCGAGGCCTCCTTGCTCGGCTGGAGGCCGATGTCGGCGCCGCCGTCGTCGACGGCGAGCACGACGGCGAGCTTCCATTCCGGCACGTCGGAGAGCGCGCTGACCTTGGCAAGCTCCACGCCCCAGTCGCCGCCGATCTCGATCGTCTTGATCGGGCCGTGGAAGCCGCGGCGCTCGTCATAGCTCAGGAGGCCGCGCTGCAGGGCCTTGCGGGCGGCGACCTGGATGCGCGGGTCAAGCGAGGTGCGGACCGAAAGGCCGCCCTCGTAGAGCGCGTTGTCGCCGTAGCGCTCGATGATCTGCCGGCGCACCTCCTCGGAGAAATATTCCGAGGCGAAGAGGTAGGAGCCGCGGTGGCGCGGCGTGACGCCGAGCGGCTGGGCCTTGGCCTCCGCGCCGTCGCTCTGGGTGACGTAGCCGTTCTCGACCATGCGGTCGATGACCCAGTTGCGGCGCTCGATGGCGGCCTCCGTGCGGCGGAACGGATGGTAGTTCGACGGGCCCTTCGGCAGGGCGGCGAGATAGGCGGTCTCGGCGATCGTCAGCTCGGTGACGGACTTGTCGAAATAGGTGAGCGCCGCGCCCGCGATGCCGTAGGAGTTCAGGCCGAAGAAAATCTCGTTGAGGTAGAGCTCGAGGATACGGTCCTTGGAATAGGCCTGCTCGATGCGGAAGGAGAGGATCGCCTCCTTCACCTTGCGGTCGATCGTCTGGTCGGAGGAGAGCAGGAAGTTCTTGGCGACCTGCTGGGTGATCGTCGAGGCGCCGACCGGGCGGCGGCCCGAGCCCATGTTCTGGATGTTGGTGACGATCGCGCGGAAGAGGCCCGTCACGTCGACGCCGGGATGCTGGTAGAAGTTCTTGTCTTCCGCCGAGAGGAAGGCGGCCTTCACACGGTCGGGGATCGCCTGGATCGGCAGGTAGAGGCGGCGTTCGCGGGCATATTCGGCCATCAGCGCGCCGTTGCCGGCATGCATGCGCGTCGTCACCGGCGGCGCATAGCTGTTCAAGACCTCATAATCGGGAAGATCCTTGGTGACACTTCCGAGATAGACGGCGACAACCGCCGCCACGCCGAGGAAGAACACGGCGCCAATCCCGAAGAAATATCCAATCAGTCTGATCATGAGCCAGTTACCGATGCCTTATGTCTTTATAATTTCATCGGGCAGACCTGCCGCCCGGCCTTGCCGCCCCGGCCCGGAACTGCCGTTGCGCCTTCTCTTTCGAAGACGAGTCGTCCCCATTTTTCCCGATCCCGTCTAGCGATCGGAATGTGAGGAAAATAGGGCTTACAGCATGCGTTACCGCTTCGCCACCGCACAATGGCGGCCGCTGTCACTTTTCCGGCACAGGCAGACTAGCACGTTCCCCGCCCGCGCGCTTGCCTATCGCGAGACAAACTTAACCGCCGTTCGCGACGACGGTCGTGCGGTACTCGTCCACCGCCTTGGCGACAAGGCCGGCGACCTTCTTCTGCCAGGCCGGGTCGATCAGCAGCTGCTCGTCCTCCTTGTTCGACATGAAGCCGAGCTCGAGCAGGATCGAGGGCACGTCCGGCGCGGTCAGCACGCGGAAGCCGGCATGGCGGTGCGGATTGTTGATCAGCATCACCTCGTTCTTGAAGGTGTTGACGACGCTCTGGGCAAGGTTGATGGAAAAAGCCTGGGTCTCGCGGCGCGTCAGGTCGAGCAGGATGTCCGCGACCTCGGCCGGCTCGTCGACGAAGGAGATGCCGGCGATCTGGTCGGAGAGGTTTTCCCGTTCGGCAAGGCTCGCCGCCAGGCTGTCGGAGGCCTTGTCGGAAATCGTGTAGACCGTCGCGCCGCGGATGTCCTTCTGCTTCAGCGTATCGGCATGGATGGAGATGAGGAGGTTCGCGCCTTCGCTGCGGGCAAGCTGCACGCGCTGCGAGAGCGAGAGGAACTCGTCCTTCTCGCGGGTGAGGAAGGCGCGCGTGCCGGGCAGCGTGTTGAGCGTTTCAGCCAGGTGGCGGGCAAAGGCGAGCGTGACGTGCTTTTCTTCCGTCTTGGTGACGGCGCCGCGCGCGCCGTTGTCGATGCCGCCGTGGCCGGCGTCGACGGCGACGACGAACGTGCCGTCCGTCCTGCCGCCCGGCAGCATGATCGGCGTTTCGCCGGCCGCCGCCGGCAAGGAGGCCTCCTGCCAGCTCTGCTTTTCCATCTGGCCCTGGAAGACCTGGTCGGTGACGATCGCCGCGTCGATGACGAGGCGGTAGCTCGTGCCCCCCTGCTCCTCCTGGACCTCGGCAAGCACGACGCCGACGGGGCGCGGCGCGGTCAGAACGATGCGCGAGCGGCCGGCGGCCATGGTGCCGTAGCGGATGTCGGAGAAGATGCCGCGCGCCTCCAGTTCCTCCGCCTTGATGCCGAAATCGGTTTCCGGCAGGTCGATGAGGACGCGGTAGGGATTGGCGACGTAGTGGACGCTGAACTCCGGCCTGCGGTCGAAATCGATGATGAGGCGCGTGCGGGCATCGTCACCGGCCATGCGCGCGCCGAAGGCGAGCAGCGGCGCGGCGGAAGCCGGCGTCACGGCCGACAGGCAGAGCACGGCGACGATCGCGCCGGCCGCAAGGCGGAGAAATCTTTCGGTCAGAAGGCGTAGCATCACCACTGGCAGTCCGTTCAAACGCGTGGAAACCGCGCGATGCGGTGCAGGACAAAGCCCATAGATGCCCCCATATGGTTAACCAAAGCTTGCCGTGAGGCCGCGCCGCCGCAGCGGCGCACAGATCACCGCAAATCCATCAAGATTATGACGCTTTTGGCTTTTCCCTTGCCATTGTGACATATCCGCCATAAAAGCAAAATCAGGGAAAAAGATTAGACGGGATAGAATCGCTTAGAGCAGGCAGCCACCCCCTCTTAGGGATTTGGCGCCGAACCGGGCCTTCATCCGCCGTCGCACCGCTTTTTCCCGGACGATTAGATCGCGTAAGCCGGCGGTGGCCGGAACAGTCAAGGTGGTTTTCCACCGCTCGCCCTTAACCAAGGGCATTTCATCGGACCGATCAGGTCTATGGCACAGGCATTCTCGTTGGACGTTGATGTTGTCGCAGCGGATTTTATCAGAGGGTAACAGGCTCCGGGACGCTCGCGGTCCGGCCTTCCTCCGTCCGCTTAACCTTCACCGGAGCCCGACGGGAACTTACTTATCCGGCGCATCCCCCTCCTCCTCCGGCCCGTCCCTTTCGGGGATCGGCTCGCCGCCAGGAGCGCGGCTGCGCCGAGGAGCTCAAACTACATGGCAGAGAAAATGCTTATCGACGCGTCTCACGCTGAGGAGACGCGGGTTGTCGTCGTACGCGGGAACCGCATAGAAGAATTCGATTTCGAATCCCAATACAAAAAGCAGATCCGCGGCAACATCTACCTTGCCAAGGTCACGCGCGTCGAACCGTCGCTCCAGGCGGCCTTCGTCGACTACGGCGGAAACCGCCACGGCTTCCTGGCCTTCGCCGAAATCCACCCGGATTACTACCAGATCCCCCTCGCCGACCGTCAGGCGCTGCTGAAGGCCGAGGCCGAAGAGCACCGCCGCGACGACGACATCGAGCCGGTCGAGACCGGAACGGACCTTTCCGACGACGGCGAATCGGCAGGCGACGCTACCGAGGAGGCGCCGGTCGAGGCCGTTGCCGAGGCCGAGGTTGTCGAAGCCTCCGCGGACCTTGCGCAAGAGGCCCCGGCCGAAAAGCCGAAGAAGCCGCGCCGCACCCGCAAGGCCAAGGCGAAGACCGAGGAAGCCCCGGAAACCGAAGAGGCCGCTTCTTCGGAGAGCAGCGACGACGAGACGCCCGGCGGCGCGATGGCCATGGCCGTCGATGCCGACGAGATCTCCGAGCCCGCCGAGCGCAAGCGCGGACGCCGCCGGCGTGACGACGACGAGGATGACGACGACCACAACGGCGATGAGAAGGAAGTCATCGAATCCGTCGGCGCCGAGGACGCGATGGAAGAGGTCCCGGACCGCGTCGTGCGCAAGCCGCGCAAGCAGTACCGCATCCAGGAAGTCATCAAGCGCCGCCAGATCCTGCTCGTGCAGGTCGCCAAGGAGGAGCGCGGCAACAAGGGCGCGGCTCTCACCACCTATCTGTCGCTCGCCGGCCGTTATTCCGTCCTGATGCCGAACACGGCGCGCGGCGGCGGCATTTCGCGCAAGATCACCAACCTGCAGGACCGCAAGCGCCTCAAGGAAATCGCCCGCAGCCTGGACGTTCCGCAGGGCATGGGCGTCATCCTGCGCACCGCCGGCGCGAACCGCACCAAGGTCGAGGTCAAGCGCGACTTCGAATACCTGATGCGCCTGTGGGAGAACGTGCGCACGCTCACCCTCGCCTCCACGGCGCCCTGCCTCGTCTACGAGGAAGGCTCGCTCATCAAGCGCTCGATCCGCGACCTCTACAACAAGGACATCAGCGAGATCATCGTCGCCGGCGAGGAAGGCTACAGGGAGGCGAAGGCCTTCATGAAGATGCTGATGCCGAGCCACGCGAAGGTCGTCCAGCCCTACCGCGACGTGCATCCGATCTTCTCGCGCTCGGGCATCGAAGCCCAGCTCGACCGCATGCTGCAGCCGCAGGTGACGCTGAAGTCCGGCGGCTACATCATCATCAACCAGACTGAGGCGCTCGTCTCGATCGACGTCAACTCCGGCCGCTCGACGCGCGAGCACTCCATCGAGGAGACCGCGCTCCAGACGAACCTCGAAGCGGCCGAGGAAGTGGCGCGCCAGCTTCGCCTGCGCGACCTTGCCGGCCTCGTCGTCATCGACTTCATCGACATGGAGGAGAAGCGCAACAACCGCGCCGTCGAGAAGCGCCTCAAGGATCACCTCAAGAACGACCGCGCACGCATCCAGGTCGGCCGCATCTCGCATTTCGGCCTATTGGAGATGTCGCGCCAGCGCATCCGCGCCTCCGTCCTCGAATCGACTATGCAGACCTGCCCGCACTGCAACGGAACGGGGCACATCCGCTCGCAGTCGTCCGTTGCGCTGCATGTCCTGCGCGGCGTCGAGGAATACCTCCTCAAGAACACGACGCACAACATCACGGTCCGCACGACGCCGGACATCGCGCTCTACCTGCTCAACCACAAGCGCGGCACGATCATCGACTATGAGGCCCGCTTCGGCGTCGCCATCATCATCGAGGCGGACGCCCATGTCGGCGCGCAGCATTTCGCCATCGACCGCGGCGAACCCGTCGAGAACCCGGTCAGGATCGATCAGATCCTGCATTTCGAGCCCGAGCCGGAAGACGACGACGTCGTGATCGAGGAAGAGATCGACGAGGAAGAGGAAGAGGCCCGTCCCGCCGCCGCGCAGGGCTCGCCGTCCTCCTCCGACGAGAACGGCCGCAAGCGCAAGCGCCGCCGCCGCCGTCGCGGCCGTGGCCGCGAGAACGGCGAAGGCACGGACACCGCCTCCTTCGGCGGCGAGCAGGCCGGCGACGAGGATGTGCTCGACGACGACGAGGCCGAGGGCGAGGAAGGCACGGATGCAACCTCGCAGGCACAGGCCGGCGAGACGTCCGAGCAGCGCCGCAAGCGCCGCCGTCGCGGCAAGCGCGGCGGCCGCCGCAACCGCCCTGAGGACGGCACGGTCGAAGCCGGCGCCGAGAACGGCGAGGCCGATGATGCGGAAGACGGCGACGCGGTCGCGGCCGTCGAGGCGGAGGTTGCCGAAGTGGCTGTCGCTGCCGAAGAGGCACCGGCGGAAGCCGTCGCGGAAGAGGCGGCTCCCCCCGCCAAGCCGAAGCGCGCCCGCCGCAGCCGTGCCAAGGCCGAGGCCGTCGAGGAGCCCGTGACCGACGAGGTCGTCCGCAGCGAAATCGAAGCGCAGCCCGCTCCGGCTGCCGCCGAGGAAGAGGCAACGCCCGTCGAACCGGACGCCGAGCAGGCATCCGCCGATCTCGAAGAGCCGGCCAAGCCCGCCCGCGCCAACCGCGACATCAGCAAGATCGCGTCCGAGCCGGTGGTCAAGTCGTCGGGCGCCAAGGAAAGCGCGCCGGACGACGAACAGGACAAGCCCAAGAAGGGCGGCTGGTGGCAGCGCCGCGGCTTCTTCTAAGAGCCGGCCAGCAACCGCAGTTCAAAGGCCCGGTCTCGACCGGGCCTTCTACTGCCGACAAGGTCCGCCCAGCTTCTCCTTCGTCATGGTCGGGCCTGACCCGGCCATCCATAAGCCTTTGAAAAGAATGGATCCTCGGGTCAAGCCCGCGGATGACGGCGTGCTTGGGCAAGGTTCGCCGATACGCTGGGGCCCGGTCTTAACCGGGCTTTTCTTTGGCCTGCCGCCACTCCAGCCTTTTCCTCGCGCACCGGAATCGGGTGGCTCCGCCCTTCCCCGGAACGGCGATGCTCGCCGATGGCGGCGTTTCCATAAACCGCGTCTGAGAAAGCGATTCAGCTCCCTCAAGATCCGATTCCGTTTCCGGCCGCAACATCCTGAAACGGAAACGCTTTCCGCTGTCAGGCGAGCCATGCGGCGAGGCGGTCGACCGCCTCGCTTATCTCCTCGAAGGAGCCGGCATAGGAAAAGCGCATGGTATGATGGCCGTCCTTCGGGTCGAAGTCGATGCCGGGGGTCGCGGCGACATCGGTCTCGGCCAGCATGCGGCGGGCGAAGGCCATGCTGTCGTTGGTGAAACGGCTGACATCCGCATAGGCATAGAAGGCGCCGTCCATGGGCGAGGCGATGGAGAAGCCGAGTTCCGGCAGCCGCCTGACGAGGAAGTCGCGGTTCACGCGGTAGGCGTCGCGATAGACGTTCAGCTCCGCCTCCGCGCCGAGCGCGGCTTCGGCGGCGATCTGCGACAGTTCCGGCGCGGAGATGTAGAGGCTCTGGGCGATTCGCTCGACCGGGCGCACCAGCGCCTCCGGCAGCACCATCCAGCCGATCCGCCAGCCGGTCATGCAATAATATTTCGAGAAGGAATTGACGATCACCGCCTCCTCGCCGAATTCCAGCGCCGTCGCCTCCTGCCCGACGAAGGTGAGGCCGTGATAGATCTCATCCGAGATGAAGGCGATGCCGTTCTCCCGGCAATAGGCGGAAAGCGCCGCGAGATCGGCCCGCCCCGTCACCGTGCCGGTCGGGTTGGCGGGGCTGGCGAGAAGCACGCCGTCGATGCGGCCCGCCGCCTCAAGGGCCTGCGGCGTCAGCGTGAAGCCGTTCGCGGCGTTCACCTCTATCTCCACCGTCTCGATGCCGAGCGCGGCGAGAATGTTGCGATAGGCGGGGTAGCCGGGACGCGCGATGGCGACGCGGTCGCCGGCGTCGAACAGCGCGAGGAAGGCGAGGTTGAAGCCCGCCGAGGAGCCCGTGGTGATGGCGATGCGGCCGGGATCGACCGAAACGCCGTGACGGCTTCTGTAAAATTCCGAAATGGCGCGGCGGAGCGAGAGAAGGCCGAGCGCATCGGTATAGCCGATGCGGCCGATCTCCAGCGCCCGGCGGGCCGCCGCGCGCGCCGCGTCCGGCGCGGGGTGCACGGGCTGGCCGACGGCCATGGAGATGACGGGACGGCCTGCGGCCCGGCGCCTGGTCGCCTCGGCGAGCACGTCCATGGCGTGAAAGGGTTCGACGGCGCCGCGGCGGGAGAGTTTCATGGGCTTGCCTTCCGGTTTCCAAAACGTGTCGCGCGATAGCCTCGACGGGTCGGCGACAACGGCATGCGGGAGATAGAACACCCGAAGCGCGCGGAGCGAATCCGACCGATCGCGACAGGCTTCCCGCCGACGCCTTCCTGACGCAAGGTGTGTGCATTCACAATCCCGCGAGGGCCGAAAATCCGCCGCTTTTGCCCTATCGTTTGCGTGACGCCGACCATAAGGTCGTTGAAAGCGCCCGCCCGCGCCGCGTCCGGCATTGACGCGCGGGCGCCGCCAATGGCACTTCAGCGGCGCATCACGACGAGGACAGGACAGACATGACATTCAAGACGAAGCTTGCGGCCACCGTCGCTCTCACCATTGCGGCCGCAGCCCCCCTTCCCGCTCTCGCCCTCGACGATGCGCAGAAGAAGGAGATCGGCGAGTTCATCAAGGAATACCTCGTCGAGAACCCGGAAATCCTCATAGAGGTGCAGGAAGCCCTGCAGAAGAAGCAGGAAGAACAGCAGCAGGCCAAGGCCAAGAGCGCCATCACCGACAACGAGAAGGCGATCTTCGCCTCGCCCTACGACATCGCGCTCGGAAACCCGCAGGGCGACGTCACCATCGTCGAGTTCTTCGACTACAACTGCGGCTACTGCAAGCGCGCCCTCTCCGACATGGACGACATCCTGAAGGAGGACAAGAAGGTGCGCTTCGTGCTGAAGGAGCTGCCGATCCTCGGCCCCGATTCGCTCGCCGCCCACAAGGTGAGCGCCGCGGTGCGCGACCTTGCCCCGGAAAAGTACGGCGAGTTCCACAGGGCGCTGCTCGGCAGCGAAGGCCGTGCGACGGAAGAAAGCGCCATCGCGCTCGCCGCCGGCATGGGACTTTCCGAGGCCGACATCCGCAAGACCATGGCCGAAAAGCCGCATGACGACGCCGTTCGCCAGGCCTATTCGCTGGCCAACGATCTCGGCATCACCGGCACGCCCTCCTACGTGCTCGGCCAGGAAATGGTGTTCGGAGCCGTCGGCGCCGAGGACCTGCGCGAAAAGATCGCCAATGTGCGCGCCTGCGGCAAGGCGACCTGCTGACGGCCGTCATCTTCTTGCCATGCCGGTCATGTTCAGCCTGCGCTGCTTGTGGACATCGCCCCTTTCGACCGGAAAAGCCCTTGCCCTTGGGGCTTTCCCTGCGGAAACCGCCGGTCTATAGGTAGTCCTCTATCCAGCATGCGGAATTGCGAATGGCTCCAACCCTTTTCGTGCTCAACGGCCCCAACCTGAACGCGCTCGGCAAGCGCGAGCCGGGTATCTACGGCGGCCAGACGCTCGCCGACATCGAGGCGCTGTGCAAGGCGGAGGGCGAGAAGCTCGGCTTTGCCGTCGAGTTCCGCCAGTCCAACCACGAAGGCGACCTCATCGACTGGATCCACGAGGCCGGCGAGGCCGCCGCCGGCGTCGCCATCAATGCCGGCGCCTATACCCACACCTCGATCGCCCTCGCCGACGCCATCCGCGCCGTCAAGGTGCCGGTGGTCGAACTGCACCTTTCCAACGTGCATGCACGCGAGGAATTCCGCCACAAGTCGATGATCGCGCCCGCCGTGAAGGGTGTCATCTGCGGTTTTGGCGCGCACAGCTACGTCCTTGCGCTTCATGCGCTCTCGTCCATCACGAAATAAGAAGAACCAGAGGCTCATTTCCATGGCTGACAAGAAACACGGCATCGATCAGGCTCTGATCCGCGATCTCGCCAACATCCTCACCGAGACGGACCTGACGGAGATCGAAGTGGAGCAGGACGACCTGCGGATCCGCGTCTCGCGTGCCGGCACCCCGCACTATGTCCAGGCTCCGGTCGCTCCCCCGGTTGCCGCCGTCAGCGCGACGCCCGCAACCACGGCCTCCGCCGCCGTCGCCCCGGCCGCCGACGCGCGCAGCAACAAGAATGCCGTGACGGCGCCGATGGTGGGCACCGCCTACCTCGCCCCGGCGCCGGGCGCCCGCCCCTTCATCGAGGTCGGCGCGGCGGTCAAGGAAGGCCAGACCATCCTCATCATCGAAGCCATGAAGACGATGAACCAGATCCCCGCGCCGCGCTCCGGCAAGGTCACGGAAATCCTCGTGCAGGACGCAAGCCCCGTCGAATACGGCGAACCGCTGATCGTCATCGAATAAGGCGGACCCAATGATCTCCAAAGTCCTCATCGCCAACCGCGGCGAAATCGCCCTCCGGGTCCTTCGGGCCTGCAAGGAGCTGGGCATCGCCACGGTTGCCGTGCATTCGACGGCGGATGCCGACGCCATGCATGTGCGCCTTGCCGACGAGAGCGTGTGCATCGGCCCGCCGCCCTCGCGCGAGAGCTACCTCAACATCCACCAGATCGTCGCCGCCTGCGAGATCACCGGCGCCGACGCCGTGCATCCGGGCTACGGCTTCCTGTCGGAGAACGCCAAGTTCGCGGAAATCCTCGATGCGCACGGCATAACCTTCATCGGCCCGACCGCGGAGCACATCCGCATCATGGGCGACAAGATCACCGCCAAGAAGACGGCGGAAGCGCTCGGCATCCCGGTCGTTCCGGGCTCCGACGGCGAGGTGAAGCCGGAGAACGCGCTGGACGTCGCCCGAAAGATCGGCTTTCCCGTGCTCATCAAGGCCACCGCCGGCGGCGGCGGGCGCGGCATGAAGGTCGCAAGGAGCGAGGCCGACCTCGAGGAGGCGGTCTCGACGGCCCGGTCCGAGGCGCTCGCCGCCTTCGGCAACGACGCCGTCTACATGGAAAAATACCTCGGCAAGCCGCGCCACATCGAGATCCAGGTCGTCGGCGACGGCATGGGCAATGCCGTGCATCTCGGCGAGCGCGACTGCTCGCTGCAGCGCCGCCACCAGAAGGTCTGGGAAGAGGCGAACTCCCCGGCGCTCAATGTCGAGCAGCGCATGAAGATCGGCCAGATCTGCGCCGATGCCATGAAGAAGCTGAAGTACCGCGGCGCCGGCACGGTCGAATTCCTCTACGAGAACGGCGAGTTCTACTTCATCGAGATGAATACCCGCCTGCAGGTGGAGCACCCGATCACCGAGGCCATCACCGGCATCGACCTCGTGCACGAGCAGATCCGCGTCGCCTCCGGCGCCGGCCTCTCGGTGCGCCAGGAAGACATCGTCTTTTCCGGCCACGCCATCGAGTGCCGCATCAATGCGGAAGACCCGCGCACCTTCGTTCCCTCGCCGGGCACGATCACGCACTTCCACGCGCCCGGCGGCCTCGGCGTGCGGGTCGATTCGGGCGCCTATCAGGGCTATCGCATCCCGCCCTACTACGACAGCCTGATCGGCAAGCTCATCGTGCACGGCCGCACCCGCGTCGAATGCATGATGCGCCTGCGCCGCGTGCTGGACGAATTCGTCATCGACGGCATCAAGACGACGCTGCCGCTCTTCCAGGACCTGATCGGCAACCAGGACATCGCCAACGGCGACTACGACATCCACTGGCTGGAAAATTACCTGGCCAGCAAGACCGACGCCTGAGGGGCGGCGGTCCGATGGCGGGGCGTCGCAGCCGACATCCGGAGATCACCCCGGACCTCCTCCTGCGCGCCTATTCCATCGGCCTCTTCCCGATGGCCGATTCGGCGGACGACCCGGAGCTGTTCTGGGTCGAGCCGGAAATGCGGGGCGTCATCCCGCTCGACAGGTTCCACGTCTCGCGCAGCCTCGCCAAGACGATCCGCAAGAAACCCTTCGACATCCGGTTCGACACGGCCTTCGACAAGGTGATCGCCTCCTGCGCGGAAATGGCGCCCGACCGCCCCTCGACCTGGATCAACGCGAAGATCAAGTCGCTCTATTCGACGCTGCACAGGATGGGCCATGCACATTCCGTCGAGGCGTGGGAGGGCGACAGGCTCGTCGGCGGCCTCTACGGCGTCTCGCTCGGCGCGGCCTTCTTCGGCGAGAGCATGTTCTCCCGGCGCACGGACGCCTCGAAGATCTGCCTCGTCCATCTGGTGGAGCGCTTGAAGACCCGCGGCTTCCGCCTGCTCGACACGCAGTTCACCACGGAGCACCTGAAGACGTTCGGGGCGATCGACGTGCCGAAGATCGAGTACGAGGACATGCTGGCCAACGCGCTGGCCTCGCCGCATCTGCCGTTCTGACAGCCGTGCCGTGGGGGCGGATCCTCGGGTCAAGCCCGAGGATGACGCAAGAAGAGAGAATCGCGATAAAGGCAACGGCACCTGTGCCGCACCATTTGACGGAAGGAGAACCTCTCCTCCTCTCCGTCATCCTCGGGCTTGTGTGGAAGAAGTGTGGTTTACTGGATGCACCGGCCGGGATGCGCATCCCGGCCGGTG